>NZ_BCUF01000006.1 GCF_001591145.1 Vibrio harveyi NBRC 15634 = ATCC 14126 = KCTC 12724 | reverse complement strand
TTTGTTGAGGCGCATAATATAAGGCTTTGAAAATCTTGTAAACCCTAAAATGAATCGTTTGGACGTTTAGTGCACGATTTTGTGTTGTTTGTGGAGAAAAGAATCAAAAAAGCTCTCCGGGTGGAGAGCTTTTGTTCAATTAATTGCTTTTAGAATAGAAGCGTTGAAGCTCTGTCAAACCTTGCATTAGAACAGGCAGTTTAGGCGATGTTTCGCGTAAACGCTTGTAATTGTCATCGTACAGCTTGTAGTTACCAAACTTATCGATAACGGTCGTTTGAGAGCCGGTGATCAGTGCGATTTCACGTGTATCGCCGGCTAAGATCCAACGACGGCGACTTTCATCAAACAAATTACGCCCGCTGCTGTAATCGTATGGGTTTGAAGATACGCCCAGCATGTCTTGCAACAGTGTCACTGACAAGTCTAAGTGGCTTGTACTGTGGGTAAATTCCGCTGGTAGCATACCTGGCCAATGGATAACCATAGGCACTTGCAGTTGATATTTGCTGTAGTTGCTGTTTGCGCCCCAACTGTTGGTATTGGTTTCGTTGAACTCGCTACCATGGTTTGAGGTAATAACCACAATCGTGTTTGCAAGCAGTTGCTTTTCTTCTAGGTCTGCGATGATCTTCGCAACTGTTTTATCAGCCGATTTTACCGCTTGCTCGTAAGCTTGCTTGAATCGCTCGCTAGCAGGGAGCTCTTCATTCGCTGCCATCGTTTCTGATTCGAAGTTATCAACGGTTGTCACTTCAATGAAGCTAAACCAAGGCTGCTGGGCTTGCTCTGTTAGCCATGTGTTCCACGCAGAAATAGATTGTGGATCGGTATGAGCTTGGCTTCCATCGAGTGAGTTTGCCAAGTTTAAGCCGCGGAAGATAACTTCAGAATACAAGTCTTCTTCAAAGCCATTGCCACTGAATAAACCAAAGCTATAACCCTGATCTTTCAGTACATCTAGCATAACTGGTGCGCTACCTTGAGCTTTGATGCTACTTGCGTAGCTACTCGGTAAACCATAGAACAGACCAAATGCACCGTATGTATCATTGCTCGAACTGTAATGATTAACAAAGTTTTGATTGTCTTGTGCGAACTGGTACAAGCTCGGCATTTCGTCTTGGTTTAATGCGTCGGCACGTAAGTTGTTCACGCTGATCATCAGCACGTTTAACTTGTTAACACGACGATTGAATTCTAACTTCTCTAGTGGGTAGCTTACTAAATCAATATTACCTTGGTTCTCAGCTAAGCGTTTTAGGTACTCTTCGCGGTCAAGAAGACCGTGTTTTTCCATAAAGCTCTTCGCTGTCATAGGGTATGACAGTGGGAAGTTAGAGCGTTGGCTGGTAATAGGATTGTAGAAGTAAGCATCAGCCCAGATGTAAACCAAATGGCTCGCGATGAAGCTTAAGAAGAACACGGCAGCCAATGGTCGACCAACGTGTTTATGAGAAAGTTTGCGCTGTTTACGCCATACCCATTCAGATAAAGCGAGTTGAACAAGGAAGATCAGCGGCATCACAACAAATAAATGTTGGAGATCTGAGCTGAGTGCGCTTTTGTCTTCGCTAAACAACAACTCCCAAACCACAGGGTTTAGGTGCAGATTAATTGATTGATACGCTTGAGTATCAATCAGCAGCACGGTTTGACCAACCGTAGCAAATATCACTGCCACCAAACGGAAGAGTTTCCTAGATGGCAGGACAAACGTCAGCGGAAATAGAACCAATAAGTACAGAGCAAAAACAAGAAAGCCAAAATGCCCCACCCACGAAACCGCCAAATAGAATTGACCCATCAGGGTTTCTGGCCAAGGCGATTGAACGATATAGCGTGTACCTATCAACATCGAAGCGACGATGTTGAAGAATGCAAACCAATGCCCCCAACCTACTAGTCGGGATACGCGTTCGCCGTATGAGTTTCCGCTGTCTACCATGTACTTGTTCTATTATCCGTTTTTAGTGTGATTTTGGCGCTTCAAGAGAAGACATCAGTGCCTGAGCAAATTTTTCAGCAATAACTTTGCGTTGTGAAGCAGCAACTTGTTGATTTAAGACATTGGTTGCGATATTTCCGGCAATCATTAGCGTCAACTCAGGAGAAGCAGCGTGTTTTTCAAGAACAGCACCCACTTCAGCAAGAATTTTCTCTACTTGTTCGTCAGTATATTTAGATGTAATCGGCATAAAGACTCTAATAATGATAGTAAAAGCGGCTTATGATAACCTACAATGCCCAACAACTTAAACCTTGTAGCAAGATAAAATCACTATGAGCCTTCATCTTTCAAACGTTATTCTGCATCAATTGTGCAAAAACGATCAGGACGAACTGGTTGTTAAACTTCGCCCGGCGTCGTTAGAAAACGATACCTCAACAGAAAACCTTGTCGCGGAACTGCATCGCGTATTCCATTCTAAAGCAGGAAAAGGCTTCGGCTCTTTCCAATCAGACAGCGAATTTCAGTTTTGGCTTCAAGAAATGCGTAAAGGAGAGAGAGATTTTTATGATTTCTCACAAATTAGTGCAAATCGCTTGAAAGAAGAGTTGATCAAGTACCCATTTGCTGACGAAGGTATCTTAGTCTTTGCTGAGTATCAGAGCTTGGCTACGGATTATTTATTTATTGGTATCTTACCAATGAACCAAAGCCTAAAAGTGACAGAAGGCTTAGATATCGATGCTACGGATTATTTAGACATCACTAAGATGGACATCGCGGCACGCATCGATCTATCGAGTTATGACACTGATCGTGATTCAAACCGTTACCTTTCTTACATCAAAGGTCGCGTAGGTCGTAAAGTGGCAGACTTCTTCTTGGATTTCTTGCAAGCGGATGTTGGTTTAGACACTAAACAGCAAAACCAAGTGCTGATGCAGGCGGTGGAAGATTTCTGTGCCGATTCTAAGTTAGAAAAGCAAGAAGCGAACGAATACAAAAAGCAGGTTTACAATTACTGTAACGAGCAAATTAAATCAGGCGACGAGGTGCAAATCTCTGAACTGTCTGGTGAGCTTCCTCCTAGCCAAGATGGTACTAGCTTTATGGATTTCACCAAAGAGCAAGGTTACGAGTTGGAAGAGTCATTCCCAGGCGACCGTTCTACAGTGCGTAAACTAACTAAGTACGTTGGTGCTGGTGGCGGCTTAAATATTAGCTTTGATAGCCTGTTGCTGGGTGAGCGTATTTTCTACGATCCAGAGACAGACACGCTTACGATTAAAGGCACACCGCCAAACTTGAAAGATCAGTTGAGCCGTAATTAATTGAAAGAAGAGAGCATTGTGCTCTCTTTTTTTATGTGAAGTGTGCACACTAAAAGCGCAATTCATGGTATATGCTTGTTATTAATAGAGATAATTGAGGAATGGGCGTTGCTGCAATTCAAAGAGGGAATAAAACAAGCAATCTGGTTTTTGTTTGCGGTATGGTGTGCCTTTGCTGTGGGTATTTGGCTGCAAGCTCAACAAACCATACGTACGATTTCAACCGTTGATGAACTCAGCAGCAAGGTTGATGAAGTGCGTCATATCTTTAACTTTGAGCTGCCTTATCGTGCTCAGCACGTTGACCAAGTCTCTCTCAAACTTCAGCTTGTTTATGCAGTTCGTTTGCAATTGCAGAGCGAGTACTCTGACCGCTGGGGTGGCCCGGACTTAACGCAACTGCTTTATTCAACTGATCGCTTTCTTGAAGGCGCGAGAACATTTATCGGTAGCGATAGTGAGCTAGTCGCTCTGGCTGACCAACTCCATAATAGCCGAGAGTCAGCCAGTAACTCTGAGCAACTGAGAACCATGTACTATCGCTTAGGTGCTTTGGTCTTAGAAGCCATGTTTAGCGATGCAGCGACAAGCTCAGATACTTACCAAGAGCTTGATTCTCTTTTTACCGAGTCACAAAAGCTAGAGCAAAAAGAGCAAGGGGCATTCCAACGTCGATTGGCTCAAACGTCAAGTGTGCTTGCCGCTCATGCTCAAGGCAGCCACCTCGCTAGCCAATTGCTTAACCCTGAATTTTCTAATCAGTTTGCCTCTGTCATTAACTCCCTTGAACAAAAGCTGATGTTTTACATCTCCTTTTTAGTGTTAGTAAGTGGTTCCTTACTCGCGGTGGTTTCTTGGGCTCTGTTCTACAAGGAAACTCCAGTCTTAGATGCTCCAATTCAACCTTGTGAAAAAACGGATACACCAATGAAGCCGAACCCATCTGAAGTGATTTTGCCGACAGAGAAGCAAGTTACCGAGCCAAGTGGTGAGGAGCGCATGCCAGTGGATGTGGTAAAACCAACCACTCCTCTAGAAGAAGAGAATGACGATGCATCTTCTTTAGCCGCGAGTGTGAGCGTGGAGACGGATGAGCCTTATATCGATATAGAGAAAATGCTTGATTCGCTCTCTGGTGATGAAGAGTCTGTGCGTATGTTGTTAGAGGTTTTCATACAAGATCATTCTGAAGATGGTACGAAGCTAAGAACATTGATAGCCGAGGGTAAGGATGAAGAACACGCTCAGCGTATCGCCCATAGCTTGAAGGGAGTGTCAGGCAGCATTGGAGCGATGCCTCTACACTATATATCTGGGGATATCGAATCTTTAATTAAACAAGGTCAGGAAGTCGTTACAGACAAGCTGGATATGTTGGAAGATACCCTGCAGAAAACGACACTTTTTGCTGAGGCAGTTCTTAATAGTGAAAACATTCGAGAAGTGCTAACAGATTGATATTCCTCTGACTTAAAATAGTAGAGATTCAGGTATTAAGGGGCGCTTGCGAACCTTATGCTTTGGTTCGTCATTGTTCCTGTCCTACACCATTTGATCATAGGTAATTTCATGTTCATCCGCCGACTGTCTTCTTGGTTGATAGCCTGTCTGGTTTTAAGCCTTTCGGGATGCTCTCTCTTAGAAGTAAAAATCGATAGTCAAACTGTACCGCTCACCAAACAAGAGCTAAACATGCGCATTATGACGCGTGAATACGCTCAGCAGTTCTTTGCTCAAGTAGAGCAAGCTGCCGATGTGCTCCAAGACAACTACGAGCCTAACGACAAAGTAAACCAATCTTATATTTTACTTTGGAAAATCAATGCGGAAGAAGGGCTTCAAGCTGCCGCTTACCAAGTCTCGCCAATGGCGGCTCTGATTGACACGTGGGTATTTACTCACCAAATGGACCAGTTCTTCAGTGTCGGTGCAGGGAAAGATCTATTCACTACCGGGGAAGCACAACAAGTGTCTGCTCACTTAGCCAAGGAAGTCGATAAGCTTGCACAATCTTTGTTGAAAAAAGACGTGTACTCGAAAACCAAAGTGTTTGTGGCTGACTTTGTTGAGAAATACCCATTCGCGGATTTGAGTATGATCCGTACACCAGCTTATCGAGCTTGGTTACAAGCGAATCAGATCAGTGAGGAAGAAGCTGTAACGACATTGGGTACGATGCCTGAGGCTATCGGTGATGTGTCTGATCGTTTGAGCTTAGTGTCTGAACAAACACCCAAAATCATGACATGGAAAGCGCAGTTGCTCGCACTCAATAGCTCAGCAAGTATCGAACAAGTAAATGCAGCGCTAAACAGCTTGAAGGTTACTTCTGAGTCGTTGAAAGACTTTATCGATAATAACCCTGAGTATATGCGTAACTTGGCACAGCAAATGGCAGTGCAGTTGCAGCCACTTGTTGAAGATATCGACCAGAAAACAGAAGAGCGCTTGGTTCAGTTGAGTGAAGAGCGACAAGCACTAGAAAAAATGGTGGCGAGAGAACGCCAAGAGATTGCTCAAATTATTACAAACGAAAGAGAGAAGTTTGCGCAAGACCTCGACCACGTTTCACAAGAGGTTGTGAACCTTGCAATGGATAAACTGATCGAACTGGTGAAGAGCACCATCATCTACTTCATTTTGTTCATCCTAGTGATCTTCTTTGCTCCTCTTGTTTTGGGCTATGCCTTAGGTAAACGTTCAGCGGTAAGAGCAGGTACCAAATCTGCCTGATTAGCCAGAGCTTAGCCAAACGACAAACATAAAAAAGGACCGAATCGTCGGTCCTTTTTCTATTCTATTGAAAGTTAGAACTATTTAAGCCGTTTGCTGCTTTAGTTCACCTTCTGCTTGTTCTTCTGTTGCTGGTGCTGTTGGTTCGCATTTGTCGACAAACCAACCCATGTACGACGTGAAGATAGTGACGATAATACACACGAAGCTCAACCACATGAATGGCGCGTAAGACAATGTTGCCACACCCAGAATACTCGCCATGTAGATGCCGTTATCACTCCAAGGCACCATACCTGACGTTAACGTACCGCCGAATTCGGCGTTACGAGATAGGTTTTTACGTTTGTAGCCAAGGCGATCGTAGTTTTTCGCACAGATTTTTGGTGTCAGAATCAGTGATACGTACATCGCCGAGCCGAATACGTTACCCATGAAAGCT
Source organism: Vibrio harveyi NBRC 15634 = ATCC 14126 = KCTC 12724 (assembly GCF_001591145.1). Lineage (GTDB taxonomy): Bacteria > Pseudomonadota > Gammaproteobacteria > Enterobacterales > Vibrionaceae > Vibrio > Vibrio harveyi. The sequence continues at coordinate 151,287 of NZ_BCUF01000006.1, read as the reverse complement.
GTACCAATGGTGCTTGTCGCCAGAGAACCCGCACTTTGAACACGTCGCTCGAACAGTTTCGCAATTGTCTCAAGCACGCCCACCTTATCTAGCAAGCCACCAAAACCAAGACCAAATACGATAACTGCAACAGAACCTAGCATAGAAGACATACCGCCTCGGTTCAGAATCGAGTCAATGAAATCCACACCCGAAGAAATTGCAAATGGTGCCCAAGCGGTATTGAATGCCGTTAGGAAGTCTACATCCTGAATCATTACTGCCCAGATAATACCTAGTAGTGAACCGAAGCTGATCACAGGGAAAGAAGGCATGCGCATAGCGAGTAGAGCCAATACGATAATGACTGGAACAAAAGAATAAGGCGTAATGAAAAATTGTTGTTCCATAGCCTGAATTACTGAGTCAACTTGGCTCATATCCACTTTACCTGCGAAGTGGAAGCCAAATGCAGTAAACATAATACCCGTAATGATGTAACTGATCAGGGCAATAGGCAGCATCCCTTTGATGTGCTCTACGACTTCTACGTTTGACATTGAAGAAGCAAGAATCACGGAATCAGAAAGTGGAGACATTTTGTCGCCAAAGTAACAACCTGATAAAACCGCGCCAGCTGTAATTGGTGCTGGAACCCCAAGACCTTGACCAATTCCCATCATGGCAATACCAGCAGTACCTGCCGCACCCCAAGAAGTGCCTGTTGCTAACGCAGTCAAAGAACAGATGATCATTGTCGCTAACAAGAAGATAGAAGGGTGAATGGCTTTTAAGCCGTAGTAGATGATGGTTGGTACGATACCACCAGAGATCCAAGTACCGACTAAGGCACCTACAGCAAGAAGGATCAGCACGGCACCTAAACCATTAGAAATCCCATTTAGTGCTGCTTTTTCAAGGTCTTTGTATTGGTGACCTAATCTTAGACCCAATAACATGATAATGAACCAACCAATGTACAGCGCAAGCTGGATTGGAAGGTCTAATTTGGCAGTAAATGAAAATGCCAAAAGAAGAAACAAACCTAGTGAGATAAATACCTGTATCAGACTAGGAAGACGTGTTGTAACTTGCTTCATATGTGCCTCTGTCGTTCATGGAGCAATAGAGGAAGGCCGCTCCCTGTTTTAATCGCGCATAACATACATTAACAAAAATTATATTTCGAACATTTGGTGCTTTATCTTGACTTTCATCCGATAAAACGTTTGCTTGTGAAATTAATAACTAAAAAACTTTAAGTTTAATAGTTTGAAATGTTTTGTGATGTAAAAAATATGTGCTGCAAATGTTGTTTTCTCACAGAGTGGTAAGACCATGTAGCACAGTGTTGGCAGTTTTCTCGGTAGGTTTTAGTGCTGAACCGATAAGAAAAGAGAGGAAAATACCTTGGATTATAAAAATTCGCGGTAAACGTTAAAAAAGTTGTGTTTATTTGCAAATTAGGGCTTGAGATTTTGTGTCGAAAATTGAACTATGGAGAAAGTTTTAAAAATATACATGGAGAGTTAGTGCGATGAGAGTAGGTTTAGTTGGTTGGCGCGGCATGGTGGGTTCAGTCCTAATGCAACGTATGGTTGAAGAGAAAGATTTCGATTTGATCGAGCCAGTTTTCTACAGTACGTCTCAAATAGGTATCCCAGCTCCAAACTTAGGTAAAGAAGCTGGTTTACTTCAAGATGCGTTCGATATTGACAGTTTAAAACAACTTGATGCAGTGATTACGTGTCAAGGTGGTGGTTATACAGAGAAAGTTTATCCAGCGCTTCGTCAAGCTGGCTGGAAAGGTTACTGGATCGATGCTGCTTCGACACTTCGTATGGTCGACGACTCTATCATTACGCTGGACCCTGTTAACCTGAAACAAATTCAACAAGGCATTCACGGTGGTACAAACACGTTTGTTGGTGGTAACTGTACCGTTAGCTTGATGCTTATGGGTCTTGGCGGTCTGTTTGAGAAAGGTCTTGTCGAGTGGACGAGTGCGATGACGTACCAGGCGGCATCTGGTGCAGGCGCGCAAAACATGCGTGAGCTGATTTCTCAGATGGGCGTAATCAACGACTCAGTAAGCTCTGAACTAGCAAATCCAGCGAGTTCAATTCTCGATATCGATAAAAAAGTTGCCGACACCATGCGCGGCTCTTCATTCCCAACCGATAAGTTTGGTGTGCCACTAGCTGGCTCTTTGATTCCTTGGATCGACGTCAAGCGCGACAACGGTCAAAGTAAAGAAGAGTGGAAAGCGGGTGTAGAAGCGAACAAGATCCTTGGTTTCCAAGATGGACCAGTGCCAATTGATGGTACGTGTGTTCGTATCGGTGCAATGCGTAGTCACTCTCAAGCACTGACTATCAAGCTTAAGCAAAATGTGCCAATGGATGAAATCGAAGAAATCATCGCAACGCACAACGACTGGGTAAAAGTGATTCCGAATGACCGCGACATCACGGCTCAAGAACTTACGCCTGCGAAAGTAACAGGTACCCTGTCAATCCCTGTTGGTCGTCTACGTAAGATGGCAATGGGCGATGACTTCCTAAATGCGTTCACTGTCGGTGACCAGCTATTATGGGGTGCAGCAGAGCCATTACGCCGTACTCTACGCATCATTCTTGCTGAGAAAGCGTAGCTTGTCTCAACTTTGAGATGTCTATTTTGAAAGCGCCCAACTGGGTGCTTTTTTGATATTCACGTGACAAAAAATTGACTTTTGACCTTTAGCTTTGCTGCGTCTTACAAATCGGAGCGCTGTTATGAAGCAAACATCTAAAGGTTTCACCCTTATTGAACTCGTTGTTGTCATTGTTATTTTAGGCATTCTTGCAGTCGTTGCTGCACCGCGCTTTTTAAACTTACAGCATGACGCTCGGGTCTCTTCAATTCAGGGCATGGCAGCCTCTGTGCACAACGCTGCGGAACTTGCTTTCGGTAAATCAGCTATTGAAGGACAAGAAAAGCTTCCGGCGTACCATGTTGATGGTGCAGGTAGCGTCCAATTTGGTTATCCAATTGTAGAAAATGGTGGTCTAGAGCAGTTTATGACGGCTGAGATGAACTACAAAAACGGTGATGGTGAATGGGTCTGGGATGCATTCAATGCTGGTAAAACTCCAGCCAATCCAAACTATCGAGTTATCACACAATCAAAGTGGGTGAAAGCTTATGACCGAGACTCAATCAAAGCAAGTAACTGCTATGTAAAATACACTACTGCAATGGAAGAGGGTGATGATTACAAGGTTGAAGTCTTCACTGATGGTTGCTAAACCAAGAACGGGCTTCGTCCTGCGGGAATGTTTTTTGCGTGAGAGCTAAAAGCTATATAAAAGCCGATGTGAATTCATCGGCTTTTTTGATCGTAAGTCTGGAGTACGGAACGGGCTGTACTTTGCGAAATTTCTTTATTAAGAGAGACAAATAGAGGGGCTGGCGCCCTCGTTCTTTAGAGTGAGAGATATTGTTCTCCAAACTAACGCCGCGTCATTCCCGAAAGCGACGAAGGAGCGCAGTCGGGAATCTCTTGTTGGAGGCATTACGCCCTGAGATTCGGGAGCGCTCCACTTTAGGCATCGAAAGCCGATTCCTGTTCTATTCTTCCTCGTCCGAACTCACGACGCGATTATCAGGATCTGCTAGTTCACTGCCACAATGCTTACAGTGCATCGCATCTGAATCATGACCAGAGCGATTACAATTCGGGCACTTTACTAATTGTTTGTGCGCATTCATCTCATTACTGAGTTCTGCAGTGATAATGCCGGTTGGGACCGCAAGTATCGAATAACCGAGCAGCATAGTTAATGATGCGATGGCTTTCCCAAGGTGAGTTTGCGGCACCATGTCGCCATACCCAACAGTGGTAATCGTTACGATCGCCCAGTAGATGCTTTTAGGAATACTCGTAAAGCCGTTGTGCGGACCTTCAATAACGAAAATCAGTGCGCCGAAAATGGTGACCAGAATACCTACGGTGCTAAAGAAGATAAGAATCTTACGACGCGCCATCAATAGAGAGCGTAGCAATATGTTGGAATCTTGTAGGTAGCGCACCAATTTCAAGATGCGGAAGATGCGCATGACACGTAGTAATCGCACTACACCCATAAACGAAGCACCAGGGAAGAAGATCGCTAAATAGGTAGGCAGAATCGCTAACAGATCAACTACACCATAAAAGCTGGTGGCATAAGACTTAGGTTTTGGAGAGCAGTACAGTCTTAATAAATACTCAATAGTGAATAGGGCTGTGAAGGTGTATTCGATGTAACGCAGTTCTCGCGACCATTCAGTCATTACCGATGGCAGTGATTCTAGAATCAAAACCACGAGAGAAGTAATGATCGCAATAATCAGTGCGATATCGAAGGCACGCCCAGCACGTGTATGAGTACCGAAAATAATGACGTATAAATGATGCTTGAAAGACTTGCGAGGCATGATGTTGCACTGTCAGCGTTAAAATGAAACGGATTGCAACATCATACCAGAAGTTATGAAATTTAGGCTAAACCAGGGAATAGGTTTCTTAAACCGTTAGCAATAAACTCAATACCAAGAGCGCCCAAGATTAGACCCATAATACGGGTAATCACGTTGATGCCTGTTTGACCAAGGAAACGAACGATCAAAGGCGCAGAGCGGAACAACAACCAAGAGCAAAAACAAAACAGCATGATCGTAACGCTAATACCAACCGTGTCGAGTGCACTTGGGTAACGTGCGCCATAAACAATGGTTGAGCTGATTGCACCTGGACCTGCCATCAAAGGCATCGCTAGCGGTACTACACCTATTTGTTCGCGGCTTACGTATTCCGACTTCTCTTGTTTATTTTGCTTATCTTCACCCAGTTTACCGCTCATCATCGAGAACGCGATACTCAGAAGTAGTAAACCGCCCGCAACACGGAAAGAGTCCAGAGAAATACTGAACATATCCAACAACAACTGACCAGCAAAAAGAGAAATGATCAAAATAATCGCAACGGCAACGTTGGCTGTCGTGGCGGTCTTATTTTTCTCTTCTGGTGTCATATGACCGGTTAGTGATACGAACACAGGCATGATACCAACAGGGTTCACTGCTGCGACCAAACCTAAGAAAAACTGTAGGAAAATAGCTAACTCTAAAGTCTGCATGTTGCTTACTCGTAAACGTTCACAATAGTGAAAAAGAGAGGGGGTAATTTTAGGCGGTAATGTAAGGCAAAAGTGCGGTAGGAAGAAATGAAAAAAACTAACGTATTTGGGCTAGTATTTGTGAGAAAAACTAATTATTGAAGAAAATGTATTCAATCTGGAAACGAATTGTTACGTAGAAAATTGATGAGAGAGCATACTGATTTACACAAACGTTAACATTCGCACATTTTTCACAAAAAGAAAGGTGGTTTGTAGAGAGATAAGACGTATTCGATATACTCTCAGTAGCACAAAAATTAGGGTCCACATGTAATTTTGTTGGCTAAAAATGAAACTTTTTTACAGATTGTTGTTATTTCTTTTAGTTTTTAGTTCGTTTGCTTCTTTTTTGCTCAATAAAAAATGAAGTTTAATTTATTTGTTTATCAATGATTTATGTTGTTTTGTTGTGGTAAACCACTACTTTGGGGGTATTTCAGTTGTGAGAACTGATCCAAGTCAATTTTTTCACACTCTGAAATATTATACTCAGCCCTGAAAGCAATTTACTAAGATGGTTGTTAGTTAGGTCGCTGATAAACAGTAAAAACGAAAGACAATAACCTTACTAAAAAGTTTTTAATATTTATTATTTTAGGAGATCCACCATGCCTGTAACTAACTTAGCTGAACTAGATGCTCTAGTAGCACGCGTTAAAGCAGCACAAGAAGAGTTCGCAACATTTTCTCAAGAGAAAGTAGATGCAATCTTCCGCGCAGCTTCTCTTGCAGCTAACCATGCTCGTATCCCACTAGCACAACAAGCAGTTGCTGAATCTGGAATGGGTATTGTTGAAGATAAGGTAATCAAAAACCACTTCGCTTCAGAATTTATCTACAACAAATACAAAGACGAAAAAACATGTGGCATCTTAGAAGAAGATGACAACCTAGGCACAATGACTATCGCTGAGCCTGTAGGTATCATCTGTGGTATCGTTCCAACGACTAACCCGACTTCTACTGCTATCTTCAAATCTCTAATCTCTCTAAAAACTCGTAACGGCATCATCTTCTCGCCACACCCACGTGCGAAGAACTCAACTAACGATGCGGCGAAACTAGTTCTAGATGCAGCAGTAGCAGCTGGTGCACCAAAAGACATCATCGGTTGGATCGACCAACCATCTGTAGAGCTTTCTAACGCTCTTATGAAGCACGACGGTATCGCTCTTATCCTTGCAACTGGTGGTCCAGGCATGGTTAAAGCAGCTTACTCTTCTGGTAAGCCAGCTATCGGTGTAGGTGCAGGTAACGTTCCTGTAGTTATCGATGAAACAGCTGACATCAAACGTGCTGTTGCTTCTATCCTAATGTCTAAAACTTTCGATAACGGCGTAGTATGTGCTTCTGAGCAAGCTGCAATCGTAGTTAGCGAAGTTTACGACGAAGTGAAAGAGCGTTTCGCTTCTCATAAAGCTCACGTTCTATCTAAAGCTGACGCTGATAAAGTACGTAAAGTACTTCTTATCGACGGCGCACTAAACGCGAAAATCGTAGGTCAACCTGCTCCAGCAATCGCTGAAATGGCTGGCGTTAAAGTTCCTGCTGACACAAAAGTTCTTGTAGGTGAAGGTCTAGGTAAAGTTTCTTACGATGATGAGTTCGCTCACGAGAAACTATCTCCAACTCTAGGTCTATTCCGTGCTGACAACTTCGAAGATGCAGTTGCTCAAGCGGTAACAATGGTTGAAATCGGTGGTATCGGTCACACATCTGGTCTTTACACTAACCAAGACGTAAACGCAGACCGCATCCGTTACTTCGGTGACAAGATGAAGACTGCACGTATCCTTGTAAACATCCCGACTACTCACGGTGGTATCGGTGACCTTTACAACTTCAACGTAGCACCTTCTCTAACTCTAGGTTGTGGTTCTTGGGGTGGTAACTCTATCTCTGAGAACGTAGGTCCTAAGCACCTTATCAACAAGAAAACTGTAGCTAAGCGAGCTGAAAACATGTTGTGGCACAAACTACCTAAGTCTATCTACTTCCGTCGTGGTAGCCTTCCAATCGCAATGAGCGACCTAGAAGGTAAGAAACGCGCATTCCTAGTAACTGACCGTTTCCTATTCAACAACGGTTACGCTGATGAAGTAGTTAAACTGCTTAAAGAGCAAGGCATCGAAGTTCAAACATTCTTCGACGTAGAAGCGGATCCAACACTATCTGTTGTTGAGAAAGGTGCAGAAGCAATGAAGAGCTTCCAACCTGACGTAATCCTAGCTCTAGGTGGTGGTTCACCAATGGATGCTGCGAAGATCATGTGGGTAATGTACGAGCACCCAGAAACTCACTTCGCTGAACTAGCAATGCGCTTTATGGACATCCGTAAACGTATCTACAAGTTCCCTAAAATGGGTAAGAAAGCTGAGCTTGTATGTATCACTACAACTTCAGGTACTGGTTCAGAAGTTACTCCATTCGCTGTTGTTACAGACGACAAGACTGGTGCTAAGTACCCACTAGCTGACTACGAAATCACGCCAAACATGGCTATCGTTGATGCTAACCTAGTAATGAACATGCCTAAGTCTCTAACAGCATTCGGTGGTTACGATGCAGTAACTCACGCTCTAGAAGCTTACGTATCTGTTCTTGCGAACGAGTACTCAGATGGTCAAGCTCTACAAGCGCTTAAGATGCTTAAAGAGTACCTACCTTCAAGCTACGCGAACGGTGCAAACGACCCAATCGCTCGTGAGAAAGTACACAACGCGGCAACGATCGCTGGTATCGCGTTTGCTAACGCATTCCTAGGTGTTTGTCACTCAATGGCGCACAAGATTGGTGCTGAGTTCCACCTACCTCACGGTCTAGCGAACGCACTACTAATCTCGAACGTTGTACGTTACAACGCGAACGACAACCCAACTAAACAAACTGCGTTCTCTCAATACGACCGTCCACAAGCACGTCGTCGTTACGCTGAGGTTGCTGACCACCTAGGCCTAAGCCAAGAAGGTGACCGTACTGCTCAGAAGATTGAACGTCTACTAGCATGGTTGGACGAGCTGAAAGGCGACCTAGACATCCCAATGTCTATCCAAGCTGCAGGTGTTTCTGAAGCTGACTTCGTAGCGAAACTAGACGAACTAGCTGTTGAAGCGTTCGATGACCAGTGTACAGGTGCTAACCCTCGTTACCCTCTAATCACTGAGCTAAAAGAAGTTCTAATGGCTTCTTACTACGGTAAAGCATTCGTTGAAGGCGAAACTTTCGAAGGTACAACTGTTATCAAGAAGAAAGCAGACCAAGTAGCGAAAGAAGCAGCACCAAAAGCTAAGAAAGAAAAAGCTAACGCATAAGTACGACGTTAGTTATGAAGTAGGTTTTCGCTAGCACGAAACTTACAATCGGGAAAACTCAAAGCCCCAGTCGAAAGACTGGGGCTTTTTTTGTTCTTTACATTACCAACGGCTCTGTTAGGTGGCGGATTTAGGTAGGAAGGTTTACTTAGACTTCGGTCGTGACGACGCGTCCGCTAAAGTACTCATTTGCGACAATGTAGGCGGTATTTCTTACCAACTCATCTTGGATCTGAGCCCAATGTCGCTCGTCTAGATCTTCGCTGGTATGGTTTACGGATGGGATGACGCCACCCACACGAATATTGAAAGGGGTCAGCTCTTTTGCCCAGCTGTGAGTAAAGCCAGACACCAGTGCTGCCATGCTCTCTACTCCAGTGAGATCTTCATGGTTGTCATGTGAGATAACGTTAACGATCACGCCTTTCTTCTCTCTCGAACGAAATCGTTCAGCACTGACTTGCCCATAGGTATAGAGAAAGCGAGCCGCAGAAGAAAGGTGGTCAATGTAGGTACTCATTGGCTCTGGAGCCATTAAGCTTGGCATTGGTGAGCTAGTCCAGCAGTTTACGATTACATCGGGAGTCGCACCTAATTGCGACTCTATTTGGTCGAACAATAAGTTGATGGATGTCGTGTTGTCATTGCACACATTCATCGCATATACCCTGTCGGAAAACGCACTGATTTGCTCGTAGCTTGCCTTCAAGGCACTAGGGTTCTGATCACAAAGTACCAACGTTGCCCCAAGATGGGCAAAGTGGTTGGAGCAAGTTCTGCCCAATACAGAGCCTGCAGATGTGACGAGAATGATTGAGTCTTTAATATCCATAGCACCTTCACTGTAATTTCTTGTGTTAAACAATACATCAGTGGTTTGTGCTATCAGCATGGATGAATTTATTTGAGCTCAGTGTGAAAAGGCTCAAACTAACGCTTTTGCGCGACAATTATTGTTTAGGAATTTGTAAGGCGTCACATTTCTGACGTGCTTGGAATGTAAGCTCTTGGCGGAAAAGTGAAACGTTATGCTTGAGTTTGGATTTGGTAATGACGTTGAGCCGTCACTAGTTGATTGTACAAACCTGCATCGGGAATAAGGGTTTTGTTGCGCTCACCTAAGCTGCGGCGCTCGTGACCTGAAAGGTTGTGATAAACCTCTTCTGGTAGATTAAATGTGTCTTCAGGAAGGTAAGTGAGTGCATCAGGCTTTAGGTAGTGGCTCAGTTTTGCCGAAGGCAAGCCAGCATCATGAAACTGTTTCGCTTGTTCTGCTGCGAGTTCATAGCTACTGCTATCAGAACGTAGAGACTGAGGTTGAGATAAACCGAATTGTTGACGAAGAATGTCATCACTGGTGATCACTTCTCGGACTTCTTCAACCGGAACCACATCGCGGACATCGTTAGAAAACATAGACAGAATCAACGAGAAATCAGCGCGACGACCTTCGTGTACGGCATGGTTAATACCATTACCGAACTGAAGTTCGTTGATGATTGCTGCTTTGTCTAAAGTATGGATTTGCATGATGTTCCTCGCTTGATGCACTTTTAGCGGCAACGGAGAGAAGAACTTTAGGAAAAAGAGGGGATTAATTGAAGAAATCGGTTGGAGATGTAATAAAAAAGCCCGCAACAATGCGAGCTTTTTGAATATGACTAAATTGAACTTAGGGGGAAGTTAATTACTTCGCTAGGTTCTCAGCTATGAAATCCCAGTTTACAAGCGCCCAGAAGCCGTTCATGTAATCAGGACGTACGTTGCGGTAATCGATGTAGTACGCGTGTTCCCACAGGTCAACAGTTAGAAGTGGAGTCGTACCTTCTTCTGTTAGAGGTGTAGCAGCGTTAGAAGTGTTAACGATTTCTAGAGAACCGTCAGCTTTCTTAACTAACCAAGTCCATGAAGAACCAAAGTTGTTGATTGCTGCGTCAGTGAACTTCGCTTTGAATTCTTCGAAAGAACCGAATGCAGCGTTGATTGCATCAGCAACTGCACCAGTTGGCTCGCCGCCCGCGTTTGGCGCTAGGCAGTGCCAGTAGAACGTGTGGTTCCAGATCTGTGCTGCGTTGTTAAATACGCCACCAGTAGAAGTCTTGATGATCTCTTCTAGTGTCTTGCCTTCAAACTCAGTACCAGGGATAAGACCGTTTAGCTTAACAACGTAAGTGTTGTGGTGCTTACCGTGGTGGAAATCTAGAGTCTCTGCAGAGATGTGTGGTTCTAGTGCGTCTTTCGCGTAAGGAAGAGCTGGTAGTTCAAATGCCATTGCTCGATTCTCCATAGATATGAAAGGGTTACCTTTCGATTGCTTCCAGTGTTTTTATTTATATGTAGTCGTTACGACTGACTTGAAAAGTATTTTAGCAAGTTTTTACTTTATTAAAACCCCGATATGAAAATATTTTAAGAGGAAAGGGGCAAAGACTTACTAATTATATGGTTTTTATTCTGTGTTTATTGAGTAGAATGTGGCAATAATTAAAGTTCACGTCCATGAATGAGGAAGCGATGGAAACTATCGATAAAATCAAACAGCAGATCTCTGAAAACGCAATCCTGCTGTACATGAAAGGATCACCGAAACTACCTAGCTGTGGTTTCTCTTCTCAAGCAGCACAAGCTCTAATGGCATGTGGTGAGAAGTTCGCTTACGTAGACATTCTACAAAACCCAGATATCCGCGCTGAGCTACCAAAATACGCTCAATGGCCTACATTCCCACAACTGTGGGTTGAAGGTGAGCTGATCGGTGGTTGTGACATCATTTTGGAAATGTTTCAAAAAGGTGAACTTCAGCCTCTTATCAAAGAAGCTGCGGCACGCGTTGAAGGTGACGCTGAGTAATTCGTAAATACTCACATTTGGCGATAGAATACAAAGGAGCCGCATTGGCTCCTTTTTCTTTTTTAGGTTAGTGGAATGAACTTGAAGCTTTACTACGTACATGATCCAATGTGCAGCTGGTGTTGGGGCTACAAACCAACCATCGAAAAATTGAAGCAGCAACTGCCAGGTGTGATTCAGTTTGAGTATGTTATGGGTGGGCTTGCGCCAGATACTAATCTGCCGATGCCTCCGGAGATGCAGCAAAAGATTGAACAGATTTGGAAGCAAATCGAAAGTCAGCTTGGTACCAAGTTTAACTATGATTTCTGGACGTTGTGTACACCAGTACGTAGTACTTACCAATCTTGCCGTGCAGTTATCGCTGCAGGTTTCCAAGACTCTTATGAGCAAATGCTGGAAGCGATTCAGCACGCTTACTATTTACGTGCGATGCCTCCTCATGAAGAAGCAACCCATCTGCAACTCGCAAGAGAGATTGGCTTAAACGTCCAACAGTTTAAGAATGATATGGATGGCACTTTGCTGGAAGGTGTTTTCCAAGACCAACTCAGTCTTGCAAAGAGCTTGGGTGTTAGTTCTTACCCGAGTTTGGTACTGCAAATTAACGACGCTTACTTCCCGATTGAAGTGGACTATTTGTCGACAGAAAATACGTTGAAGCTTATCCGCGAGCGCATCATCGACAACATGCCAGCGCAGTAAACTGAAACTGGTTTTCAAAGCCCAAATAACAAAAAGCCGCTCAATGAGCGGCTTTTTCGTAACGAATTGTATCTATTTAAATGATGCGACTACAGCACCATTGCAGCAATCCAACCGAAGATGATCAAAGGGATGTTGTAGTGGATAAATGTCGGCACTACGGTTTCCCAGATGTGCTCGTGCTGACCATCTGCGTTTAGACCCGATGTTGGACCTAACGTTGAATCAGAAGCCGGAGAGCCTGCATCACCTAGTGCTGCTGCTGTACCTACTAGTGCGATTGTCGCCATCGGTGAGAAACCAAATGCTAGTGAAAGCGGCACATAGATAGTTGCAAGGATTGGAATCGTAGAGAACGACGAGCCGATGCCCATTGTTACCAGCAGACCAACGATCAGCATTAATAGTGCTGCAAGAGGCTTGTTGTCACCGATGCTGGTGGATAGCGATTGTACAAGCGTCTCAACGCCGCCGGTTTGCTTCATTACTGCAGCGAAACCTGCCGCCGCAATCATGATGAAGCCAATCATTGCCATCATGTGTACACCTTTAGTGAACACGTCGTGCGTCTCTTTCCATGCGATAACACCACCGAAAGTGAACACCATGAAGCCAGCTAGTGCACCGATGATCATTGAGCCCGTGTATAGCTGTACGCTTAGCGCAGCAAGAATACCTAAGCCTGCAACCACAATATGTTTTTTGTTTAGCTTCTCTTCAGATTCTTGAACAACGGTCAGTTCAGTTTCTTTGTATTCACGAGGCTTACGGTAGCTAAAGAAGATTGCAGTTAGAAGACCAAACAACATACCCGCGCCCGGCAACAGCATTGCCGTTGGAACTTGGCTTGCCACGACATCTGTTAGACCATTGTCATGTAAGTTCTTCAATAGGATGTTGTTTAGGAAGATGCCACCAAAACCTATTGGTAGAACCATGTATGGCGTGATCAAACCAAAGGTAAGCACACAAGCAACCAAACGACGGTCCAGCTTCAGCTTAGCGAATACGCCCAAAAGAGGTGGAATCAAAATTGGAATGAAGGCGATATGTACCGGAATCACGTTTTGAGATGACATGGTAACAAGTACAAGAGCAACCAATACTGCGTATTTTAGACCCGTAGTCGACGCAGAGCTCTCTTTACCATTTAGGCGTTTGATAACGCTTTTTGCCAAAAGGTCAGTGATGCCAGAACGAGAAATTGCAACAGCGAAAGTACCAAGCATTGCGTAGCTTAGCGCGATAGTCGCACCGCCACCCAGACCGCTTTCAAATGCAGCAACGGTATCCCCAAGGCTCATGCCTGCAACAAGGCCACCAACGATGGCACTAAACGTGAGGGCAACCACCACGTTCACGCGCATCAATGCTAACACGAGCATGACGCACACAGATATAACGACAGGATTCATACTTTTCCTAATATGTTGTGTTTACTTATTATTCTTCGTCTACAAGCGGCCAACCGCCTAGGGCCTTCCATTTGTTGACGATGCCACAGAATAACTCTGCAGTTTGTTGTGTATCGTAGAGGGCTGAGTGTGCCTCACGATTGTCGAATTCCATCCCTGCTGCTTTACATGCTTTAGCGAGAACAGTTTGACCATAAGCAAGCCCACTTAATGTTGCGGTATCAAAAGTGGCAAATGGATGGAAAGGGACTCTTTTAAGTTTACAGCGTTCATTCGCTGCATTAACAAAACCTAAGTCGAAAGCGGCGTTGTGTGCAACCATGATGGCACGCGAACAGTCTGCTGCTTTTTGTTCTTTGCGAATCAGTTTGTAGATTTCTTTAAGTGCTTCTTGTTCGGAAACTGCACCGCGAAGAGGGCTGAATGGGTCACGAATGCCATTAAACTCCAGCGCTTCTTTTTCTAAGTTCGCGCCTTCGAAAGGTTCGATATGAAAATGAATGGTTGAGGCAGGATGCAGATCGCCATTTTCATCCATACTTAGGGTGACGGCGCAGATTTCTAAAAGTGCATCAGTTTGAGCATTGAAACCTGCGGTCTCAACGTCTACTACCACTGGAAAATAACCACGAAAACGCTTTTTCAGGGTTAGAGCTTCATTTTCTATTGTCATGTTGGCTTATATTTGTGTGACGAAGGCTGCATTATTGCAGATTCTACCGATGAGAAAAACCGCAATTTGGGAGAAATGTAGAATTCTATTCCCCATTAACCAGTGAGGGTTATAACCAAAAACAAGGGAGCTGGTCACCTGTTATTCTCGTGATGTTATTTACCATTTTATACCCAAGTCATTCTCGCTGAAGCAAGCATCTCGATGTTACTTGGGTATATGCACTTGCCAAAGTGAGCGTTAACTCCTTATAACCACTTGTAAATTCCATGTTGGCGGGATTTTTGCATTGTTCTGCATGTTTTCAATTGATTCAAGTAAGCGGCAATAGACTGCCGTTTGAGAGATGTACCTAGATGAATAAATGGCTAGTAACCAGTGGTATCGTGATGTCTTTGCTTAGCGCAAACAGTTTTGCGTCGATGGGCAAGCGTTATGTCGCCACACCGCAACAATCACAGTGGGAGATGGTGATAAATACGCCATTGGAGTGCCAGCTTGTGCATCCTATCCCTGGGTTTGGTGATGCGGTATTTTCGTCTCGTGCGAGTAAAAAGATAAACTTGGATTTTGAGCTGAAGATGCGTCGACCTATGGGTGAAACACGTAATGTCAGTTTGATTTCTATGCCTCCTCCATGGCGTCCCGGCGAGCATGCTGATCGCATTACTAACCTCAAGTTCTTCAAACAGTTTGATGGTTATGTTGGTGGGCAAACCGCTTGGGGCATTCTTTCTGAGTTAGAAAAGGGACGTTACCCAACGTTTAGCTACCAAGATTGGCAGAGTCGGGATCAGCGTATTGAAGTGGCGTTGTCATCGGTACTATTTCAGAACAAATACAACGCGTTTAGTGACTGTATTTCTAACTTGTTGAAGTACAGCTTCGAGGATATTGCGTTTACGATCCTTCATTATGAACGCCAAGGGGATCAGCTCACCAAAGCATCGAAGAAACGCTTATCGCAAATCGCAGATTATGTGCGTCACAATCAAGATATTGATTTGGTGCTGGTGGCGACTTACACCGATTCAACTGACGGTAAGAGCGCAAGTCAAAGCTTATCGGAGCGACGTGCTGAATCGCTGCGTACTTACTTTGAGTCTCTTGGTTTATCTGGTGATCGGATTCAGGTCCAAGGTTATGGTAAGCGTCGCCCGATCGCAGACAATGGCTCACCAATTGGCAAAGATAAAAACCGTCGCGTAGTGATTTCACTTGGGCGAACTCAGGTTTGATCTGACATTTGACACAATAAAAGACGCCAGAGAATAAACTCTGGCGTCTTTGTCGCTATTTGACGTTGTTTGAATACTATTGTTAATCGTATTGGCTTATTGCCGAAAATTAGTTGAGTCGGAACTTGGCGATAATCTCACAATTCGTCGCGGTATCAATCTTCTCAACTTGTTTGGCAATCGTTGGGTTTGGATGGCGTTTCATAAAGTCAATCAAGGCTTTTGTACAGCATCCAATTGAATCAATAAAGCTTGCACAATCTTTGTTTGGACACTGAGGGATCAGTGTCAGTACTTTTTCAGACGCTAACTGAAGGTATTTGAGCTCGTACTCTGTATCACCTGCCCAACGCCAAAACTGAGCTAGGTTGTGGCATGAAATCACCGAAATCAATAGTCTCTCATCGGCTTCTATTTCCACGCATTCGCTAATATCTTCACTCAGGCTAAGGGCTTGCTGGTAATGAAGAATGCTGCGAACAGGGTCATCTAGTTGAAGTGCTGTATCGGCTAGAAGTGTGTGTTTTTCCCATTCACTGATCATTATCGTTATCCCACATATCGATGTTGCTGACAAATCTAAACGATAACCATTATCAAGTAAAGCAATTTGTTTATAAACAACAGGCAGGTCTCAGACCTGCCTGCAACAACATGATATGTTTCAATAGAGAAAGGGATTAACCTTCTAAACCTGCCGAAGCTTGTTTATTTTGAATCAGTTCTACCATGTAACCATCGGGGTCTTTGACAAAAGCGATGTGGGTTGTGCCGCCTTTAACTGGACCCGGCTCACGAGTTACGTTCCCACCTGCCGCTTTGATCGCGTCACACGTTGAGTAAATATCGTCTACACCGATCGCAATGTGACCAAATGCAGAGCCTAGGTCATACTCAGTTGTGCCCCAGTTGTACGTTAGTTCAATGACAGCACCTTGAGACTCATCTCCGTAGCCAAGAAATGCAAGGGTGTATTCGTACTCTTTATTTTCATTGGTACGAAGCAATTGCATGCCCATTACTTCAGTGTAGAACTTGATAGATTTGTCTAAGTCACCCACGCGCAGCATGGTGTGAAGAATTCGACCGTTTGACATTTTTTTGCTCCTAGCGATTGTTTCAGACAGGGTTATTCGTCTGGATACACTTTATCTTTGAATTCACACAGGTCTTCGATGATACAACTACCACAACGCGGCTTTCGTGCAACACAGGTGTAGCGACCATGAAGGATCAGCCAATGGTGTACATCAAGCTTAAACTCTTTTGGCACCACTTTAAGAAGTTTTTCTTCCACATCGTCGACAGTTTTGCCCATCGCAAACTTTGTACGGTTCGAAACACGATAGATATGCGTATCTACCGCAATTGTTGGCCAACCGAATGCGGTGTTCAGTACAACGTTAGCTGTTTTACGACCCACACCGGGTAACGCTTCAAGCGCTGCGCGATCTTCTGGCACTTCACCGTTGTGTTTTTCGAGCAGGATCTTACAAGTCTTAATGGTGTTTTCGGCTTTTGAGTTAAACAGACCGATGGTTTTGATGTATTCCTTTAAACCATCGACGCCCAAATCAAGAATGCCCTGCGGTGTGTTGGCAACTGGGTAGAGTTTATCTGTTGCTTTGTTCACACTTACGTCTGTCGCTTGCGCAGAAAGCAGTACGGCGATAAGGAGTTCAAACGGAGTGCTCCAATTGAGCTCCGTTTGAGGATTAGGATTGTTTTCTCTTAATCGTTCGAGAATTTCAATTCTTTTGACTTTGTTCATTGCTGACTTCCAAACCCGTCTTTGCGGTTTATGAAAAAGGCCCTACGAGTGGTAGAGCCTTGATTTTAGAATTTTTACATTATGCGTTAGTTACGCGAGCACGCTCAATGGCTGGTTTTTCTTCTTTTGGCTGACGTGCCTGAATTGAGCTATCGATAACATTTTTCAACGCTATCAAAAGTCCTACCCCGATGAAAGCGCCTGGTGGTAATAATGCAAGTAGGAAGCTGCTATCGAAGTGGAATACTTGAATGCGCAGTGCTGCAGCCCAATCGCCAAGGAGTAGGTCTGCACCATCAAACAGGGTGCCATTACCGATAAGTTCACGCATTGCGCCAAGTACAACCAGTACAGTTGTCATTCCCAGACCCATCCAAAAACCATCTAGTGCTGCTGGCAGTGGATCATTTTTAGATGCGTAAGCTTCCGCACGACCAATGATAATACAGTTGGTTACGATCAGAGGAATGAAAATACCAAGAGATAGATACAAGCCGTAGGCATAAGCATTCATGAGCAGTTGAACGCAAGTTACCAAAGAAGCAATGATCATAACGAAAACGGGAATACGGATTTCTTTTGGTACGTAGTTACGAATCAGTGAAACCGTCACGTTCGAACCGACAAGCACCAACAAAGTCGCAATACCCAAACCAAGCGCGTTGGTAATGGTGGAAGAAACCGCAAGTAGAGGACACAAACCCAGAAGTTGCACTAGGGCTGGGTTATTACTCCACATGCCGTTTTTCATTAGCAGTTTATTTTCACTCATGGTTGCCTCCTGCGCAGTCTAGGGGCTGGTTCAGAATCTCATCACGAGATTTATTAACATAGTTTACCGTGTTTCTTACCGCTTTCACTACTGCGCGAGGGGTAATCGTAGCACCAGTGAACTGATCGAAATCGCCACCATCTTTACGAACGCGCCAAGAATTCCAGTTACTTTCTGTCACTTGTTTACCCGTGAAACTCAAAATCCAGTCGGTAACACGTAAATCGATTTTATCGCCCAACCCCGGTGTTTCTTGATGGCTTAGGATACGAGTACCAAGGATCTTGCCTTGGTTATCGATGCCAGTGATGATTTTGATTTCACCGTTGTAGCCATCTGGAGCGATGGATTCAATCGCCATTGCCGTTGGTTGACCATCTTTAGTTGCGATATAAGTTGGCATCGCTCGAACCGTACCTAGATCGGGCGCTGACACCATCGTACACGCGGTAACAAGATTGTTGTCATGCATTTCTTCCGGAATCACTTGGTTAAGAACCGACAGCAATTGCTTTTGTTCCTGAAGTTTAATTTGATCTTTTGTTAGGTACTGAGTCAGTGCCACAAGACCGGTTGTAGCACAAGCGAAGATCGCAAGTGTCAGACCATTTTTTCTAATAGCGGTTAACATGTTTACCTCAGTGACCGTAAGTTCTTGGTTTGGTGTAGTAGTCGATCAACGGTACACACATATTGGCAAGCAGAACGGCAAAGGCAACGCCATCTGGGAAACCGCCCCAACTACGAATAATAAATACCAATGCACCAATAAGCGCACCAAAAATCAAACGACCTTTCACGGTAGTGGATGCTGATACAGGATCAGTTGCGATAAAGAATGCGCCCAACATCGTAGCACCCGAAAGTAGGTGGAAGATTGGTGAAGCAGTTTCTCCTGGTGTGATTAAGCTAAATACTGTGCTAAACAGCGCCAAACTGCCTAGGAAGCCAACAGGAATGTACCATTGGATGATGCGCTTTTTGATCATAACCAGTCCACCGACTAAGTAAGCAAGGTTTACCCATTGCCAACCGATACCAGCAAGACCACCAAACATAGGTTGTGATAGCACTTCACTTGGTGTCGCACCAGTGTGGATACCGGTTTTAAATGCGTCTAATGGGGTTGCCATTGTCACGCCATCCACTCCAGCGCGAACTTGTTGTAGTGACAAGCCATCAAAATCATAACCAGTGAAGATCAGAGATAACGCGTCTGCAAAACTAACGTGCTCAGACATCAATGAAACAGGTGCGCTCCAACTTGTCATCTGGACAGGGAAGGAGATAAGTAGCACCACGTAGGCGACCATCGCTGGGTTAAATAGGTTTTGACCAATACCACCGTATAGGTGCTTCGCGATCACGATGGCAAAAATCAAGCCGATGACCATGATCCACCACGGAGACCATGGTGGGATAGCAACGGCTAATAACCATGCTGTCACGATGGCACTGTTATCACGAAGTGCACGCATTGGTGAACGCTTACGCACAAGCATGACTAGCGCTTCTAGCGACACCGCGACCGCAATAGCGAACACAAGTTGAATGATGGTGCCCCAACCAAAGAAGTAGGTTTGAGCCACTAAGCCAGGAATTGCACACAGCGCTACCCATTTCATCAAATCAGGCGTACTACGACGGCTGTGAGCGTGTGGTGAACTGGCAATAAAAAACGACATTACTCGTTCTCCTCAGTATTGTTCTTATTCGCTTCTTGCTGAGCCTTACGCGCTTTAGCGCGGGCAATGGCAGCGGCAACTGCAGCTTTCTTTGGATCTTCAACTTGTTCAGCAGGAGCTTCAGTTTCTACAGGTTCTGTAGAGTTTTCTTGCTTAGCTTTGCGTGCTTTTGCACGAGCAATCGCAGCGGCAACTGCGGCTTTCTTTGGATCTTCAACTTGCTCTGCAGGCGCTTCCGCTTCAACAGACTCTGTTTGTGCTTCTTGCTGAGCTTTGCGTGCTTTAGCGCGAGCAATGGCTGCGGCAACAGCGGCTTTCTTCGGATCTTCCGCTTGTTCTGCAGGTGCTTCCGTTTCTACAGGTTCTGTAGAGTTTTCTTGCTTAGCTTTGCGCGCTTTTGCACGAGCAATCGCTGCAGCAACTGCGGCTTTCTTCGGATCTTCAACTTGCTCTGCAGGCGCTTCCGCTTCAACAGACTCTGTTTGTGCTTCTTGCTGAGCTTTGCGTGCTTTAGCGCGAGCAATGGCAGCAGCTACAGCAGCTTTCTTAGGATCACTGCCTTGCTGTTCAGACGTTTCTGATTCTACAGGTTCGGTTGAATCCTCTTGTTGTGCTTTTTTCGCTTTAGCTCTGGCGATAGCTGCCGCGACGGCTGCTTTCTTGTCACCAGCTTCAGCAGGTGTTGATGTGTCTTCTTGCTGAGCTTTCTTGGCTTTTGCACGGGCAATAGCGGCTGCAACTGCAGACTTCTTATCGTCAGCATTATCCTCAGATGTGTCACCTTGCTCTTTTTGTGCTTTACGCTCACGAGCAATACGTTTGCGCTCTTCGCGTAGCTTCGCCATTTCTGAGTTATCAGGTTCTGCTGCGCCAGATTGAGCTGCTGCAGCTTGTTTTGCTTTTGCTTTGGCAATCGCGGCAGCAACCGCTGGTTTCACTGCTGGCTCGGCTTTCGCTTCAGCGTTCTCTTTTTGCGCTTTCACACGAGCGATCGCTGCTGCAATCGCATCGTCACCACCAGATGCTTTCATGTCTTTACGACGATCATCCGCGGCTTTCTTGAAGCGATTCTCACGTTCTGCTTTTTCGCGTTCCATACGCGCTTTTTTCTCTTCAAAGCGCAGTTTAGCTCGTTCAGCGGCTGCCGCTTCTTGAGCGCGAGTACGGATTTCAGCTTTCGCTTGACGATAATATTGAACCAGTGGAATCTCACTTGGACACACAAATGCACACGCACCACATTCAATACAGTCTTTTAAGTTCAGCTCTTCCAGCTTGTCGTATTCTTGGCTTTTCGCATACCACTGGAGCTGCTGTGGCAGTAGTGACGCAGGACATGCCTCAGCACATTGGCTACAACGAATGCATTCCATTTCGTGTTGGTCAGAGGCGATCTCACGACGTTTCGGTGCCAGAATACAGTTTGCCGTTTTAGTGATAGGAACCTGAGCGTGAGGTAGGGTAAAGCCCATCATTGGACCACCCATGATCAGACGCTGCAGCTTTTTATCTGCTTTATAGCCAAACTCATCTAAAAGCGCTTGTACTGGCGTACCAAGAAGTGTCCAAACGTTACGTGGTTGTTTGAAGGTTTTACCTGTAAGCGTCACGATGCGATTGACCATAGGTTCGCCATCGATCACTGCACGTTTAATTGAGTATAGAGAACCAACGTTTTGAACCAGGATGCCAATATCTGCAGGGATAGCACCGCTAGGAACTTCTTTATTGGTCAAAATCTTGATGAGCTGCTTCTCACCACCAGAAGGGTATTTGGTTGGGATAACGCGGATCACGATGTCTTTGTTCATCGCCGCTTGTTCCAGTGCTTTGATTGCTGCTGGCTTGTTATCTTCAATACCGATGATGGTCAGTTTTGGCTTAAGGATATGCTCGACGATCTCGATCCCTTGGATCAATTCGTCAGCATGTTCTTGCATGAGTTTGTCATCGGCGGTGATGTAAGGCTCACATTCGGCTGCGTTAACGATAAGAATTTCGGTACGTGCAATACCCGATTGGATCTTCTTAGCAGTAGGGAAGCCTGCGCCACCCATGCCAGAGATACCAGCAAGGCGAATCACATCGATTAACGCATCAGCGGATTCTTGAGTGTAATCGGCAACGGGCGTTTTCTCACACCAAGCATCGTTACCATCTGGCGTAATCACTGCGCACAGTTCGCTCAAACCCGATGGGTGAGCAACGGTTCGTGGCTCAATAGCCGTCACTTGACCGGAAGTTGGTGCATGAACCGGAACGGTAAAGCCACTGTCTGACGCCGTTAGTTGCTGACCTTTCAACACCTTGTCGCCAACAGCAATCAATAGATTACCTGCTTTACCTATGTGTTGTTTTAGAGGTAGGACGATTTCCGACGGAATGGCTGCATGAACCAATTCAGTTTTGTTGGATTGCTTTTTGTTTTCTGCCGGATGCACGCCACCTGGGAAATCCCATAGCGAACCAGTACGAATTTGTTCAATCAAAGACAACATACGAAACCTTATTTAATTGAATCAGTCACGTTCGCTGCACTGGCAGCATCCGTAATGTTAACCACTGGAATGGCGTTAAGTTTCCACTTCCAGCTCTCTGTGGTGGTTTCCACAGGAATCATTTCAATACAGTCGGTTGGACAAGGCGCAACGCACAAGTCACAACCCGTACACTCGTCTTTGATCACGGTATGAAGCGCTTTGGTACCACCGACAATCGCATCCACAGGACACGCTTGAATACACTTGGTACAACCGATACACATGTCTTCATGGATGAAAGCAACGGTTTTGACTTTGTTGTCGAGGTCGTGTGCCGACTCTTCCGCTTCGACACCCATCAAATCCGCCAGTTTTTCAATGGTCGCTTGACCACCTGGGGGACACTTGTTGATTTGATCGCCGTTAGCAATCGCTTCTGCGTATGGACGACAACCTGGGTAGCCACACTGACCACACTGAGTTTGAGGAAGAATAGAATCGATTTGATCGACGATCGGGTCGGCTTCTACTTTGAAGCGAATCGACGCAAAACCGAGTATGGCCCCAAATACAGCGGCAAGCGCTGCAAGGGCAATGATCGCAATTAAAATAGTACTCATTGTCTACTTCACCAAACCAGTAAAGCCCATGAAGGCAAGAGACATAAGACCTGCGGTGATCATTGCAATCGAAGCACCTTTAAACGGTACAGGTACGTCAGCTGCAGCAATACGTTCACGCATTGAGGCAAATAGGATCAATACCAAAGAGAAGCCAACTGCCGCACCAAAACCGTAAATGATCGATTCAATGAAGTTGTGGTTTTCATTGATGTTAAGCAGGGCAACACCCAAAACAGCACAGTTGGTTGTAATCAATGGTAGGAAGATACCCAACAGACGATAAAGCGTCGGGCTGGTTTTGTGCACGACCATTTCGGTGAACTGTACAACAACAGCGATCACCAAAATAAAGCTCATGGTTCGTAGATATTCGATGCCCAGTGGACGTAAAACATAGCTTTCCACTAAGTATGCACACACAGACGCGAGCGTTAGTACAAAAGTTGTAGCTAAGCCCATGCCAATTGCTGTTTCCAGTTTTTTAGACACGCCCATAAAAGGACACAAGCCCAAAAACTTCACCAGTACAAAGTTGTTCACCAGCACAGTGCCGACCAACAACAAAATATATTCGGTCATAGTTATTACGTTCTTAAAATCCGATCCCAATATTATCGTGTTTTGTGACACCAATAACAACCAAAGAACGGTGTGGTTTTATGCACCCGATGGAAAATTATACGTGTATGTGATGTGAGTGGATGGATTAATAAGAAATTGAAAAGTTTGGTGAATGGTTGTTAACAAAGGAAAACGCAATTTTCGTCACTGATTTAACGCACGCTTTGCTGGCGGCTTCACTCTTCATTTCTTGGATAAAACGAAATAGAAAATGCTCATACCCCTAATGAGCTAGGGGGATGAGCTAAGGTTAACGTTTCTAGATTGATTTACAGTTTTTCTGTAAAGGTGCGGCTGATAACGTCTTGTTGCTGCTCTCTCGTTAGCGAGTTAAAACGTACTGCGTAACCAGACACTCGAATCGTCAATTGAGGGTATTTTTCAGGATGTTCAACCGCATCTAACAGCATGTCTCGGTTGAGAACATTAACATTGAGATGCTGACCACCTTCAATCGCAATAGCCTCATTGCTTGCTTCATGATGGAAGTACCCATCCATTAGCGCCGCAAGGTTCCTCTTCTGGCTTGACTCATCTTTACCTAATGCATTGGGTACAATTGAGAAGGTGTAAGAAATGCCATCTTTCGCGTAAGCAAACGGCAGTTTGGCAACCGAAGCTAACGAAGCAACCGCTCCTTTTTCATCACGACCATGCATTGGGTTTGCACCTGGACCAAACGGCATACCTGCGCGGCGACCATCTGGCGTGTTACCCGTTTTTTTGCCGTAAACCACGTTAGATGTGATGGTTAGGATCGACTGAGTTGGCACAGCTTCACGATAAGTGTGCATCTTCTGAATTTTTTTCATGAAGCGCTCTACTAGATCACAAGCGATGTCATCAACGCGTGGATCATTGTTACCGAATTTCGGGTAGTCGCCTTCGATTTCAAAATCAACGGCGATGCCATTTTCGTCGCGAATCGGTTTCACTGTTGCGAATTTGATTGCAGCTAAAGAGTCTGCCACCACAGATAGACCCGCAATACCACACGCCATGGTTCGATGTACGTCACGATCCATCAGTGCCATTAATGACGCTTCGTAGCTGTAACGGTCATGCGAGTAATGGATGATGTTCAACGCAGTGACATATTGAGTCGCTAACCATTCCAACATATTATCGAAGCGCGGCATTAGTGCGTCAAAGTTGAGAATTTCATCTTGAACTTTTTCTACAGATGGACCTACTTGCGCTTTAGATTTCTCGTCTATGCCGCCGTTGATTGTGTATAGCAGCGCTTTTGCAAGGTTGGCTCGTGCGCCAAAGAACTGCATGTGTTGACCAACAATCTGTGGACTCACACAACAAGCTATCGCGTAATCGTCGTTATTGAAATCTGGGCGCATCAGATCGTCGTTTTCGTACTGAACGGAAGACGTATCAATTGACACTTTTGCTGCGTATTGCTTAAACGTCTCTGGTAATTGCTCTGACCACAGGATCGTCATGTTTGGCTCTGGTGCTGGTCCCATAGTATGCAATGTATGTAAGTAGCGGAATGTCGTTTTAGTTACGAGCGTGCGACCATCTACCCCCATCCCAGCCATGGCTTCTGTTGCCCAGATTGGGTCACCAGAAAACAGTGAATCGTATTCTGGTGTACGCAGGAAGCGAACCATGCGCAATTTCATGATGAAGTGGTCGATCATCTCTTGCGCTTGTGATTCATCAATCAAACCATTTGCGATATCGCGTTCTAGATAAACGTCTAAGAAGGTTGATGTACGACCCAATGACATTGCAGCGCCATTTTGTGATTTAACCGCCGCTAGGTAGCCAAAGTAGGTAAATTGAATCGCTTCTTGTGCTGTTTTTGCGGGTAGCGACATATCAATGCCGTATTTCAGACCCATTTGACGAATGTCTTCAAGTGCTTGAACTTGATCGGCAATCTCTTCACGCAGGCGAAGTGTCTTTTCAAGATCACTGCCACGCTCTAGGAAAGTTTGTGTTGAGTTGTATTGCTCTTTTTTATCTGCTTTTAAGAATTCGATACCGTAAAGGGCGATACGTCGGTAATCACCGATGATACGTCCACGACCATAAGCATCTGGAAGACCAGTAATGATGCCTGATTTACGACACGCTAGGATCTCTTTGGTGTACAGATCGAAACACGCTTTGTTGTGAGTTTTGCGGTATTCGGTGAAGATCTTTTCTACGGTTGGGTCTAGCTCTCGACCGTACACTTCGCACGAGTTTTTCACCATACGAATGCCGCCATTGGCGATAATGGCACGTTTGAGTGGCTGTTCGGTTTGTAAGCCAACGATCTTTTCTAAATCTTTGTTGATGTAACCCGCATCGTGAGAAGTAATTGTTGATGGCAGAGCGGTATCGAAATCAACAGGCGCGTGTGTGCGGCTTTCTTGTTTAATGCCTTCAAGCACTTGGTTCCACAATGCTGACGTAGATTCACTTACCTCAGCTAAGAAGGACTCGTCTCCTTCATAAGGGGTGTAGTTTTTTTGGATGAAGTCACGAGTGTTGACAGCATTTTGCCATTCACCAGCAGCGAATCCAGTCCATGCGTCAAGCATATCAGTCGTCGGAATAGTCATTAGTAAATCCCTAAGTTATTGATAAATAGAATGGAGGCGACGAGTAGGACGGAACCATTCTTAACCCTTTCAATCGTATGGACTTACTATTTATGAGTAAAATGAATGCTTTTCATTTTTTAAATGACTAAAATGCATTAATATTTAAATCATAGGTTTATGGTTGGCTTTTGCTTTTGGAACCACACATTTAATGCTTGGTATCGTGAATTTATCGGCGAATTAAAAGTAAAACAGAGTAATGAGCAGATTTGCCGTCATTCGAATTAGGAAGAAGCGGTGTGTATGAAGAGATTGTGTAACTGTATTTACTAAGCTTATTTGTGCTGAGATTCTAGAGGAGCAGATACGAAAAAGCCGCGTCTTTCGACACGGCTTCGTCTGGAATTTGGCTCCTCCTGCTGGATTCGAACCAGCGACCTGCGGATTAACAGTCCGTCGCTCTACCGACTGAGCTAAGGAGGAATTGCTTTGCTTGAAAGCGGGTCGAATCTTACCGAGCACCTATATTTCTGTCAACACCTAAAAAACACATTTCTAGTAAAAAATAATGGAATTTTATCTTTACTTTCTTGTAATCCTTGCCAGTAAAGGGCTGGAGTTA
Organism: Vibrio harveyi NBRC 15634 = ATCC 14126 = KCTC 12724; assembly: GCF_001591145.1. Classification (GTDB taxonomy): domain Bacteria; phylum Pseudomonadota; class Gammaproteobacteria; order Enterobacterales; family Vibrionaceae; genus Vibrio; species Vibrio harveyi. The sequence continues at coordinate 124,789 of NZ_BCUF01000006.1, read as the reverse complement.
CTTATCCACCAAATTTGTGGATAACTATGTTGATGAGATCTGAGTAAAGATCTTTTACATGCAACAGTGTTGTTTTATTTTGAATTTTTAAGCAGAAATAGGCACTGAATAAGCAAATAAAACAGTGATTTATTTAGATTGACGCAGAATTAGTTAAAGTGGATAAAATTTAGCCTTTTGGGGATAAAGGATAATATTAGGTCTTTCTGGGGAAAAGTTGTGGAAACTAAATTGTGATGATTTGGGGAGTATCACCAAGTAGGGCGAAAGACTATAACAGAGTCACCAGACTAAGGCTAGATCAAAATAGAGAAAGCACAAAAATTAGTAACAATGAGCTATAAATCTAAAATAGACGTAGATTTCATCTAATAAGGTGTATATATATACAGCCAAAGTGCAGTAAATTTGAGGAAGGGTATGAGTAAAGTTTATGAACTGGTCTCTGAGTATCAACCATCTGGTGATCAGCCAACCGCTATCAAACAGTTATTGGAAGGGTTAGACGCAGGTCTTGCTCATCAGACGCTATTGGGTGTAACTGGCTCAGGTAAAACATTCACGTTGGCAAATGTGATTGCGCAAGCGCAGCGTCCTGCCATCCTCCTTGCACCAAACAAAACGCTGGCAGCTCAGCTGTATGGTGAGATGAAAGCCTTCTTCCCAAATAATGCCGTAGAGTACTTCGTCTCTTACTATGATTACTACCAACCTGAAGCATACGTTCCAACGACGGACACCTTTATTGAAAAAGATGCTTCAGTTAATGCTCATATTGAGCAAATGCGTTTATCGGCCACTAAAGCCTTACTAGAACGCAAAGATGCGATCATCGTAGCGTCGGTATCGGCTATTTATGGTTTGGGTGATCCGGAATCGTATCTGCAAATGATGTTGCACCTGCGCCGTGGAGATGTGATTGATCAACGTGATATGCTGCGCCGTCTTGCAGAGTTGCAATATTCTCGCAATGACGTTGCATTCGAACGTGGTCAGTTCCGCGTTCGTGGTGAAGTGATTGATATCTTTCCGGCAGAATCAGACCAAGATGCGGTCCGTGTCGAAATGTTTGATGATGAAGTGGATTGCATTAGCGTATTCGACCCTCTGACTGGAGTGGTGAAACAGCGTGACTTACCACGTTATACCATCTATCCAAAGACTCACTATGTGACCCCGCGTGAGCGTATCCTTGATGCGATTGAAAGCATCAAAGATGAGCTTGAAGTTCGCAAGAAGCAGTTGCTAGATAACAACAAGCTTCTAGAAGAACAACGCATCAGCCAACGAACTCAGTTCGATATTGAGATGATGAACGAGCTAGGCTTCTGTTCAGGTATCGAAAACTACTCCCGTTACTTAAGTGGTCGAGCGGAGGGTGAGCCGCCCCCAACACTATTCGATTACTTACCTCATGATGGTTTACTGATCATCGACGAATCGCACGTTACAGTTCCACAAATTGGTGCGATGTATAAAGGTGACCGTTCGCGTAAAGAGACGTTGGTGGAGTTTGGCTTCCGTTTACCTTCAGCATTGGATAACCGTCCGATGAAGTTTGAAGAATTTGAGGCGATTTCTCCACAGACGATATTTGTATCAGCGACACCAGGTAACTACGAGCTGGAAAAATCAGCCGATGAGATTGCTGATCAGGTTGTACGCCCAACGGGTCTGCTCGATCCGGAATTGGAAGTACGTCCGGTATCGACTCAAGTTGATGACTTGTTGTCTGAAATTCGCATTCGAGCGGCGAAAGATGAGCGTGTTCTGGTGACGACGTTAACCAAGCGTATGGCAGAAGACTTGACCGAATACCTTCACGAGCACGATGTGAAAGTTCGATACCTTCACTCAGATATCGACACCGTTGAGCGTGTCGAAATTATTCGCGACCTTCGTTTAGGTGAGTTCGACGTGTTGGTAGGGATCAACTTGTTGCGAGAAGGTCTCGATATGCCCGAAGTATCGCTGGTGGCGATCTTGGATGCAGATAAAGAAGGTTTCTTGCGTTCAGAGCGTTCATTGATTCAGACCATTGGGCGTGCAGCTCGTAACATCAAAGGTAAAGCGATTCTTTACGCAGATTCGATCACTAAATCGATGAAGAAAGCAATGGACGAAACGGATCGTCGCCGTGAGAAGCAAAAAGCATATAACGCAGAGATGGGCATTGAACCTCAAGCCTTGAAGCGCAATATCAAAGACATTATGGAGCTGGGGGATATCACTAAGTCCAAACGTCAACGGAACACTAAGCAAGTTCCGTTATCGAAAGTGGCAGAGCCTTCGCAAACCTACGAAATTATGTCTCCACAGCAGTTGGAGAAAGAGATCAGTCGTCTAGAAGCGGCGATGTACCAACATGCTCAAGATCTGGAATTTGAATTAGCAGCGCAAAAGCGTGACGAGATTGAGAAGTTACGCGAGCAGTTCATCGCTAACAGTTGATTGATTGCTTCATTCCATGCCCAAGTGTTTGTGTTTACATAAATCGCTTGGGCACTTTCTTTCCCCTTACTCAACAGACAAAAAAGAAGCCAATAGGCAGTCGGATCTATTGGCTCGTTTTGTGAACATATCGTTCACTAACAACGTCAGTTGGCTAGGTGACCCGAGGGGTCATTAGTTTAAGAGCATGGTTTGTGCCATAATTTAACCTGTTGATATTCGGTTTAGTTTATTTAGAATACCCACAATCTTACGAATGATTATTTGCAAAATGCAAAGCGTAATGCGATTATTATTTAAAACACAACAAAAAATCGGCTAGGCTATGCAACAAATAACAGAAGGTCAAAAGTCTCGTTATCTACTAATGGTAGAAGACACCGCATCTGTCGCGGCATTGTACCGTTCTTACCTAACGCCACTCGGCATCGATATCAATATTGTTGGTACAGGCAGAGACGCAATCGAAAGTCTGAACCACCGTATTCCTGATCTTATTCTGCTCGATCTTCGTCTACCTGATATGACGGGGATGGATGTATTGCACGCAGTGAAGAAAAGTCACCCAGACGTGCCAATTATCTTTATGACTGCCCATGGCTCTATCGATACTGCGGTAGAAGCAATGCGTCATGGTTCTCAAGATTTCTTAATTAAACCATGTGAAGCTGACCGTTTACGCGTCACGGTAAATAATGCGATCCGTAAAGCTACCAAGCTTAAAAATGAAGCGGATAATCCGGGCAACCAAAATTACCAAGGCTTTATCGGCAGTAGCCAAACCATGCAGCAGGTTTACCGCACTATTGACTCGGCGGCGAGCAGTAAAGCAAGTATTTTCATCACGGGTGAAAGTGGTACTGGTAAAGAGGTGTGTGCCGAGGCAATTCACGCAGCAAGCAAACGTGGTGATAAGCCGTTTATCGCCATTAACTGTGCTGCCATCCCTAAAGATCTGATTGAGAGCGAGCTATTTGGTCACGTAAAAGGTGCATTTACTGGCGCGGCAAATGACCGACAAGGTGCGGCTGAGCTTGCTGACGGCGGCACTTTGTTTCTTGATGAGCTTTGTGAGATGGACCTAGACCTCCAGACAAAGTTACTAAGATTCATTCAAACGGGGACGTTCCAAAAAGTCGGTTCTTCGAAGATGAAGAGTGTGGACGTACGTTTTGTTTGCGCAACGAATCGCGACCCTTGGAAGGAAGTGCAAGAAGGGCGTTTTCGTGAAGACTTGTACTATCGTTTGTACGTGATCCCATTGCACCTTCCACCGCTGCGTGAGCGTGGCGAAGATGTAATTGAGATTGCTTATTCGTTGCTTGGTTATATGTCTCACGAAGAAGGCAAAAGCTTCATCCGCTTCTCGCAAGAGGTGATTGATAGGTTCAATAGTTATGAATGGCCGGGTAACGTTCGTCAGTTGCAAAACGTACTGCGCAACATTGTGGTATTGAACAACGGCAAAGAGATTACGTTAGACATGCTGCCACCGCCGTTGAACCAGCCAGTGGTTCGTCAATCGGCATCAAAATTTATTGAACCTGACATTTTGACGGTGTCAGACATTATGCCGCTTTGGATGACTGAGAAAATGGCCATCGAGCAGGCGATTCAAGCGTGTGATGGCAATATTCCACGCGCTGCGGGCTACTTAGATGTCAGCCCATCGACGATTTATCGCAAGTTGCAAGCTTGGAATAGCAGGGACGAAAAACAAAACGTATGAGTATGAACGTATTAAATCAGCAAAAGATTGAAGAGCTGTCTGCTGAGATAGGCAGTGATAATGTGCCCGTTTTGCTTGATATTTTTTTAGGGGAAATGGACACCTATATAACCCGATTATCTGATCTTAAAGGCAATGAGCAATTGATCTATTTGAAAGAGATCAGCCACGCACTCAAAAGCAGTGCCGCAAGCTTTGGTGCAGATCGACTGTGTGATTTGGCTATTGCGATCGACCGAAAAGCGAAGTCGAATCAGTTAGCCGAGCAGGGTGAGGATGCCACAGAGATGCTCGCTTTGCTTGATGTCACACGCGATGCCTATCGCTCTTGGACAAACTAGCGCTTTGTAGACGCTATTCAATGAGCACTAAAACATAAAGCCCTTCCGGTGTGGAAGGGCTTTTTCATTCGAGCAAATGGCTCTAGCTGGAGTCGTTTTCTCGATGCGAACTTTCTAGTTCGACGGCAACTGGTTTTCAATCGCAAGTTTGAGCTTGTCTCGATCATGACGCCAATCGCGATTAGTAGAAGCTAACGACTCGGTGACCACATTCCAGTTCTCAAGCACCTCTGGCTCTGTTTCTTCTGCCAATACGACATCAATCTTTCTTCCTTGGCAAGCACGCTCGCACCATTCGAGTTTTTGCTTCATTGTCATACGCCCAGCAGGACCATACTCTGGACTCAAGTTGGCGACAAAAATCACTTTTGCAGTTTGATTTGCGGCAATAGCTTTACCCAATTCAGGTAGGAGTAGTGGCGGCATAATGCTTGTTAAGAAACTTCCGGGACCAAGAATGATGGCGTCAGCTTCAGCAAGCGCTGTCACAGCTTCTTTGGTTGCGGGAACTTCTGGAGATAGATCGAGGCGACGCAAATCGGCATCCATCTCATCGACGTTGGTTTCGCCCGTAACCCATTGCCCATCGACCGATAATGCGGTGAGATCGGAAGGGTGCTCAGACATAGGCAGAATGTTGACGTCGACTTTCAACATATTGCGAATAAGGTTAATCGCTTCTAATGGGCGTACCGATAGGTTATCCAGAGCGGTCAGCATTAGGTTACCTAGGTTATGTCCGTCGAGTTCGCCAGTACCTTTGAAGCGATATTCGAACATCATGGAACTGATTGATGGTTCAGTGATCAACTGGTTGATACAGTTACGCGTATCACCCCATGCAATACCCCCTTGGCAATGGCGAATACGACCGGTTGAACCGCCATTGTCGGTTGTAGCAACAATGCCAGTTGCATTGCTGCCAAAATCTTTTAATGCTGCCAACATACGGCCTAAACCGTGACCACCACCAACTGCGACCACTTTCTTATCGGTGTAGATATTCATTACGTTCTTCTAATAATCTTGTAAAAAACGACTACAATTTAACTTAATGAGTGCCAAAGGGGTACTCACTAAGCGGTAAATTGTGTTTCTAGAGAGTTTTTTATCACTCAAGTCTGGATTCCATTACAAATATTAAGTATTTTACACGGCAAAGCTATCAGGGGTTTACCTCCTCTGGTTGCCATAACTCCGAGCTCACTATGCTAAGTCTAAGGATAGGCGTTTTGAGCCAGTGACATTCTGTCACAAGGGCATAATTGGAAATGATTATGCCTCCCGTGTTTGGAAAGGTGTTCCGTGGCGCAACAATTCGAAGACAAATTTCATCGTAAGTTCTATTACTTGCGTCTGTCTGTGACTGACGTATGTAATTTCAAATGTACCTATTGCCTTCCTGACGGCTACAAGCCATCGGGCAATAAAAACTCGTCTTTTTTATCTCTCCCTGAGATCAAGCGTGTCGTAAGAGCGTTTGCAGATTGTGGTACCTCAAAGGTCCGCATCACAGGTGGTGAGCCGAGTTTACGCAAAGACTTTACTGACATTATCCATTCTGTCGCAACGACGCCTGGCATCAAAAAAGTCGCTACAACGACTAATGGCTACCGCATGGCGAAACAGGTTGCTGATTGGCGTGAAGCTGGGCTGACTAATATTAATGTTAGTGTGGATAGCCTTGACCCCCGCATGTTCCATCAAATTACTGGTGAAAATAAGTTCACTGAGGTGATGAATGGTATCGAGCGCGCATTTGAAGTGGGTTATGAGCAAGTCAAAGTTAACGTGGTGCTGATGAAAGACCTTAACCACAGTGAGTTGCCTGCTTTTCTTAACTGGATTAAAGACCGTCCAATCCAATTGCGTTTTATTGAGTTAATGCAAACAGGAGAAATGGATGAGTTGTTTGCTAAGCACCATGTCTCTGGTGTTGCGATCCGAAATCAATTAATCGCCAACGGTTGGTTACTGAAAGTCCGTTCTCATAATGATGGACCTGCTCAGGTTTTCGTTCATCCTGATTACAAGGGTGAAATTGGTCTTATCATGCCTTATGAAAAAGACTTCTGTGAGAGCTGTAACCGACTTCGTGTCTCGGCTATGGGTAAACTGCATCTTTGTCTGTTCGGTGAACATGGCGTGGAGTTACGTGACCTGTTAGAGCGCGACGAGCAAGAAAGCGAATTGATTGAACGTATTCAGGCACAGTTGCAAACCAAATCCGTAAGTCACTTCTTGCACGATGGCAACACTGGTATGACGCCGCATCTTGCGTCTATCGGCGGTTAACTCCAATCAGATTTCACATCAGGAGCAGACGTGGCTTCTGATGATTTTTCCAGAATCGATACCTTGCGTATCAAAAAGCAAATTAAAGAATAGGTGAACAAATGGGTCACGCTGAAAGCAAATTTCAACCTGCAAACATTGCCGTTCTAACGGTATCTGACACTCGTACTGAAGAAAACGACACCTCTGGTGGTTACCTAGTTGAACACGCGAAGGAAGCAGGTCATAACGTCGTTGATAAGCAAATCGTAATTGACGATATGTACAAGATCCGTGCGATCGTTTCCCAGTGGATTGCGGATGAAAACGTACAAGCAATCATGATCACTGGTGGTACTGGTTTCACTTCACGTGACAGCACTCCAGAAGCGCTTAAGCCTCTATTCGATAAAGAAGTAGAAGGCTTTGGTGAGCTGTTCCGTTTGGTTTCTTATGAAGAAATTGGTACTTCAACCATTCAATCTCGTGCGATTGCTGGTTTCGCTAACCACACTGTTATCTTTGCAATGCCTGGCTCTACAGGTGCGTGCCGCACAGGGTGGACGAAGATCATCAAGCAACAACTAGATGCAAGTCATCGTCCTTGCAACTTTATGCCACACCTATCTGTATAACCTTTCCTAAAAGCGAAGGAAAAACCATGACCCAATTTACACATATCAATGCGTCTGGCGAAGCGAACATGGTCGACGTATCAGCGAAAGCGGAAACGGTTCGTGAGGCGCGTGCAGAAGCATTCGTTCACATGGCACCTGAAACTCTGCAATTGATTGTTTCTGGCCAACATCATAAAGGTGATGTGTTTGCAACCGCACGCATCGCTGGTATTCAAGCGGCAAAAAAAACGTGGGACCTAATTCCACTTTGCCATCCTCTATTGCTTTCGAAAGTAGAAGTACAACTTGAAGCAATTGAAGCTGAGAACATGGTACGCATTGAATCCGTTTGCAAGCTAGCAGGTAAAACTGGTGTTGAAATGGAAGCGCTAACGGCAGCTTCTGTAGCTGCATTGACGATTTACGATATGTGTAAAGCGGTACAAAAAGACATGGTTATTGGTCAAGTTCGTCTTCTAGAGAAGACGGGTGGTAAATCTGGTCACTTCAAGGCGGAATAATGATTAAAGTTCTTTTCTTTGCTCAAACGCGTGAACTGGTTGGTATCGATGCGCTTGAGCTCGATGATCAATTCAACAATGTTGAAGCGATTCGTGCTCACTTGGTTGAAATTGGTGAAGGTACAGAAGGTAAGTGGGATCTGGCCCTTGAGCCTGGTAAATTGCTCGCTGCAGTAAACCAATCTATTGTCCCACTGGATACTGAAGTGAAAGAGGGTGATGAAGTTGCTTTCTTCCCCCCTGTGACAGGAGGTTAAGATGGATCCTCGTGTTTCTGTACAGGCTGAAGACTTTTCTGTTGATCAAGAATATCAGCGCTTGTCGGAAGGCACTGCGTCTGGAGCCGTTGTTACGTTTATCGGTAAGGTTCGTGATATGAATCTTGGTGATAATGTGATCGGTCTGCACTTAGAGCATTATCCTGGAATGACAGAAAAAAGCCTGATCGATATCTGTAATGAGGCGGAGTCACGTTGGCCATTACTTGGGGTCCGTGTGATACATCGTGTTGGTGACCTTGATACCGGCGATCAAATTGTGTTCGTAGGAGTCTCAAGCGCTCATCGAGGTGCGGCATTTGATGCTTGTGAATTCATTATGGATTACCTAAAGACTAAAGCGCCATTCTGGAAAAAAGAACGTACAACGAGCGATAACCGCTGGATTGAGTCACGAGATACTGACCATCAAGCTGCGCAGCGTTGGGAAAAGTAGAACCGTTTTTTATTCTGCGACCAAATCTACTAAAGCCAGATGTTCATCTCATCTGGCTTTTTCTTTTTTTACGATAAAAACGGAGTTTACTTCCTACTTTGACCTGCCGATAAATTCATCACCTTTCCTTCCTTTCACCTCTCGGTGACCTTGTTCACAATAAAAAATATCGAACAAGATATATGCAATTATTAATTAGACTCAATGTGTCACAAATGTTAATTTTTATACATATATCTAGCATAAGATGCTACCAAAGAGTTTGAATTTAGATTTATCGACAGTTTTGCCTGCCAAATGAACTCGCAAATCTGCATTTATCTACCCAATACAAACTATGTAGTATTTATTGCTAAATACGAGCACTAATTACAGAATTATTAGTTTTTTTGCTACATTTTTATGGCAAATTACTTCAATGATTGCTAATGTGTGCCGCAGTCTTTGTAAGGTTTTAGTGTTTTGTGCTCAGAAAGTGTACTAAAAAATTCTAAAATTCTGACCGTTCCAGTCCCTTGCAGAGAAGTCATGGATGCTAATGAAAAACTTGGAGTTTTACGCATGTATAAGAACAAAATCACCAAAGCCCTTCTTCTAGGTGCTGGTCTGGCAGTGGCTGCCTCTTCTTCTACCGCTTTCGCTGCTGACGTTCCAGCAGGCACTAAACTAGCAGATAAACAAGAACTCGTTCGTGGTAACGGTACTGAAGTTGCAACAATCGACCCGCACAAATCTCAAGGGGTTCCAGAGTCGCATGTGATTCGTGATCTTCTTGAAGGCTTAGTGAACCAAAATGCAGACGGCGACACTATCCCTGGTGTAGCTGAGAGCTGGGAAACCTCAGACAACAAAACTTTCACCTTCCATCTACGTAAAGACGCAAAATGGTCTAACGGCGATCCTGTAACAGCGCAAGATTTTGTATACAGCTGGCAGCGTGCGGTCGATCCTGCGACGGCTTCACCATATTCTTGGTACATGGAATACACCAAGATGAAGAATGCAAAAGACATCGTTGCGGGCAAAAAAGACAAGAGCGAATTAGGTGTTAAAGCGACTGACGACCACACGCTAGTGGTTGAGCTAGATACCGCCGTTCCTTACTTTGTAATGATGGCTGGTCACACAACAATGAAACCAGTACATAAAGCGACAGTTGAGAAGTTTGGTGATCAGTGGACGAAACCAGAAAACTTCGTAGGTAACGGCGCTTATGTCGTAAACAACTGGGTTGTGAATGAGCGTCTAGAGCTTGTTCGTAACAACGAATACTGGGATAACGACAAAACGGTTATCAACAAAGTAACGTACCTTCCAATTGAGAACGGTGTTGCTGAAATGAACCGTTTCCTATCTGGTGAAATTGATTTCACGTCTAAACTGCCTACAGAGCACTTTAAGCGTCTGAAAAAAGAGCACCCAGAATCAGTATCGGTTGAAGGTAGCCTGTGTACTTACTACTACTCATTCAATACTAAGAAAGAACCATTCAACGACGTTCGCGTTCGTAAAGCGATTTCTTACGCTATCGACCGTAACATCGTAGCAAACGCAATTCTTGGCCAAGGTCAGAAGCCTGCTTACTTCCTAACGCCTGAAATTACAGCGCACTTCAACCCTGAGCTACCAGCTTACGGCAAGATGACGCAAAAAGAGCGTAATGCAGAAGCGGCACGCCTATTGGCTGAAGCGGGTTACGGCAAAGACAACCCACTTAAATTCTCTCTTCTATACAACACGGATGAGAACCACAAGAAACTAGCAGTAGCACTAGGTTCTATGTGGAAGAAAACTCTAGGTCTAGACGTAACGCTAGAAAACCAAGAGTGGAAAACTTACCTATCGACTAAAGACCAAGGTGATTTCGAAGTGGCACGCGCCGGTTGGTGTGGTGACTACAACGAAGCATCTTCATTCCTAACCCTAATGGTTAGCTCGAACACAACTGGTGGTCAGCACTGGGGTAATAAAGAGTACGATGCTCTGATTGATAAAGCGATCAAATCGACTTCTGAAGAAGAGCGTACCAAAATTTACCTAGAAGCTGAGCAACTGATGGCGAAAGATATGCCAATTGCGCCTATCTACCAGTATGTTCGTTCTCGTCTATTAAATCCGCACGTTGGTGGTTTCCCTGCAAACAACGCGGAAGAAAAGATCTACACCAAAGATCTTTACATCAAAGCTGACTAATTAAAGTCACTTCAAAACTATAAGAATAAGGCTCACACGCACCATTGAAGGAGCGTGTGCAGCCTATCATTTACATTTTAACTGTCACAGACTGAAAGAGTGAGTTTATGCTTAAATTCATCGCAAAAAGGATATTTGAGGCGATCCCAACCATGTTGGTTTTGATCACCGTATCTTTCTTTCTCATGCGTTTCGCACCGGGTAACCCATTCTCGAGCGAGCGCCCATTACCGCCAGAAGTTATGGCGAACATTGAAGCTAAATACGGTCTAGATAAGCCTGTATTTGAGCAATACACCACATATTTGACCAACGTTATCCAAGGTGATTTTGGTCCTTCATTCAAATACTTAGATTACACAGTAAATGAGCTAATCTCTGTTGCATTACCAGTATCAGCGAAGGTTGGTTTTATCGCCTTTATCTTCACTGTAATTTTGGGGGTGACGGTTGGAACCATAGCCGCACTCAAGCAGAATACTTGGGTGGACTACGCCATAATGTCAACGGCGATGCTCGGGGTAGTTATGCCGTCCTTCGTATTGGCTCCTGCTCTGATTTACTTGTTCTCTCTCCATTGGAATTTATTCCCCGCGGGTGGTTGGCATGACGGAGGGTGGCAATACATTGTGCTACCTGTGATCGGTATGTCATTGCTCTACGTGGCGACTTTCGCACGTATCACTCGTGGCTCGATGATCGAAACATTGAACAGTAACTTTATTCGTACCGCTCGCGCAAAAGGTCTAAGTTACCGTTACATCATCCTGAAACACGCACTAAAACCAGCTCTGCTTCCTGTTGTGTCATACATGGGACCAGCGTTTGTAGGTATCATCACAGGTTCGGTTGTTATCGAGACCATTTTTGGTCTGCCTGGTATCGGTAAGCTGTTTGTCAACGCTGCCTTCAACCGTGACTACTCGCTAGTAATGGGTGTGACCATTCTGATTGGTTTCCTATTCATTCTATTCAACGCTATCGTTGATATTCTGCTAGCAATGATTGACCCGAAAATTCGCTACTAACAGGGAAGTATGGTTATGTTAACGAAAAAAGAGAATCTTGAAGCGGTCGAGAAATTTGCAGAGAACCTGGAAGTTGAAGGCCGTAGTTTGTGGCAAGACGCCCGTATCCGCTTTATGCGTAACAAAGCGGCGATGGTGAGCTTGTTCATTCTTGCATTGATGACCCTAGCGGTAATCTTCTTACCGATGATTGCCCCTTACGCTTTTGATGATACTGACTGGTATGCAATGCACGTTGGTCCGAGTGCTGAGCACTGGTTTGGTACAGACAGCTTAGGTCGAGACCTTTACGTACGTACGCTGATTGGTGGTCGTATCTCTCTAATGGTTGGTGTTCTAGGTGCATTAGTTGCGGTTGTGATTGGTACACTTTACGGTGCGGCTTCTGGCTTCATTGGCGGTAAAGTTGACCGTATCATGATGCGTATTCTTGAGATCCTATATGCGGTACCGTTCATGTTCCTAGTTATCGTACTGGTAACATTCTTCGGTCGTAACATTGTTCTTATCTTCGTCGCTATCGGCGCTATCGCATGGCTAGATATGGCTCGTATCGTACGTGGTCAAACGCTAAGCCTGCGTAGTAAAGAGTTTATTGAAGCGGCACACGTTTGTGGTGTGAGCAACTGGAAGATCATCACTCGCCACATCGTTCCAAACGTATTGGGTATCGTAGCGGTTTACTCAACACTACTTATCCCAAGCATGATTCTAACGGAATCATTCCTTTCATTCCTTGGTCTTGGTGTACAGGAACCAATGACAAGTTGGGGCGCACTTCTACAAGAAGGCTCACAAACAATGGAAGTAGCAATCTGGCAGCTGGCATTCCCAGCAGCGTTCATGGTTGTGACTCTATTCTGCTTCAACTACGTTGGTGACGGTCTGCGCGATGCGCTGGATCCAAAAGACAGATAATTAAAAATAGAAAGAATAAAGGAAGCAATGATGAGTTTATTAGATGTCAAAGATCTGCGCGTCGAATTTACCACGCAAGATGGTATCGTAACCGCAGTAAACGATTTGAACTTCTCTCTGAATCAAGGCGAGACCCTAGGTATCGTAGGTGAGTCTGGTTCAGGTAAGTCACAAACTGTATTCGCAATCATGGGTCTACTGGCTAAGAACGGTATTATCTCTGGTAGCGCGAAATTTGAAGGTCGAGAAATCCTTAACCTTCCAGAAAAAGAGCTTAACAAGGTTCGAGCGGAACAGATCGCTATGATCTTCCAAGACCCGATGACCTCTCTTAACCCATACATGAAAGTCAGTGATCAGCTGATGGAAGTACTGATGCTGCACAAAGGTATGGGCAAAGCAGAAGCATTCGAAGAGTCTGTTCGTATGCTTGAAGCGGTAAAAATCCCAGAAGCTCGTAAGCGTATCACTATGTACCCACACGAGTTCTCGGGCGGTATGCGTCAACGTGTAATGATCGCAATGGCGCTGTTGTGTCGTCCAAAACTGCTTATTGCGGATGAGCCAACAACGGCATTGGACGTTACGGTTCAAGCGCAGATCATGGATCTGCTGAACGAGCTGAAATCTGAGTTCAACACTGCAATCATCATGATCACGCACGACCTTGGTGTTGTTGCAGGTTCATGTGACAAAGTACTGGTTATGTACGCGGGTCGTACCATGGAGTACGGCACAGTGAACGAAATCTTCTACAACCCAAGCCACCCATACGCAGAAGGTCTATTGAAGGCTATTCCTCGTCTAGATACAGAAGGCGAGATTCTGCCAACGATTCCTGGCAACCCGCCAAACTTGCTTCGTCTACCACCTGGCTGTCCTTACCAAGATCGCTGCCATCGCGTGATGGATCGTTGTAAGCGTGAAGCACCAATTCTGACGCCATTTGGTGATGGTCGTCAGCGTGCATGTTTTTCTGAATGGGAGGCTTGGAGCAAATGAGTACAGATAAAAAGCTAATTCTGGATGTATCTGATCTGAAAGTTCACTTCAGCATTGCATCAAAATCTGCGTGGCCTTGGTCAAAACCTTCAAGCCTAAAAGCGGTAGACGGCGTAAACGTTCGTTTATACGAAGGCGAGACCCTTGGTGTAGTAGGCGAGTCCGGTTGTGGTAAATCGACATTTGCTCGCGCCATCATTGGTCTGGTGGAAGCAACAGACGGTGAAGTGGTTTGGTTGGGTCAAGATCTGACAAAAATGAAAGACGTCCAACGTCGTGAAACGCGTAAAGAAATCCAAATGATTTTCCAAGATCCTCTGGCTTCTCTTAACCCACGTATGACGGTTGGTGACATCATCGCTGAACCATTAGAGACATTCTACCCAGAGCTGACTAAGCAAGAAGTGAAAGACCGCGTTAAAGAGATGATGGCGAAGGTAGGTCTTCTACCAAACGTTATCAACCGCTACCCACACGAATTCTCTGGTGGTCAGTGTCAGCGTATTGGTATCGCACGTGCTCTGATTTTAAAACCTAAGATGATTATCTGTGACGAGCCAGTATCAGCACTGGATGTATCGATTCAGGCTCAGGTAGTTAACCTATTGAAAGAGCTGCAAAAAGAGCTTGGTCTTTCATTGGTGTTCATCGCGCACGATTTATCAGTTGTGAAACACATTTCTGACCGCGTACTGGTTATGTACCTAGGTAATGCTGTGGAGCTGGGTGAAGCAGATGCGTTGTTTGCAGATCCAAAGCACCCATACACTCGTGCACTAATGTCTGCTGTGCCTATTCCAGATCCGGAAATTGAACGCAGTAAGAAGATCCAGATGTTAGAAGGTGATCTACCATCTCCGATCAGCCCACCATCGGGCTGTGTATTCCGTACTCGTTGCCCTCAAGCAACGGATGAGTGTGCAAAGACAAAGCCAAATATCCAAGGTTCTGATATTCATGCAGTTTCTTGTTTGCACGTAGCGGTGTAATTAAATTCGGCCTGTGACGGGCTTAAGCGCGGCTCCTTTTATAGGGTCGCGCTTTTTTTATGCCTACGATCTAGGCTTGATTTAGTTCATTCGAAATTCTTGAACAAGTTGAACTAAGCGGTTGGATTTTAAGCTTTGCATGATTCGCTAATATAGTGGAAAACAGAATCTGAGGAGAGCAGTCATGGGTAAGTTAGTTGAAGGTGTTTGGCACGATGTATGGTACGACACTAAATCAAGTGGCGGTAAATTCGTGCGAGAAGATGCAGGGTTTCGCAACTGGATTAAAAACAAACCGGATGCAACCTATCAACCAGAGTCTGGTCGCTATCACTTGTATGTTTCACTTGCTTGCCCTTGGGCGCACCGAACGTTGATTTTTCGCAGTCTCAAAGGGTTAGAAAAACACATCGATGTCACAGTGGTGTGTCCTGATATGCTCAACGAGGGCTGGCAGATGGGATTGCCTGAGCCATTATTTGGTCACTCCCGTATGCATCAAATTTATACTGAAGCTAAACCGGATTACACTGGTCGAGTTACAGTGCCAGTATTATGGGACAAGAAGACCAATACCATTGTGTCGAATGAATCGTCAGAAATCATCCGAATGTTTAACTCTGAGTTTAATGAGCTAACAGGCAATCATGATGATTATTACCCGGAGCAACTTCAAAGTGTGATTGACGAATGGAATGATTACATCTATCCAAACGTGAATAACGGTGTTTATCGTTGCGGGTTTGCCACAACTCAAGAGGCGTATGAAGAAGCTTTTGATTCACTCTTTGATACTTTGGATAAAATTGATGCCCATCTTGCGACGCATCGCTACTTAGCAGGTAATAAAATCACTGAAGCAGATTGGCGCTTGTTTACTACTCTTGTGCGTTTTGACGCCGTGTATGTAGGTCACTTTAAGTGTAATAAACAACGCATCGCGGATTACCCAAATATTCAGGGTTATTTGAAAGAGCTGTATCAAATAGAGGGTGTGGCAGAAACCACGGACTTCTACCACATAAAGCGTCACTATTATTTTAGCCATACTGGCATCAACCCAACACAAGTGGTACCGAAAGGTCCTGAATTAGATTTGGATTCACCTCATGGTCGAGAATCTATCTAAGTTTAAAACCTCTAAGAAAAGCGCCATTTGATGTGGCGCTTTTCTTTTTTCTCAATATCTTCTTAGCATCACAGCTTCTTCCTACCAATCACATAAACTGATGATATAACAACCGATCTTTGACCGAGGTGGGGTATGGATATCAATGAGTTTGTCAGTGGCGAGCATCTAATTTGGAATCTGTTTGTTGCTCTGCTTTTGGGTGCGATTGTGGGAACACAACGTGGCTGGGTGATGCGTAATAGCGTCGAAGGCAGTCGCGTTGCAGGTATCCGCACCTTTTCTTTAGTCGGTTTGCTTGGTGGCTTGGTTGGGATTCTTGCCAATCTGTATACGCCTTTGTTACTTGGCTTTGCTCTTATTGCTTTGGTTATTCTTGCTTGCATTGCGTTCGTTATTCAGCAAAGAAAGAGTGAAGACATCAGCATTACTGGCGTCGTCAGTTTAGTCATTACGTTTGTTCTTGGTAGTTTGGCAGTATCCGGTGAGCCTGTTCTTGCTGCGGCAGCTGCCGTTATCACCGCAGTTGTTCTGGACAACAAGAGAGAACTTCATCAGGCGCTTCAACGCCTCCAAGAGTACGAGCTTGATGCCGCTTTGCGTCTGCTGCTCATTTCCATCGTCTTGTTGCCGCTCTTACCTAATCAAGCTTACGGTCCTTGGAATGCACTTAATCCTTATGAGATTTGGTGGATGGTGGTGTTGATTGCCAGTATTTCATTTGTGGGCTACTTTGCGATTAAAATTGGTGGGGCGAAGCGAGGCATTTTGTTTACTTCTGTCTTCGCTGGCTTAAGCTCATCTACTGCGCTCACACTGCAGTTCTCCCATCTTTCACGCGAACAATCGAGTATCAGCCCTTTGCTAGCAAGCGGCATACTATTGAGTTGCGGTACCATGTTTCCTAGGCTGCTAATTGTGCTGTCAGTGATTAACCCTCAGTTAGTGACATTGTTGTGGCCCATCGTCATGATTATGATGATTGCTCTTTACTTCCCTGCTTGGTGGATATGGCGTCGAAGTGAGGTAGGGAAGGTGGAACAATCAAATAAACAAACCAATCCTTTGGCATTGCAATCGGCGTTGTTCTTCGGTGTCGTATTGGCTGTGATTATGCTGTTATCGCATGCACTGTCTGATCTGTTTGGTAATGCTGGTGTTCTGATACTATCTGCGCTATCCGGCATTACAGATGTCGATGCTATTTCCCTTGCTCTTGGGCGACAAAGTACTCAAACCCTAAGTGTGGAAACCGCGGCACTGGGTATTCTTATCGCGGCATCAGTCAATACAGTGGTGAAAATGGGGATGGTTGTCGCAATAGGGGATAAGGCATTGTGGAGAAGAGTTGCGCCCGTCATGGTTGGATGCGTGCTTTTTGGCGCTATTTTGTTTTTGGCTTTGTATTGATTTATCCGAATACGAAATGAAAAAAAACCTCGCCGTGGCGAGGTTTTATTATTTTGGAAGAAGCGAAGTTATTAGTTAACTGCTTTTTCTTTTGCTTGGTCAGCTTGATCTGCCTGAATCGCAGTTAGAGCAACTGTGTACACGATATCGTCTACTAGTGCACCGCGAGATAGATCGTTTACAGGCTTGCGCATACCTTGCAGCATTGGACCGATAGATACTAGGTCTGCTGAACGTTGTACCGCTTTGTAAGTCGTGTTACCAGTGTTTAGGTCTGGGAATACGAATACTGTTGCTTTACCTGCTACTGGAGAGTTAGGCGCTTTAGAAGCTGCCACGTTTTCCATGATCGCTGCGTCGTACTGTAGAGGACCGTCGATCACTAGATCTGGACGTTTCTCTTGAGCAATCTTAGTCGCTTCACGTACTTTATCTACGTCTGCACCCTTACCAGATTCACCAGTAGAGTAAGAGATCATAGCAACGCGAGGGTCGATACCGAATGCCGCTGCAGAATCAGCAGATTGGATAGCGATTTCAGCAAGCTGTTCAGCTGTTGGATCTGGGTTGATCGCACAGTCACCGTAAACCAATACTTGGTCAGGTAGCAGCATGAAGAATACAGAAGATACGATAGACGCATCAGGTGCAGTCTTGATGATTTGGAACGGAGGAACGATAGTGTTTGCTGTGGTGTGAACCGCACCAGAAACTAGACCGTCTACTTCGTCGTTCTCAAGCATCATTGTGCCTAGGAATACTGAATCTTGTAGTTTCTCACGAGCAACAACTTCAGTCATACCTTTCGCGCCACGTAGCTCAACTAGACGAGCAACGTAGTTTTCACGAACTTCATCAGAGTTGATGATAGTTACGCCAGCACCTAGCTCAACGCCTTGTTGTGCAGCAACGCGACGGATTTCGTCTGGGTTACCTAGAAGCACACATTCAGCGATACCGCGCTCAGCACAGATAGCCGCAGCTTTAACTGTACGTGGCTCGTCACCTTCAGGAAGAACGATACGCTTACCAGCTTTACGAGCGAACTCAGTTAGCTGGTAACGGAATGCTGGAGGGCTTAGACGACGAGACTTCTGAGTACCTTCAGTCATAGACTCGATCCAGTTACCGTCGATGTGACCAGCAACGTGCTCGTTGATGAACTCAATACGCTCTTTATCGTCTGCAGGTACTTCGATAGAGAAGCTCTGTAGGTTTAGAGAAGTCTGCCAAGTGTTACCTTGTGCTTTGAAGATCGGTAGACCAGTTTCGAACGCTGGCTTACAAAGACCAGTGATCTCTTCAGGGATGTCGTAACCGCCAGTCAATAGAACTGCACCGATATCAACACCGTTCATTGCTGCAAGTGCTGCTGCAACGATTACGTCTGGACGGTCTGCAGAAGTAACAAGTAGAGAACCTGGTTTGAAGTGCTCAATCATGTTTGGCAGAGAACGTGCACAGAAAGTGATGCTCTTAATACGACGAGTCGCAATGTCACCTTCGTTGATGATGTCAGCATTTAGGTGCTGAGCCATATCGATAGCACGAGTAGCGATCAGATCGATGCTCCATGGCACGCAACCTAGTACACGAATTGGAGAAGTGTTGAAGATTTCCATCACTTTCATTTCGTTTTGCTTCGCGCTGTCTGCATCATCAAAGATTTCAGATAGGTCAGGGCGAGTACGGCCAGCTTCGTCAACAGGTGCGTTTAGCTTGTTGATGATTACGCCAGAGATGTTCTTGTTCTTAGTACCACCGAAGTTAGAACATGCTACTTCGATGCGCTCTTTAAGTTGAGCTGGGTTATCTGTACCAGGAGTTGCAACAAGAACGATTTCCGCGCCTAGAGTCGCTGCGATTTCCGCGTTCACTTGGTTAGCGAATGGGTGCTTACGAGTTGGTACTAGACCTTCGATAAGCGTTACGTCTGCATCTTTGTTGATTTGGTTGTAACGCTCAACAACAGTTTCTAGCAGCTCGTCCATGTTGTCGTTACCGATTAGGCTTTCAGCAACAGACATCGCTAGTGGTTGACCGATCTTCATATCGCTGTTGTAACCAACGATAGTTGAAGTTAGATCAGGTTGATCACCGCCAGAACGTGGCTGTGAAATTGGTTTGTAGAAAGAAACCTTAACGCCTTTGCGCTCCATTGCGCGAAGAACACCCATGCTTACGCTAGTTAGACCAACACCAGCACTTGCAGGGATAAGCATAATAGTACGAGACATTCGTAGAGTACCTTTAGCTATTGGGGGATAAAAGCTCAACTCTTATTCCATGAATAATTCAGAGAATAGGAGTTAAGCCCCTAAGAAATTCTTTTGGAAGAAAAACTGGCTAGCCGAGTGGCTAGCCAGTTCAATCTATTAAAGACCTGCTAGGCGTGCAGTGTCTTCAGCAATTACTAGCTCTTCGTTAGTAGAGATAACCATTGCTGGGATACGGCTGTTAGCTGTAGTGATAGTACCTTCGCCGCCGAAACGTGCTTTAAGGTTAGCTTCACCATCAACTTCGATACCGAAGATACCTAGACGGTTTAGAACCATTTCACGGATAGGACCAGAGTTTTCGCCGATACCGCCAGTGAACGTGATTGCGTCTAGACGACCTTCCATAGAAGCAGTGTAACCAGCTACGTACTTAGCTAGACGGTGACAGAACACGTCCATTGCACGAGTTGCTTCTTCTTTCTCACCGTAGTTGTCTTCAACGAAACGACAGTCAGAAGTCACTTCAGTTAGACCAGCAAGACCAGACTCTTTAGTTAGCATGTTGTTGATTTCTTCAACAGAGTAACCTAGAGCGTCGTGTAGGTGGAATACGATAGCTGGGTCGATATCACCACAACGAGTACCCATTACTAGACCTTCAAGAGGAGTAAGACCCATAGAAGTGTCTACAGATTGACCGTTCTTAATTGCACAAACAGAAGCACCGTTACCTAGGTGACAGTTGATGATGTTTACTTCTTCAACTGGCTTGTTTAGTAGGCCTGCAACTTCACGAGTGATGAATAGGTGTGAAGTACCGTGCATGCCGTAACGACGGATACCGTGCTCTTTGTATAGTTTGTATGGAAGAGCGTATAGGAAAGACTCTTCAGGCATAGTTTGGTGGAACGCAGTGTCGAATACAGCAACGTTTTGAAGCTCTGGGAAGTTGTGTTTAGCAGCTTCGATACCGATGATGTGCGCTGGGTTGTGAAGCGGTGCGAAAGTCGCAGCGTCTTGAATACCTTTTAGTACGTCATCAGTGATTAGTGCAGATTGAGTGAACTGCTCACCACCGTGTACGATACGGTGACCGATAGCGCCTAGGTTAGCTTTAAGCTCTGGCTTAGAAGCAAGAATAGTTTCAACCATGAACGCTAGTGCTTCTTCGTGTGCTGCACCGTTGCCTAGTTGAGCTTCGTGTTTACCGTCAAGTTTCCACTTGATACGTGCTTCAGGAAGGTGAAGACATTCAGCAAGACCTGATAGGTGCTCTGCACCTGTTTCTGCATCAACAACAGCAAATTTAAGAGAAGAACTACCGCAGTTTAAAACTAAAACTAGCTTAGACATGTGTGACTACCTGTTATTCGTCTGATCAAAATCAGTTAAAGGATGAAAAATTAATCACAAGAATAGACGATACCGCCAAGGGTGCGTACTAATCTTGGTCAAAAATTGTTCTAATTCCGTATAAATGAATAGTGATGAACCCATCCACCACTATGAAGCGATCCGTGCAGAATAAAATCTCGGAGTTGCTTAAATTGTAAATAACGGCAACAATGAGATTGAGGGTCTGCAAAGGATAACGATAATAGGCAATGATAACAAAAAAATTTTGAAAGAATATTAACTTTCATCAATTTTTTGCGCCTTCAGTTGAAATGTTCAACTATTTTTTAGTGAGAGAGCGGTATGAGCAAACAAGTCGGATTGATCCATAGCCTGAAAGACGGCCAGAGTTACATGGAGATCTGGCCGGTTCGTAAAGAGCTGAACGCCATTTTTCCCGAACAACGCATTATTAAAGCAACACGCTTTGGCATTAAAGTGATGCCAGCGGTTGCAGCAATCAGTGTGCTCACTCAAATGGCTTTTAACAATTATGATGCGCTTCCTCAAGCCATTGTGGTTGCACTGTTCGCAATCAGCATGCCACTGCAAGGCATGTGGTGGTTGGGCAGCCGTTCCAATACTAAGTTGCCACCTGCTTTAGCATCGTGGTATCGAGAGCTGCACCAAAAAATTACCGAAACAGGATTTGCTTTAGAGCCTGCTAAAGCGCGTCCAAGATATAAAGAGCTCGCAGTAATTTTAAACCGAGCTTTTCGCCAACTGGATAAGACTTCATTAGAGCGTTGGTTCTAATCTTCTTGTTCGGTCATCAACTCATTGAAATGGAGTGTGCTTTTAGCCACTCCATTTTTTATGCCCGCAACATGGTTTTTTACTCTTTGCTTATTTGTAATCACCGCCTCTCGTGCCGATTGTGAGATCACAAATGTTACTTTGTTGTTAAATCTTACTTTTCTTTCCTGAGACTTAGCGTTAATAATGATAATTAGATGCACAAAAAGTGCGCAGCTATAAACACAACATCCCATCTTCTACTTCAAAGACTCGTGAGTACGTCAGCAACATTGTGCTTGCAGTTCAAGGACGAAGAAACATCAAGGAGTCATGATGAAAACAAAACGTTTACTCGCCATTGCTATTCTTGCTACGACCACGGCTTTTTCTTCCGCTAGCGTTCTGGCTAAAACCGCGACAGTCGCGGTATCACAGATTGTTGAACACCCTGCTTTGGATGCAACTCGTCAAGGGTTGTTAGACGGTCTGAAAGCCAAAGGGTATGAACAAGGGAAGAACTTAGAGTTTGACTACAAGACAGCGCAAGGTAATCCAGCAATCGCCGTTCAGATCGCACGCCAGTATGTAGGAGAAAGCCCAGACGTCCTCGTGGGTATAGCAACGCCATCAGCACAAGCTTTGGTCTCTGCGACTCGCTCTATTCCTGTTGTGTTTACTGCAGTGACGGACCCTGTTGGTGCCAAGTTGGTCAAATCGATGAGTCAACCAGGAAAGAATGTCACAGGACTCTCTGATTTATCTCCGGTCGCACAGCACGTTGCGTTGATTCAGGAAATCTTACCTTCGGTGAAATCCATTGGCGTGGTTTACAACCCAGGGGAAGCAAATGCCGTCACCTTGGTACAGTTATTGAAAGAGAGTGCAGAGTCAAAAGGATTAAAAGTTGTGGAAGCGACGGCACTGAAAAGCGCAGATGTACAATCTGCAACTCAAGCTATTGCAGCGAAATCGGACATCATTTACGCACCAACAGATAACACGGTTGCAAGCGCGATTGAAGGAATGATCGTTGCCGCAAACCAAGCGAAGAAACCGGTATTTGGAGGCGCGACGTCATATGTTGAGAAAGGGGCTATCGCAAGCTTAGGTTTTGACTACTACCAAGTCGGTGTTCAAACAGCCGATTACGTGGCAGCTATTCTTGAAGGGCAAGATCCGGGTAAGTTAGATGTAAAAGTGGCGACAGGCTCAGATCTTGTCGTGAATGAAGGCGCGGCAAGTAAGCTTGGTATTCAATTGCCAGGTTCTGTTGTGAAACGTGCAACTAGTATGCAGTAAGCGTTGTTTTTAGGTCGGTGTTCTACCGATCTGATCTATGCAGAAAGGAGCAGTTATGTCTGCATTTGCTTTTTTTGGTGCGCTCGAGATAGGGCTTATCTACGGCTTGGTCGCCTTGGGCGTTTACCTTACGTTTCGTGTTCTTGACTTTCCGGACCTAAGCGTTGACGGTAGTTTCCCTATGGGGGCGGCTGTTGCAGCAACAGCCATCGTTGCGGGTATCAACCCTTGGTTAGCAACGGGACTGGCGATAATCGCTGGTGGCATGACCGGGTGGGTAACCGCTTTTCTTGCCGTTCGTTGCGGCATCCTTCATCTTCTTGCCTCAATCCTGACCATGATTGCGGCATTTTCCATCAACATCCGCATCATGGGAAAACCGAATATGGCGCTACTAGGCGAAGATACGATTCTGACGCCTTTTGAAGTCATGGGAGATGCGATGTACATCCGACCATTGGTCGTGGGCGTATTGGTTTTACTCTCTGCGTTATTTGTTGTGCGCCTTCTAAATAGTGATTTTGGTTTAGGGTTAAGAGCAACAGGCGTAAACGCTCGAATGGTCGCGGCACAAGGAGCCAGTACGGGATTCTACACGTATTTTGGTTTGGCATTATCCAACGGATTTGTTGGTTTTGCTGGGGCTCTGTTTGCTCAAACAAATAGCTTTGCCGATGTCACGTCTGGTGTAGGGACGATTGTGGTTGGTTTAGCGGCGGTGATCCTTGGTCAGACTTTGATTCCAGGACGCAAAATCTGGGTTGCTGTTTGCGCGGTAATTATTGGTTCGGTGTTGTACCGTCTGGCGGTTGCTTTTGCGCTGAGTTCCGGCATGTTTGGTTTGCAAGCATCGGATCTAAATCTGGTGACAGCGGTGCTGGTGGCGGTCGCTCTAATTGCACCGAAACTTAAACAGAGGATGAAAGCAAAGCAGCGAGTGAGTAATGCCAAACAAGCGGCATCCAAAAACGGCTCAGGGGAGGCGCTATGATTGAACTTAATGACATTCAGGTGACGTTTAACCCTGGTACGATTTTAGAAAATCGAGCCTTAAAGAGCGTGTCCCTAGAGGTTCCTGAGCATCAATTTCTTACGGTGATTGGCTCTAACGGTGCGGGGAAATCAACTCTACTCGGAGCCGTGACGGGGGAAACGCCAATGATTAGCGGAAAGGTGATCATTGATGGGAAAGACGTGACACGGAAAACCGTTGCTCAGCGTGCTACTCAATGTGCGAGGGTGTTCCAAGACCCATTGGCTGGTACATGTGGTGAGCTTTCCATCGAAGAAAATATGGCGCTTGCTTACATGCGAGGAAAACGTCGTGGTTGGGGAATGGCTCTTTCTACTAAACGCCGTAAGCTGTTTCAGGAACGCATCAGCATTCTTGGCTTGGGGTTAGAAGATCGCTTAGGTGACAGCATTGGTCTACTCTCAGGAGGACAGCGACAGGCTGTCAGCCTTGTAATGGCAACACTTTCAGACAGTAAGCTGTTGTTGCTTGATGAGCATACCGCCGCGTTGGACCCTCGTATGGCAGCGTTTGTTATTGATTTAACTAAACGCATTGTTACTGAGTTCGACCTTACTGTGATGATGGTGACGCATTCCATGAAAGACGCGTTAGCGTGTGGTGACAGAACCGTCATGCTTCACCAAGGTGAAATAGTGCTAGATGTGGCAGGGGAGCAACGTAAAAATATGCAAGTTCCCGACTTGCTTGAAATGTTCTCTAAAGTGCGCGGAGAAGAGCTGGCTGACGATAGTCTCCTACTAAACTAGCATTGACTGCTCATCGACTACGCCTACCAAACGTGATCCTCCTTAAGAAAATGACCTATACGGTATTTTTAAAAGGAGGATTTTTAGGCAGAAGCTCTTTATTAAAATAGTAGAATATTCCAACACAAAGAGCACTTGCCATGTCCCTTCCATTTATCTTCCATAGCCAAACGAAAGATGGTCTTGAATTCGATGGTGAACGGCTGACCGTCGTTCTCAAAACGGATGACACCCAATTCGATCGCATCCACGTAAGGTGCGAGCCTGATAATGAAGAATATCTCATTGAGATGCAGCCTCATGGTAAAGCTGGTGAGTTGCAGTTGTGGAAAGGTCAGTTTGCTCCAAACAAAGATCGAGACGTGACACATTACGTGTTTAAACTTGTTAAGGGGGCGAGCCAGTTCTGGTTAGACGCGAGAGGTGTGCATAAGCGCGTTCCGCCCAAAGAGTTTCACTTTAAGTTAAACGTACAATCTCAGCCGCCAAGCTGGGTTCAAGAGCAAGTCTTCTATCAGATCTTCCCAGATCGTTTTGCTGCTAGTCAGGAGCATACCGCTATAAAAAATGCTTATGCACATCACGATTCAAGTGCCATGGTGAAGGCGTGGGGAGATGCCGTTGGAACGCACCAAAATACGGGGGCTCGCGAGTTCTTTGGTGGGGATCTAAAAGGCATTGAACAAAAGCTGGATTATCTATCCGGTCTGGGTGTCACAGCACTTTACTTTAACCCAGTTTTTACAGCGCCAAGTAATCATAAATATGACACAACGGATTACTTCCAGATTGACCCTATGTTTGGCACGAATGAGCAGTTTGCGCAGTTGTGTGAGCAAATTCGTGGCAAACAAATGAAGATTGTTTTGGATGCTGTGTTTAACCACACGTCTGTTCATCATCCTTGGTTTGATATCAAGCAAGAAGGTCAGGGCGCTTATGGAAATCCCAATTCAGATTTCCGTGATTATTACTTCTTCGAAGGTCAAACCAACAACTATATTGGCTGGAAAGGGATTGGTAACCTCCCTGTTCTCAATTTCGAAAATGAACAGGTACGTGATTACATCTACCAAAGTGAAGAAGCTGTGATCAAACATTGGCTCAAACCTCCTTATTGTGTAGATGGTTGGCGCTTCGACGTTATCCATATGCTAGGCGAGGGCGATGGTGCGAAGAATAATGCCCACTATGTGGAAGCTTTCCGTCAAGCTGCTAAGTCCACCAATCCGAATGCATATGTGTTAGGTGAACACTTCTTTGAGGCAACGCAGTGGCTACAAGGTGGACAAGAAGATGGAGCGATGAACTATTATGGCTTTGCCCACCCTGTACGTGCGTTATTTGCCAAACAAGACATTATGTATGATCCGATTGATATCAATGCGTTGGATTTCAAAGAATGGGTAGATGAAGCTCGTGCCAAAGTACCGTTTGCAAATCAGCTGTCGCAGCTTAATCAATTAGACAGTCATGATACCGCCCGTTTTCTGACGCTATTAAATGGAAATGAAGAAAAAATGCAAATGGCGCTTGCATTATTGATGACTTACGTTGGAACACCTTGTCTTTACTATGGCAGTGAAGTTGGACTAGAGGGAGGGCTCGACCCAGACAATCGACGTTGTTTCCCTTGGGACCAAATAACGACTTCTAAATGGTTACCTTTGTATAAGGAATGGATAGAAATCCGTAAGAAATACAAGGCACTACAATGTGGTAGCTTACAATGGCTTCATTGTGGTGAACAAGTCATGGCATATGTGCGTCAATGGCAAGATGAAGCAATAGTTGTGGCATTTAACCTTAGCAGCAGTGACCAAGATGTTAACCTACCATTGTGGCAACTTGGCTTAAATGCTAAACACCTGCATCAATTATTAGACAAAGGTGAACTAATGCCTGTTGAACGTCATTTTTCTGTCAATATCCCAGCAATGAACTGCAAAGTATGGCAGATGGAGTGACTTCGAGCGCCTTCTTTATTAAAATTTATGAATACATAAGTGAAAAACTATAAATAGCCCTTCGATAGCCTAAGCTTTCGAAGGGCTGATATTATTATAATCAATGGTGTTCAATGGGTACTAAAAGGCGATTTAGCCTCAAGTTTGTCATCTTCTTCCCCCTACTATTATTCCTTGCCGTCATGGTGGTGACTGCAAAGAACTACTACGACGCGATGAATCGCTACATTACATTAGAGTACGCGCAAGTTGATCGTGCTATTAATCGTGCTATCAAAGTATTAACGGCGCTGGATTACAGCTTTGTTAACTACTCCAACCCAGCTCACCCTCTGTTTCAAGAGCACAATCATATGATCAAAAATGATCTGTGTTTTGTTTGGCCGATTGATGTGCTGCTTTTAGAAAACAAGCACTCCGGAGGTCTGCCTGCCGTTGAGCTTGACTACATGATTGTTGGACAAAAAGAACTGTGTGAACCAGGAACTAAACTGTTTAAGTTGGCAGAACAAAAAGCAGGCTTTGCTCCGTCTTTGTCATTTCTACATGATATCGAATCACATGTGATTGGTATTCACTATATTGATCAGCGTGGGTATGTTATTTCTTCTCCAGATACTTACGCTCAGTACTTTTCCAAAGCACTTTGGGAGACTTTAAAGGCGAGACCTTTCTGGCAGAAAACAGCGCAGGAAACCGTCAAAGTAACCATGTCTGGTCCCGCACCGATGTTAGATCGGCACGATGGGCAAGTAGTGAGCCTGACTGTACCTATCTACGAAAAGGGTAAACACCAAGGCGTTTTATCCATAGATTTTGATGTGGATAACTTACTTGAAACGAATGAAAACCTAATAGGTAAGTTACATATCATCTCTGGAATGATGGACATACCTAAGCATGTAATCCGTTTACAGCCAATAGAACATGAGCGTTTGAGCTCAAATCATCGCATATTCTATGAATACAATTGGTGGGATGAATTTAAGAATTTATTAGTCTTTGAAAAGTACAGCGTGGCTGTAGCGTTTTTCATCTACGTACTGAGTACTGTGGCCTTGTTCTTAGTGAATACCCGTACAGAGCGCCGTTATTTCCAAGAACTGGCGGCAAAAGACCCAATGACGGGGCTGCTAAACCGCCGTGGCATACAAGCGGTTTGGCGCAATAAAATGACCAAAAAACATGTTGCGCTCGCAGTGTTTGATATCGATGACTTCAAAGCAATCAATGATACACATGGTCATGATGTCGGCGACGATGCTATCCGTCTGGTTGCAAAGTGCATACGCGAGAACATCCGCCACTCGGACGTCGCATCCCGTTTTGGTGGCGAAGAGTTTGTCTTAGCGATTTATGATGAAGACTTTGACAGTATGCTTCGCATCTTAGAGCGTGTGCGAAGCGCAATTGCTAAAAACTCACGAAAAGTGGTGTCTGGTGGGTTCACAGTGTCGGGAGGGGTTGAGTTTCAGTCTTCTCCTCAACTGGAAAGCTTTGATGAGCTATTCAAACTTGCCGATGAAAAGCTTTACGAAGCGAAGAGCACGGGCAAGAACAAGATTTGCTATTAAGAATAGAGAAATACAAAAGGGCGATATCATCGCCCTTTTTTATGTACTAATGGGTTTATTCCGCGCTAAGCGACGCGAGATTGCAACTCATCTCGGTAGCGCTGAATATGTTCAACAATAGGCGCGGCTTTGTTAAACGTGCGGATTTCTCTAAATAGCTCGTTGGCTTCTGGGTAAGCTTGACGTAGATAGGAGAACCATTGTTTTACGCGGTTAGGGTAATACAGACCTTTGTCGCCCTTCATCTCAAATTGAGAGTAGTAAATCAGCAGTTCGACAACTTCTGACCAAGCCATTGGCTTATGATCGTATTTCACCATGTTACCAAGGTTTGGGATATTAAAGGCACCACGGCAAACCATCAGAGAATCAACGCCAGTCATTTCGATGCAGCGTTGACCATCTTCGTAATTCCAAATCTCGCCATTTGCGATTAACGGGATATCAAAACGCTCGCGGATCTTTGTGATGTATTCCCATTTGATTTCAGAAGCTTTATAACCACCTTGCTTTGTACGAGCATGAACCGTTAACTCATTCGCGCCGGCAGATTGAATCGCGTCAACGATTTCAAAGCAGTCTTCAGGTTTTTCCCAACCTAAACGGATTTTTGCGGTAACAGGAATATCCGTAGGTACCGCGTCACGGCACGCTTTTACAACGTTATGGATCAACTCCGGATGCTGCAATAAAGCCGCTCCACCTTTACTTTTATTCACCAATCGAGCAGGGCATCCGAAATTAAGATCAATGCCACGAGCACCAAGTTCTGCCGCCTTGATTGCGTTTTCTGCCATCCAATTAGGCTCTTGTCCAAGTAATTGAACGTGAACAGGTACGCCAGACGCGGTTTGTGACCCTTGAAGAAGTTCTGGACACAAACGGTGGAATACGTGATCAGGTAAAAGCTGATCGATCACTCGAACAAATTCTGTCACACACAGATCATAGTCGTTAATTTCGGTCAGGATTTGGCGCATCAAATGGTCCAAAACGCCTTCCATTGGACCTAATACAACTCGCATAGTTTACCTAATACACTTTGGTGGGAAAAAAGAGGGCGATTGTAGCGATGTGAGTGAAGTTTGTCATTAAAAGACTCATCAGCATCGAGTGACATCAACGAGCATCCTATATACCCAAGCATCTCGAGGTTACTTGGGTATAAGCTCTGGGGTATAATGCCGCCAAATTTATGAGAAACCAGATGTCATGCAATACACATTAATTGAGAAAGGTGAAGTTCAGTTCGATGAGTCTTCATTGTTTTTGGAAGGGGCAGTGCTCGCTGCTAACCTAACCACAAAACCATTAGCGCCAGAAACGTGGCTAGAGCCACTGCTTGGTGAGGGCTTTAAAGCTCTTCAGCCTGTCATCGAAGAGCAAATTCACAAACAACACAATTACATCCTGAGAAATGAGTACTCGATTCTCGCGTTGACCAACGATGATTCAGATCAGTTAGCTGACTTTGCTGAAGGTTTTATGTCTGTATGGTCCATGATTGAAGAGCAATGGCATGATGTCGTGCTCAACGATGGCTTAGAGCGTATGTTGCAAGCTTTGCTTACGACAATGATGCTAGCGATTGATGAAGAGCAAACGCAACAGCAAATGCGTGATGCGGGTATTGAAACACCGCCAGCACTAAAGGATTTTATTGATCAGCTTGATTTGATGATTAACGAAGTGGCGCTTGGTGCTGATGAGCTAATGGTAGGTAAAAAATCCAAGAGCTTGAATCCGTTTAAGGATGTCGGTCGTAATGACCCTTGCCCATGTGATAGTGGTAAGAAGTTCAAGCAGTGCTGTGGTAAGTAATTGAACTAAAGATAAAAAGCCGACCATGAGGTCGGCTTTTTTGATTGGTTTAATCTGCTTTTAGTGCAATCAGTTGGAGCGTTACTGAATAGGGTTTTTACGCTTTCCGCCAAAGAACTGGGCAATCACAATAAAGGCAAGGGCGACTAAGTTACCTGCAAAGATCACCACAAGCCACTGAGGCATGGAAAGACCAAGGAACTGCCAAACGATCTTCGCACAATCGCCGTATGCTTCAAACATCCACGGAACCCATTGGTTTAATGGTGCCCAGCTAGGGAATGTGACAAACAAATCGCACGTTGCAAATGGCGATGGGTTGAACTGATAGTCCACATGTTGCATCGCTAACATCAAGCCTTTGTAAGCACTTGCTCCCCATGCGGCGAGCGCAATCCAACGTACTAATGGGTTATTGGGTGCAACAAGACCAATCATGGCAGCCACGCCAATCCCCATCATAGCGACACGTTCATAAATACACATGACACAAGGTGCCAGCATCATTACGTGTTGGAAGAAGAGGGCGCAAGCTTCAAAAAAGATGATAGCTAAAAGAAGGAGGAGCCAAGATAAGCGTCCCTTCGAAAACTGGTTTAGTGATGCAAAAATACTCACGATTACGATCCTGTTTGAAATATAAAAAAGCTCTGATTACTCAGAGCTTTTTAACTTGGATAAGTTTCCTAATCAACTCAAATTTTTAGTGTCCACCTGACACAACTGGAGCTAGATCACCACTACTAGGTACAATCCAGCCTGCATCGTAGAAGAATGCTGTCGCTGGTTCTAGGAAGAACATGATACCCATCAGACCAACAAGCGCTAATACAACCGTGTAAGGAAGCGCCATGATCACCATGCGACCGTATGATAGACGAATCAATGGTGCCAGTGCTGATGTTAGTAGGAATAGGAATGCGGCTTGACCGTTTGGTGTTGCAACTGACGGTAGGTTAGTACCTGTGTTGATTGCTACTGCTAGTAGGTCAAACTGCTCACGAGTGATCAAACCTTCCATCAATGCCGCTTTCACTTCATTGATGTAAACCGTACCAACAAACACGTTATCCGATACCATCGATAACAGACCATTTGCTACGTAGAATAAAGCGAGCTGTGTGCCTTTATCTTCTACTGCGAGTACAGAGTCAATCACAGGTTTAAATAGTTCTTGGTCAATAATTACCGCAACAACCGAGAAGAAAACAGCAAGTAACGCGGTGAAAGGCAGTGCCTCTTCAAACGCTTTACCCATTGAGTGTTCCTCGATAACACCAGTGAACGATGTTGCTAGAATAATCACTGAAAGACCAATCAAACCAACGGCTGCCAAGTGAAGCGCTAGCGCAACAATCAGCCAAACCGCGATTAGGCTTTGAACCCATAGTTTTGCAACGTCTTGGTTAGTACGAGTCTTGCGCTCTTCACGGTCGAAATCTACAAGGATCTGACGAACGTTATCAGGCAGCTGCGCACCGTAACCAAACACTTTAAGCTTCTCAACAACGGCACAAGTAATCAGACCGCAGAAGAATACAGGCAGCGTTACTGGAGCCATGCGGATCAAGAACTCACCAAAGAACCAACCTGCTTGGTCAGCAATAATCAAGTTTTGAGGTTCACCAACCATGGTTGTTACACCACCGAGCGCGGTACCCACACCTGCGTGCATCAATAGTGAACGCAAGAAAGCACGGTAGTTCTCAAGGTCGTCACGTGTTAGCTCAGTAATCGTGTCATCTTGAGTATGGTCATGATCACCAATTGGGTTACCAGAAGCGACTTTGTGGTAAATCGAGTAGAAACCTACCGCTACGCTGATAACCACCGCGATTACAGTCAGTGCATCTAGGAATGCTGACAAAAATGCTGCGGCGAAACAGAACGCGAGGGAGAGTAGCGTTTTCGAACGAATACCAAGCAGGATCTTTGTAAAGATGAACAGCAGAAGCTGCTTCATAAAGTAGATACCGGCAACCATGAATACCAATAGTAGAAGTACTTCGATATTCGCAACTAGCTCATGCTTCACCTGGGCAGGGCTAGTCATCCCGATAGCGACCGCTTCAATTGCAAGTAAACCACCTGGCTGAAGTGGGTAACACTTAAGCGCCATTGCTAGTGTGAAAATAAATTCCGCAACTAACAACCAACCTGCAACAAATGGGTCAATTAGGAAGAAGACAATCGGGTTAATAATTAGGAAGGCTATAATGGCAACTTTGTACCAATCAGGCGCTTTACCAAGGAAATTCTTGATAAAGGCATTTCCGAGCGACATCGGCATGATAATTCTCTTTATAACAAAATTATGAATAGACACTACAATAGTGCTTAAGTATCTGTTTGTTAGACTTATTATTTAGTCTTTTAAAACAATAACTTAGAAAAACAACAATCCATTGTTTTACTGTAGTCTTGCCAAGTTACTTCCCCTGAACTTAAGCACCGCTCACTTTCGACCGCAACTCTACACCCCGGCATTTATTAGTCAATAACAAAACGTGATGCTGCCGACTAAAACTGCTTTTTATTTGTAATAACGCGATCAAAACGGCGTTACTATACCACGAAAAGATTAAAAAAAATCACCTTGGAATTTAAAACCAAGTCAATTACTAGAAAAGATAAATTAAGAAAGAATATTAATCGTAAAACACAAATTTATTTTGCATATTTTGAGCAGAAAAGTGTGACGGGGTAGGCTTTATTTTTCCTGAGTTTGTGGTCTGTACATTTTATTCAAAATATAAATTTTGCGCGTTTGGTTCCAAGTGGTTAACGTTTTAAATTGAAAATATATGTAGAGTATTAACTCTATATTGAGATTTCGTTTCATTTATTGATCGTTAATTTTCGCAAATCGTTAAGTAGTGGTATGATGAGTCGTATCGACCCTTAGAAATCAAGATTGGATAAAAACAGAATGGTCATTAAGGCTAAAAGCCCTGCGGGTTTCGCAGAAAAATACATTATCGAGAGCATTTGGAACGGCCGCTTTCCACCTGGCTCAATTTTACCCGCTGAACGTGAGCTATCTGAACTAATTGGTGTTACCCGTACGACTCTACGTGAAGTACTTCAACGTCTTGCTCGTGATGGCTGGTTGACTATTCAGCACGGTAAGCCAACCAAAGTGAACCAATTTATGGAGACATCTGGTCTGCATATCTTGGACACGCTGATGACTCTAGATGTTGATAACGCGACAAACATCGTCGAAGACCTGCTTGCTGCACGTACTAACATCAGCCCTATCTTCATGCGTTATGCATTCAAAGCAAACAAAGAAGCGTCTGAGCGTACTATTCAAAACGTTATCGAGTCATGTGAAGCTCTAGTAAAAGCACCTTCATGGGACGATTTTATCGCGGCATCTCCTTATGCCGATAAGATTCTGCAAAGCGTGAAAGAAGACACGGAGAAGGATGAGGCGAAACGTCAGGAAATCCTGATTGCTAAGACGTTCAACTTCTATGATTACATGTTGTTCCAACGCTTAGCGTTCCATTCTGGCAACCAAATTTACGGTTTGATCTTTAACGGTTTGAGAAAACTGTACGATCGTGTGGGCAGCTACTACTTCTCAAATCCAGCATCACGAGATCTAGCGCTGCGCTTCTACCGCCAACTTCTAGAAACGTGTGAAACCGGTCAACGTGATCAGCTTCCTGTTGTGATTCGTCACTATGGTATGGAAAGTGCTCAGATCTGGAATGAGATGAAGCAAGAACTGCCGACCAACTTCACGGAAGACGACAGTTAATCAGCGCTCTTAGCAAAAGATTCAAATACAAAACCGCAGGCATGTACCTGCGGTTTTTTTATTATTAGTAGTAACTCACCGAGAGCAGTCAAACCATCATCGAATCGTTAAGCTAAGGACAGTCTGGGCAATGGTAGGTAAAGGGTCTCTATGATGTCTGAGAGCATCTGGTCATAGGTATTGAACACAGTAAGGGACAAATCAGAAGTAATGTCGTACAACTCCTCTTCGCTCAGTGACAGTATTTCACCTTCTATATATTCATTTAGAGATTGAATCGACCTAGCGGACATCGGAGAGGCAACGCTCAAGGGGCTAATTACTGCCAATTGATTGAGCCTTCTAATCATTACCGATGCGTAATTTCTCATCCTTTCAGGCCCTCCTCTGTCTTGCATGTCTTGAATGCTGATACGGAGCTGTGTCAGCGTTTCTAAGCTATCAATCACGGTTTGCCAATTCATATGGTACTCGTCATGTAACTCGTCTCTCTGGGCAATAGCGAGCCATGCGATGGTAACCTCATCCATTAAGAACAAACTATGGCGGATCAGTTTGCCATGCTCCATCTGATTCCGTGCTACCGTGTTGTCCTGCCATTGTTCCATCAACTTATCGATTTTGATTTGCAGCACGCGATACATGGGTTTGTTCTCAAAGCGAGAAGTTTCCACGAGCTGATGCAGTTTATAACCTAACTCCTGATGAATTTGCTCTATCTCTTTTTCATGATGTTGTTGGTATTGGATAGAGTAGTGGGTCACCGCTCGGTGACGGCGTAGTAGGTGAACCACATCGCGTAATAAGGTGAGTAATTGATATTTGCGAGCATGTTGTTTTTCTCGCTTCGCTGCCAAATGATAGATCCCTGCCAGAATGGCAATCGAGATCAAAGTAGAAATCAAAACAAACATAACCAACTCCTTGTTAGTGCTGTTGACCTAGCAACTAAGTAAGAGCATCTTTGATGCCAATAGTTAAGTTGTTTTAAAACAGTAGCTTAGCTTTTTTATGAATAAAGAACTGTACGATTTTGGTGCGTAATTTCACCAAAAGTGTGAATTTTGTCAAAAAAAATCCCCGCCAAATTGGGCGGGGATTTTTACGTTTGATCGTAAAGTGACGAATTACATTACACGCATGCCTGGTTGAGCACCTTCATGTGGCTCAAGGATCCATAGGTCGCTGCCACCAGGGCCCGCTGCTAGGATCATGCCTTCTGACATACCAAACTTCATCTTACGAGGTTTTAGGTTCGCTACCATTACGGTTAGCTTGCCTTCTAGCTCTTCAGGTTTGTAAGCTGACTTGATGCCAGAGAATACCTGACGAGTTTCACCGCCGATGTCTAGTTGGAACTTAAGCAGTTTGTTTGCTTTTGGCACTTCTTCACACGAGATGATGCGAGCAATACGCATATCAACCGCTGCAAAAGCATCGAACTCAATCTCTTCAGCGATTGGATCTTTATCTAGCTCAGTTTGGCTAGCTTTGTTCTTTTCTGCTTCCGCTTTTTCTTTTGCTGCCATTTCTGCCGCAGCGTCTTCCTTCGATGCTTCGATCATCGCTTCGATGTTCTTAGGATCGATACGGTTGAACAACGCTTTGAACTTAGTGATCTCGTGACCAGTCAGTGGTGCAGCGATGCCTTCCCAAGTTAGCTCTTCGTTTAGGAATGCTTCAGTACGCGCTGCTAGTGCAGGCATCACTGGTTTTAGGTAAGTCATCAGCACGCGGAACAGGTTAATGCCTACAGAACAGATTTCTTGCAGTTCCTGATCTTTGCCTTCTTCTTTTGCAACAACCCAAGGTGCTTTTTCGTCAACGTATTGGTTTGCTTTGTCTGCTAGTGCTGTGATTTCACGGATCGCACGACCAAACTCACGAGTTTCGTAAAGCTCTGCAATGCGGTCTGCTGCTGCAACGAATTCGTTGTATAGCTCAGGTTCTGCAAAGTTTTCAGCCAACTTGCCTTCAAAACGTTTAGAGATGAAGCCAGCGTTACGAGAAGCTAGGTTAACGATTTTGTTTACTACGTCAGCGTTAACACGTTGAGTGAAGTCTTCAAGGTTAAGGTCTAGGTCGTCGATACGGCTGTTTAGTTTTGCAGCGTAGTAGTAACGCAGACACTCTGGGTCTAGGTGGTTTAGGTAAGTGCTTGCTTTAACAAACGTACCTTTAGACTTAGACATCTTCGCACCGTTTACTGTTACGTAGCCGTGTACGAATACATTGTTTGGTTTACGGAAACCGCTGCCTTCTAGCATTGCTGGCCAGAATAGTGAGTGGAAGTAAACAATGTCTTTACCGATGAAGTGGTAAAGCTCAGTTGAGCTGTCTTTCTTCCAGTATTCGTCGAAGTCTAGACCTTCAGTCTTGTCACATAGGTTCTTGAAAGAAGCCATGTAGCCAACTGGTGCATCTAGCCATACGTAGAAGAATTTGTTCTTCTCGCCTGGGATTTCGAAGCCAAAGTAAGGCGCATCACGTGAGATGTCCCACTGTTGCAAACCAGACTCGAACCACTCTTGCATCTTGTTAGCAGTTTCAGATTGTAAAGAACCTGAACGAGTCCACTCTTTTAGCATGCTTTCGAACTGAGGTAGGTCGAAGAAGAAGTGCTCAGAGTCTTTCATGACTGGCGTTGCGCCAGATACTGCTGATTTCGGGTTAATCAGTTCAGTTGGGCTGTACGTCTCACCACAGTTATCACAGTTGTCACCGTATTGGTCTTCTGACTTACACTTAGGACAAGTACCTTTTACGAAACGATCCGGTAGGAACATTTCTTTCTCAGGGTCGAACAACTGAGAGATAGTGCGGCTAGAGATAAAGCCGTTTTTCTTCAGCTCAAGGTAGATGTGAGACGCTAGCTCGCGGTTCTCGTCTGAGTGTGTGCTGTGGTAGTTATCAAAGCTAATATCAAAGCCAGCGAAGTCTTTCTGATGCTCTTCGCTTACTGCAGCGATCATCTCTTCTGGTGTAATTCCCATCTGTTGTGCTTTTAGCATGATTGGCGTGCCGTGAGCATCGTCAGCACAGATGAAGTTTACAGTGTTGCCACGTAGGCGTTGGTAGCGAACCCAGATATCAGCTTGAATGTGCTCAAGCATGTGACCTAGGTGAATCGAACCATTAGCGTACGGAAGGGCACAAGTTACCAGCAGTTTTCTTGGATCGTTTGCCATACTTAATAATCGCTTTTTGATAGGTATAAAAAATAGAGAGTAATACTACCCCATGAGCTTCCTAACGCCAAGGCATCAAACCATGGATTGCCTTAGTTTTTTTGGGGTTCTGAATCTCGCCGCTGGGTGCTACGATTAGATGCATAAAGGAGGTCTCATGCATCAGTTCACTTCAAAACAAGATTTTTGTCATTGGCTCAACCAGTTCCAACATCCACAGTTGGTGGAAAACTGGGCGGACATTCACGGTATTGTCGTGATTCCCGCACAAGGTGGCATTCAAATCACTTTACCTTTCGCGAGTAACGAACTTCAAGTTTCGTTATCCGATTGGATACAAGAGCAACAGGCATCAGGTGACGTTCCTGCATTTGATTTCCAGATTGAGCTCAACGTTAAAGCACTTGAGACTCAAGTCACCAATGCGGTAAAGGGCGTTAAAAACATTATTGCGGTAAGTTCCGCGAAAGGTGGGGTTGGGAAATCAACCACAGCAGTAAACCTTGCCCTCGCAATTGCGCAATCCGGAGCAAAAGTAGGTTTGTTAGATGCCGATATTTATGGTCCATCGGTTCCTATGATGCTTGGTCAAGAAGACGCTAAGCCTGAAGTTCGTGATGCTAAGTGGATGGAGCCTATTTTTGCCCACGGAATCTATACTCATTCTATTGGCTACTTAGTCGATAAATCGGAAGCAGCCATTTGGCGTGGTCCCATGGCCTCTAAGGCCTTATCACAGCTACTGACAGAAACGGATTGGCCAGAGCTTGATTACTTGGTGATTGATATGCCACCGGGTACGGGGGATATCCAACTAACGCTGTCTCAGCAAATTCCAGTAACAGGTACGGTGCTTGTTACAACACCGCAAGATCTCGCATTGGCGGACGCACGTAAAGGTGCGGCGATGTTCCATAAAGTCAACGTGCCTGTTGTCGGCGTCGTTGAGAACATGAGTTACCACATTTGTAGTCAGTGTGGGGCTGTTGAGCATATTTTCGGTACTGGTGGTGCAGAGAAAATGTCACAAGAATTTGGCTTGGCGCTGCTTGGGCAAATTCCGCTTCATATCTCTATGCGAGAAGACATTGATGCTGGTATTCCGACCGTGGCGAGACGTCCGAATAGCGAACACGCTGGTTATTATAAACAACTTGCTGATCGTGTTTGTTGTACAATGTATTGGCAAGGCAAAGCCAAACCTGATGCAATCAGTTTTACTATGGTGAACTGAGTTTAATATTAGCACTGGTTGAATATTGTTCATTTAAACGTTTGCTCGGAGGTTAATCCTCTGAGCTGACAGAAACTTATAACGAAACCCTAATTCCAACTAGTAACGAACGGGTGAACTCCCTATAATCAGGCAGTTTATCTTTTTATGTGACTAGAAAATCATCATCGGGTGCAAATTAATGTCTGATAATAATCAATGCGTCATCGTAGGTATTGCTGGCGCTTCTGCTTCTGGAAAAAGTCTGATCGCGAGCACTATTTACAATGAGCTTCGCGAGAAAGTGGGCGATCATCAAATCGGTGTCATCACGGAAGATTGCTACTACAACGACCAAAGCCAACTAAGCATGGAAGAGCGTGTAAAGACTAACTACGACCACCCGAGCGCGTTAGACCACGACCTGCTGTGTGAACACTTAGAAAAATTGGTTCGTGGCGAAGCAGTAGAAGTACCAGAGTACAGCTACACTGAGCACACTCGTACAAGCAATACCACTCCAATGACCCCTAAAAAGGTCATCATTCTTGAAGGTATCTTGCTTCTGACTGATCCGCGTCTTCGCGACTTAATGCACGCGACAGTATTTATGGATACACCATTAGATATCTGTCTATTGCGTCGTGTTAAACGTGACGTTGAAGAGCGTGGTCGTACAATGGAATCTGTTCTTAAGCAATACCAGCAGACAGTACGTCCGATGTTCATGCAATTTATCGAACCTTCTAAGCAATACGCGGACATCATCGTACCTCGCGGTGGTAAAAACCGTATCGCAATCGATGTTCTTAAAGCGCACATTGCAAAACTTCTGAAAGCTTAAGCGTTTAGACGGCTATATCGCTTTATTTTTGTATGAAGAAGTGGCACCTTAGGTGCCACTTCTTTTTTTTGTTTTTAAATTAGTCAGTTGCACTACAAAATCGGACATTTTTCACGCTTTCGTGGAACGGTCAGCGATAAAACAAGTCTGTGCTTATAATTGTAAAAACACTCGAGCAAGGAAAAAGCGAATGAAGAAACTGCTCTTAATCATTGCCATTCCAATTGTGGCGATCTTAGCTGTCATTTTAGGGTTGGTTATTTTTGTCAATCCAAACCAATTTAAACCACTTATCGTGGAGCAAGCGCAAAAGCAAACTGGATTGGAACTCGTAATCGAAGGGGATATCAGCTGGCAGTTTTTCCCGTCGATTGGTTTCGAATTGGGTCGTACTGAACTGAGAAACCCACAAGGTTTTAGTCAACCAAACCTATTTAAAGTCGAGACAGTAGGTGTTGATGTCTCGGTTACCCCGCTATTAAGCAAACAGCTGGAAATTGGTAATGTCACCCTTGATGGTGCGGAGTTCTATCTTGAAACACTGAAAGATGGCACGAAGAACATTGATGCGTTAACCAAAGCACAAACTCAACAAGCAGAACAAACGACCGAAGCTTCGCCAGAAAAAGCGGAAGACTCACAAAGTGCTGCTTCTGATTGGACGATCAATCTCGCTGGAGTCAGCATTTCAAATGGCTATGTTGAAATCCAAGACAAGCAAACAGGTAGCTACACTAAGCTTTCTGACATTTCTTTAAACCTTTCTCAGTTTGCTTTTGATAACTGGACAACGGCTGATTTCGGCATGAAAGGTGAGATGAATGACCAAACGTTCACAGCACAAGGCAAAGCGGACTTTAAAGTAGCAAAAGGTCTGGCGAGCTACGCACTGAAAAACATCAACTTTGATGCGACTTACGCTGATCCTGCAAACAAAATTGACTCAGCAACTATTGGCCTAGATACGTTTGAGTTCGATAAAGTGAATAACTTGAGCTATGCATTGAAAGGTGACGCTGGTGGTATGAAGCTCGATATGCAAGGTGGTGGTGAGCTAAGTATCGATAAGGCGATCAGTAAGGTACAACTGAATAAGCTGACGTTGAATGCGACTTTTGAGGGAGATGCGCTACCGCAATCACCAATGAAAGTTGATATGGTCTCTGATCTTTCATTCGACCTCACTAAGAATCATCTGAGCTTTGTGCTCGAGAAACTTACGGCGAACGCAATTGCGCTCGATGGTAAAACAGATGTGACTCTGGGTGATATTCCTAAAGTACGTTTTGCAGTGCATAGTCCTAATATCGATTTGGACGAATTCCTTGGCTTGAATAAGCAAGCTCCAGCGGGTGATAAACCAGCATCAGGTGGCAACAGTAGTGCATCTACTGGTCCTGAAGTTGAGCCGGACTTGTCTGCACTAAAAACGCTTGATGTGAAAGGCAATATTACGATTGACAAATTTAAGGCGGCTAATGCGAAGATGGAAGCAGTGAAAGCAAGCTTCTCTGTTAATCGTGGTGTCTTTGATCTTACTTCATTCAGCTCTAAGTTGTACCAAGGCACGATCACTGCGACGGCCAAACTGGATGCGCGTAAATCACCTGCCACATACTCTGCGAAGAAATCAATCAAAGGTGTACAAGTCCAACCGTTACTTGTCGATGTAGCAAATAACGACATGCTGGAAGGTACTGGTAACATTGATGTCAATGTGAGTGGTAAGAGCCTAACGCCAACTGGCATCAAAAAGAACCTTGTTGGTACAGTGGTGATCAATTTTGCAGATGGTGCTGTGAATGGCATTAACGTTGCTCAGCTAATCCGCGAAAACTACGCGCGATTTAAAGGTCAAAGCATTGAAGGCACAGATGAAGTTAAGAAAACCGACTTCAGTGCGATGACCGCGACGTTGAAGTTAAATAAAGGCACGGTCTCAACGGATAACATGAAAGCGCAGTCTCCACTTCTTCGTGTTCGTGGTAAGGGGCAGGCAAACTACTTGAATGAAACTGTTGATTTCACCATTAGTACTTCGATAGTGGGTTCATTGGAAGGTCAGGGTGGTAAGACCATTGATGAATTGAAAGACATCACTATCCCTATCAACGTTTCTGGCAAATGGGCAGATCCTAAGTTCAAGCTAGTCTTTGATGACGTGTTGAAACAAAAAGCTCAGAAAGAAATTGATCGTGGAGTAGAGAAGCTCACGGACAAGATCAAAGATGAGAAAACAAAAGAGGCGGTAGATGGTTTGTTGAAGAACTTGTTCAACTAAAGGACCAAGCTTCTTTATGAGGATATAGGTAAAGTAAAAGGGTTGGCATTGAGCCAACCCTTTTTAGTTTTTAGTCTTTTTGGAAGCAACGGCGGACGCTTACCAATCTATGCCTTTCAGAGCTTTAACTCCGGATTCAAAGGCGTGCTTAACGTTTTTCACTTCTGATACTGTATCTGCCATTTCAATCAAAGTACGGTGCGCTCCACGTCCTGTAATGACGACCGATTGCATTTTAGGGCGATTATTTAGTGCTTCGACGACTTCGTCTAAGTCTATGTACCCGTAACTCACCATATACGTTAGTTCGTCGAACAGAACCACATCAATTGATTCATCGGCAAGCATACGCTTACATTCTTGCCAAACAAGTTGGGCGGCTTCAGTATCGGCTGTTTTGTTTTGGGTTTCCCAAGTAAAGCCTGTTGCCATAACTTGGAACTCAACACCTAGCTTTTCAAGTAGGTTACGCTCACCGTTATCCCATGTACCCTTGATAAACTGCGCTACGCTGCACTTCAAACCATGACCAACTGCACGCGCAATTGTACCAAAACCGGAAGTCGATTTGCCTTTCCCATTACCAGTGATGATCAGTAATAAACCTTTCTCCTCTTGGGCGGCTGCGATTTTCGCGTCTACCTGCTCTTTTACTTTTTGTTGGCGCGCCTTGTGGCGTGCTTCTTTGTTTTCGTCGATAGACATAATGCTTCCTCAATTCCTTTTTTGAACTGACCCAAGCCGATTTGGGTTCATTGAATTATCTCGTTATGATAGACCAACAGTTGATGAAGAAAAACCATCGATAATTCAGGGAATAAAATGAAGAAATTACTCGTTGTTTGTATGGGAAATATTTGTCGTTCGCCAACTGGTGAAGCGGTATTAAGATCTAAAGCCAAAGAACTGGGCATATCAGTGGAAGTGGACTCTGCAGGGACCATTGGTTACCACGCCGGAAATCCGCCTGATGCTCGCGCCATGCAAGCGGGAAAGCAACGCGGTTATTCGTTCAAAGGAATGCGTTCTCGCAAGGTAACAGTTGGGGACTTCGATGAATTTGATATGGTGTTAGCTGCAGACAAAGCCAATCTCGCCGATCTATTGGATATTTGCCCGGTAGAACACCGTCCTAAAGTGTCGTTGTTTTTAAGTCATGGTGACTCTGATTATGACGAGATCCCAGACCCATATTACGGTGGCGATGCTGGTTTTGAACTGGTACTGGATTTGATTGAAGAGGCGTCAGAAGCGATTTTGAAAAAAATCTGAGTATTTATTAGCTTAAATTGATAGCAAAAGGGATGAGTCATGCTCATCCCTTTTTGTTTTTATTAACCTGCAAGTACGTCGGTTGCAACCTTATAGCTTGGGTCTTCTTTTACGTTGATTTCAACCAAGCTACCTGCTTTATCTAGTAGCTTACGGCAATCAGGGCTCAAGTGACGTAGGTGAAGTGTTTTACCAAGTGCGGCGTAACGCTCAGCCAACGTTTCAATCGCTTCGATAGCAGAGTGGTCTGTTACGCGAGAGTCCGCGAAATCAACGATGATGTCTTTTGGATCGCCATGTGCGTTAAACAATTCTAGGAAGTTTGCCGCAGAACCAAAGAAGATAGGACCGTGGATCTTGTACTCTTTTGAGCCCTCTTCATTTAGACGCGTATCTGCGTAGATGTGCTTAGCATGTTGCCATGCAAACATTAGCGCAGATGCAATCACACCCACGGCTACTGCAACAGCTAGGTCAGTCAGCACCGTCACTACTGTTACAAGAACGATAACGAAGAAATCTTGCTTAGGTACGCGACGTGCAAGTTTGAAGGTTGCCCATTCGAATGTACCGATAACCACCATGAACATGACACCAACGAGTGCAGCAAGTGGAATCATCTCAATGAGTGAAGAAGCAAACAGGATGAACATTAGCAGAGCGATAGCCGCAACGATGCCTGATAGACGACCACGACCACCTGAGTTTACGTTGATCATTGACTGACCAATCATCGCACAACCACCCATTGCACCAAACACAGAACACGTCATGTTTGCCATACCTTGACCGATACATTCACGGTTAGATTGACCGCGAGTGTTAGTCATTTCGTCCAGCACTGTTAGTGTCAACAGAGACTCGATCAGACCGATAGCGGCAAGGATGATTGCGTAAGGCAAAATGATTTGCAGAGTTTCTAGAGTGAAAGGTACCGCTGGAATAGAGAAGGTCGGAAGAGAACCCGCCAAAGTCGCTGCTTCATCGCCAGACATAGTACGTAGGAAGTCAACTACGGTACGTGTTTCTAGATCCAAGCCAACAACAAGTGCAGTAACGGTCACGATCGCAACCAGAGAAGAAGGCACTGCCGTTGTGATCTTCGGTAGGAAGTGAATGATAGCCATTGTTAGCGCAACCAGACCTAGCATTAGCAGCATTTGGTCTTGTGGTAGCCACGTTAGCATACCGTTAAGGTCTGGTGCTTTGAACTGACCTAGTTGTGCAAGGAAGATAACGATAGCCAGACCGTTTACGAAACCAATCATCACCGGGTGAGGAACGATTCGGATAAATTTACCTAGCTTAAATAGACCGGCTGCAATTTGAAGAATACCCGCCAACATAATTGCGGCAAATAGATATTGAACACCGTGAGTTGCAACAAGCGACACCATAACAACTGCCATTGCGCCAGTCGCACCGGAAATCATACCTGGTCGACCACCGAAAATAGAGGTGATAAGACCGACAATAAAGGCTGCGTAAAGACCAACCATAGGGTCTACACCAGCAACAAATGCAAATGCTACGGCTTCAGGAACCAATGCGAGCGCAACAGTTAGACCTGATAGCACGTCGTTTTTTACGGAGTGCTTAGAAAATTGAGGAAATTCGAACATGTTTTGTATTGAGTTCTCTTGGCGATGAATTTCTCCCGACACATATTCGTATTTGCACAAGTACTGCTGGTGAAAGTGAAGTCACTTCTATCAGCACAAACCGTATTAAAAAAAGAGCCGCATCAGAATGGTGTCGAAAACTTGAGTCGGCGAATGCTACCGAAAAGTGTGATTAAGTTCAACAATGAAGGGGATATTGACGCACAAATGTGATCAGTCATTGATATTAATATAGCTAATTAGAGTTAACACTTACTTCAACAAAAAAGGCTGCCGATTGGCAGCCTTTTGTTTCGTATTTCGCTTAATGCGATGACAAAGTAAAACTTAGTTAAAGTTCGGTTTTGTCATTACTGCTGATGCAC
This sequence comes from Vibrio harveyi NBRC 15634 = ATCC 14126 = KCTC 12724, assembly GCF_001591145.1. GTDB lineage: Bacteria > Pseudomonadota > Gammaproteobacteria > Enterobacterales > Vibrionaceae > Vibrio > Vibrio harveyi. The sequence continues at coordinate 80,124 of NZ_BCUF01000006.1, read as the reverse complement.
GGTTTGTTGCTACTTGGCTACCTGCGCCTTTCGGTGCGTAGCGCTCAGCTTTAAACGGTGCCGCTGTAACCGTAATTTCGCGAAGCTCTTGAGGACCTGGCGCTTTAGTCATTGGAGCACTAGCGCGTGGCTTAGCAGCTACTTTGATAACTTCTGCTTTAGGTTCTTGCGTTTCTACTGGCGTTTCTGCTGTAACTTCTGTTACCGCTTCTTCTGCCACTTCAATGGCTGGTTCCTGAGCTGGAGCTGTTTCAACAGCAGATTCAGTCACTTCGACAACAGGTGCTTCAACGATTGGCTCTACTTGCGTTGTTTCAACTACTGTAGCTTCAGCTTGCTCAGCAACGGCATCCTCTACCACTGGCACTTCCGCAACAGGCGCTTCTACTTTCGCTTCTACTTTCGCTTCTACAGATTCTTGAACTTTCGTTTCAACTGCTGGTGCTTCAACAACTGCAGGTTGTTCATGACGGATGATTACTTTACCCATCGCCATTTCAGGGCAAGCAAAACCACCTTGAATTGCAGGAACTGCTGCTGCCGTTACCACTGCTTCTTCCTTCACTCGCTCTTCCTTCTTAGGCGCTGGTTTTGGAATGTAACGTGGCATCACTTTACCCATTGCCATCTCAGGAGATGCTACACCACCTTTACGTAGGCGGAATGGGTTAGGACGACGATCGCGACCACGACGACGACGTTGACCACTTGCACGTAGGTGACGTGGTGAACGGCGGTTACGACGCTGCTTAGACTCTGCTTTGTTGTCTTGTTGCGCTTCTGCTGCTGCCTCAACTGGCTTCTCAACAGTTGCTTCAACTGCTTCAACAGGTTGTACTGGTACTTCCTGTTCTGCTTGCTCAGCCGCTTGCTGGTCTTTAACACGTACAGATTTGTTTAGCTTGCGACGTTGACGGCGCTCCTTCACTTTCTCTGCTTTTGCGTTTGACTTCGCTTTATTTTCTTCCGGCTTCGCTTCTGAACCAGTACGAGCTTCAGCAGCTAGCTGCAGACCTTTTTCCGCGACTTTCGCGTTAACTTTAGGCTCTTGTGCTTTTTCAGCTTGTTGAGCTCTAGGTTTACGTTTCTGGTTGCGGTTTTGCTGCTTGTTAGGCTGCTGTTGTGTTTCGTTCTGTTCAGTCGCTTGTTCTTCACGCGGTTTACGACGACGTTTGTTATCGCGGTTGTCACGACCTTCGCGGTTATCACGCTGGTTGTTGTTGCGACGACGATCGTTGCGGTCACGCTTGTTGCGCTTGTTATCGCGGTTTGGTTTTTTCTCTTCTTTCTTAGGTTCTTCTTTAACTTCTTCAGAACCACTGAATAGGAAACTACCAATTGCTTTAAACAGACGGCTGAATAGACCTGGTTTTTCTTCTTGCGGAGCTGCTTCTTTCTTCTTCGCTGCTGGAGCAGGTTTAGAAGTTGCTGCTGGCGTAGGAGCAGTTTGCGCTGGCGAAGCAAAACCTTTTAATACAGGCTCTTCGATACGCTTAGGCTTGACATCAACCTCTGCTGGCTCTTTGCCTTCTGCTTCTTTCATTGCTTCCAGTTTCTTAGGAAGTAGGTAAGAAAGCAGGTCAAACTCTTCGCCTTCTCGAACACGGATAACTTCGAAGTGAGGCGTTTCCATGTCTGAGTTTGGCACAACCGTAATCTTCACTTCTTGAATACGTTCGATGTGGTTGACCGAGCGACGTTTTTCGTTCAGAAGGTAAGATGCGATCGGCACAGGCACTACTGCTAGTACTTGGGCTGTATTGTCTTTTAGAGCTTCTTCTTCGATCAGGCGAAGTACAGAAAGTGCTAGAGATTCGTTATCACGAACAACACCTGTACCGCTACAACGAGGACAAATATGGTGGCTTGCTTCTGCTAGAGATGGGCTCAAACGCTGACGAGACATCTCCAACAGACCAAAGCGGGAAATGCGACCGATTTGTACACGAGCACGATCTAGACGAACGGCTTCACGCAGACGGTTTTCAACTTCACGCTGGTGGCGCACCGGTGTCATATCGATAAAGTCGATAACCACCAAACCACCAAGGTCACGTAGACGCAATTGACGAGCGATTTCGTCTGCTGCTTCTAGGTTAGTATTAAGCGCTGTTTCTTCGATATCGCCGCCTTTGGTTGCGCGAGCCGAGTTGATATCGATAGATGTTAGAGCTTCCGTTGGGTCGATTACGATAGAACCACCTGATGGTAAGCGCACTTCACGTTGGAAAGCCGATTCAATTTGGCTTTCGATCTGGTAGTGGCTGAATAGTGGTACTTCGCCTTCGTATTTCTTAACGCGGCTGATGAAATCAGGACGTACCAGTTTGATGTGCTCTTTAGCACGCTCATAAATGGTGTTGCTGTCGATTAGGATTTCACCGATATCACGACGTAGGTAGTCACGGATTGCACGAACGATTACGTTACTTTCTTGGTGGATTAGGAAAGGAGCAGGGTTAGAATCTGCTGCACCTTTAATTGCACCCCAGTGGTTAAGTAGTACGTTCAAGTCCCACTCAAGCTCTTCTGCACTCTTACCAACGCCAGCAGTACGTACGATTAGACCCATGCCTTGAGGCAGTTCTAGCGTGCTTAAAGCGGCTTTTAGTTGAGTACGCTCGTCACCTTCGATACGACGAGAAATACCGCCGGCACGAGGGTTATTAGGCATAAGAACAAGATAGCTACCCGCAAGAGAAATGAAAGTAGTTAGAGCTGCGCCTTTACTACCACGTTCTTCTTTTTCCACTTGAACGATAACTTCTTGACCTTCAGTCAGCACTTCTTTAATGCTTGGGCGACCTTGGTAAGTGTAACCTTCTGGGAAATATTCGCGGGCAATTTCTTTGAGAGGGAGGAAACCGTGACGCTCAGCACCGTAATCAACAAATGCGGCTTCTAAGCTTGGTTCGATACGTGTGATACGTCCTTTGTAGATATTCGCTTTTTTAGATTCATGACCCGGACTCTCGATATCAAGATCGAAAAGTCGCTGGCCATCAACCAGAGCGACACGCAACTCTTCTTTTTGAGTTGCGTTAATTAACATTCTTTTCATTGAAAATTTCTCGTTGTCTTTTCTTTTATCTTTCTTTTCAACTTGTCACTGGCTTTTCGCTCTTTCACGGTGCCTGATCCCATGGCTTATATTTTGCAGCCTCCCGGCTGGAAGGGGATGCTCTAGGGCACTTCAGTCATCACAAATTGCTTTGGGTTTCGTTGGAAACGTTAACTTGTGACCCGCTATTCGGGCGGTAGATACTCAACGTGAATATGCGAGGAGTAGAGTGACAAGTGTGTTGAACTCAACGTGTCTTACGCCAATGCTGCACCTGACGTTCAACAATCTACTCACATTGCTTGGGGATAAATGATTGGTAATGAACAAAATGTAACCAAACCTTCCTTAGCAGCTGTGAACTATAGCAGTGCAGGTGGATATCAGCAATCTGCTTTAGCGCAAACGATGGAAAATTTGGCGCTAAATTCAATTTTTGTAATTTATAACTGGCTGTTTCATAAGCACTTGAGTCTTGCAAACTGAGAAAGACACAAATCAAAACGAGAAGTTGATAAAGACTTTTAATAATCTAAACAAAAGCTTGGCGAGTTTTAGAACAATTTATGACAACGAGTGTTTCTTTTGCAGCAAGAATAATGTGAAGTCGCACAGATTTGGGTTTACAATACCGCGCATGAGCGAAATAAGAACAAAAGTCCAGTTCGTTGATATCGACGAAGATATGGCAGGTCAACGCATTGATAATTTTCTGCGTAACCAATTAAAAGATATCCCTAAGAGCATGATTTACCGAATCGTGCGTAAGGGGGAAGTGCGCGTTAACAAAAAGCGTATTAAAGCCGAGTACAAACTCAAGGCTGGCGATCTCGTACGTATTCCACCAGTAACGGTAGAGAAAAAAGAGGACGACGTTGCGCCAAGCACTAAGTTGAACAAAGTAGCAGAGCTAGAACATATGATCATTTTTGAAGACGATCATATGCTGATTCTAAATAAGCCCTCTGGTACAGCTGTGCATGGTGGCAGTGGTCTTAAATTTGGTGCTATCGAGGCACTTCGTGCGTTACGTCCGCAAGCTCGCTTCCTTGAACTTGTTCATCGTATCGACCGCGATACTTCTGGTATTTTATTGGTGGCTAAGAAGCGTTCAGCATTGCGCCATCTGCAAGCGCAATTTCGCGAAAAGACCGTGAAGAAGTTCTACTTTGCCCTTGTGATGGGGGAGTGGAAAAGCAGCTGTAAGGTCGTGAATGCGCCGCTACTTAAAAACGAAGTGAATAGCATCGTGCGTGTGAACCCAAATGGGAAGCCGTCAGAAACTCGATTCAAGATTCTGGAAAAGTTTGACCAAGCAACGCTTATCCAAGCTAGCCCAATTACCGGTCGTACTCACCAAATTCGTGTGCATACTCAATACACGGGTCACCCAATTGCATGGGATGATCGCTACGGCGACCGTCGCTTCGATGCTTACACTGGGCAAGTGGGCTTAGACCGTTTGTTCCTTCATGCAGCGAACATCAAGTTCCAGCACCCATCGAATGATGAGTGGATGGAAATCAATGCGCCGATGGAAGCGAGATTAGAGAAAGTACTCGCGGGTCTGCGTAAGAAGTAGAGGTGAGAGCGGGCTTCACCCTATGGGATAGCAAGACTGCTTCGCTTCGAAAGATGAGAAAAGAGATCCCCAACTCGCTCGTTTCTCACTCTTGAGGATGACGCGCTGCGACTTCTGAATCTAAGTGGGTAATTCTTATTTTTAGAGGGATGGGCTGACACAGCGTTTTTCCCGAGAGCGACGAAAGAGCATTGTCGGGAATCTCTATCTTAGATATAGAGTGATTAGTTTGACGCTGTGATTTTAATCTTCTCGCACTGGCATTTAAAAAAGGGTTGGCGCTTTCTCATGCCAACCCTTTAACGTTTATTAACTATCAATACCTATTACACAATATCTTTTACATAGTACTTTTTACAAAACCTCAAACCCTTGCTTTTGTAGCATGTCGATCAAGTCAATGAGAGGCAGGCCTACTAGCGTATTCGGATCTTTGCCGGCTAATTTGTTGAAAAGACAAATTCCCATTCCTTCGCTTTTAAAGCTGCCAGCACAATAAAATGGTTCTTCTCTGTCGACGTATCGTTCAATCTGTTCAAGCGTCAAATCTCTAAAATGAACTTCGAAGGTGTCGAAGCCGACTTCAGTGTGATTCGTGGCTGTATTATGTACCGCAAGCCCAGTATAAAAAGTGATGGTTTTACCGCTTTGAGCCAATAATTGCTTGATGGCATTCTCTCGGTCTAATGGTTTGCCGACTATCTTGTCGTCAATAACACAAACTTGATCGCTCCCGATCACCAAGCTGTCTTGGTCGGTATCACAAGACGTCGCTTTTCCAATCGCAAGCCTTTGCACCAAATCTAAAGGCGTTTCGTTGGGGAAGGGGGTCTCATCGCATTGCGGAGATAAACAAGTAAACGGTACTGATAGCTTTTCCAGCAGTTGTTTACGAAAAGGGGAAGTTGAGGCTAAAACCAGTTGGTAATTTTTCATTTTGAATTACAATTCACGCGAGCATTTCCAATAGGATAATCGATCAAAATTGATTCTGGCTAATGCTCTATATGTTAAGCGTAAAAAAGTACAACTTTTTTGCCTTTTTCTTTGACTAATTTTGATTTGGAAGATAATATTCGCGCCCTATGCAAAAGGTAAAAATACCGCGAACGGTTGATCCAGCAAAGTCCGCACAGAAACGATTAGATTACGATGGCATCATCCAAGCTAGTCTTTTCAAGCGCTTAGCGGAAACAACTGAAGGCGTAAAACGCGACGCAGAAGTCTCATTGTCATTTGATATTGATGAACAGCGACTTGTTGTTATCTCTGGTAAAGCTAACATCGAAGTTGATTTAGAGTGTCAGCGTTGTAATGAGGTATTCACACACATGTGTGAAGTTGAATTCCTTTACACTCCTTACTACGGTGAGAAGACGGAAGAGGAAGCACCAGAAATTTATGATTTGGTAGATCTAAATGAGTACGGTGAATTAGACCTTATACAACTGGTTGAAGACGAGTTCATCTTAACATTACCTCAAATCGCAATGCACGATGATGCGGATTGTAGCGTTGACTCAAATAACATGGTTTTTGGTGAAATTCCTGAAGAAATTGAGGAAGAAAAACCGAATCCATTCGACGTTTTGAAAAATCTGAAAAAGTAACTGGTGTGGTAGCCGCTTCTTCTTTAGGTTTTTAACCCAATAGTATAGGAGTAGGGTCAATGGCCGTACAGAAAAACCGTAAAACTCGTTCTAAGCGCGGTATGCGTCGTTCACACGATGCGCTAACTACAGCTGCACTATCTGTAGACGCGACTTCTGGTGAAACTCACCTACGCCACAACGTAACTGCTGAAGGTTACTACCGTGGTCAAAAGGTTATCAACAAGTAAGGTTGAACCTTTGCAAAGTATTACCGTTGCACTTGATGCAATGGGCGGGGATTTCGGTCCACGCGTAACAGTGCCTGCCGCCGTGCAGGCACTGTCTCATTTCCCAGAGCTAAAAGTGATTCTTATAGGTGATCAATCTCTGATCACGTCTCAATTATCTCAACTTGGTACCTCTACCAGTTCTCGTTTGAGCATTCTTCATAGCGAGAAAGTGATTTCTAATTCAGAAAAACCGTCTTTGGCCCTTCGCAATAGCCAAAATAGCTCTATGCGTATGGCGATTGATCTGGTTTCTGAAAATGAAGCTGATGCTTGTGTGAGTGGTGGTAACACCGGCGCATTGATGGCGCTGTCACGTTTTATTCTTAAGCTGCTTCCTGGTATTGAGCGTCCTGCTTTAGTTTCTGCGTTACCGACCATCAGTGGAAAACGCACCTGGATGCTAGATTTGGGAGCAAATGTGTCGTGTGATGCCGACAGTTTATTCCAGTTTGCCGTGATGGGCAGTGCATTAGCAGAAGAACACCTAGGTCGACCTCCTCGTGTTGCGGTGCTGAACATTGGCGCAGAAGAAATCAAAGGTAACGATTTAGTCAAACGCTGTGCTGAAATGCTTTCTCAAACCGACGCCATCAACTTTGTCGGTTATATTGAAGGTAATCAAATTTTGCATGACGTAGCCGATGTCATTGTTTGTGATGGCTTTGTCGGTAACGTATGCTTAAAAGCCAGCGAGGGAACAGCTCAACTCTTCATCGAAAAACTAAAAACCAGCATGATGGAATCGACGATTAAGGGTTGGATTGCTAGAAAGTTGTTTTCTCGGCTATTTAATGAACTAAAAACACTGAACCCCGACCAGTATAACGGCGCAAGTTTGCTAGGATTGCGCGGCATTGTCATAAAAAGCCATGGAAGTGCGGATGTATCTGCGATTGTCAATGCACTTGGCGAGGCAGTACACGAGGTCAAACGACAAGTACCAAGCCGTATTAGCGATCGTTTGGAAGCGGTTTTACTCGAGAGGCATTATTAGTCTTCATGTATAGCAAAATTTTAGGTACTGGCAGCTACCTGCCATCTCAGGTGCGTACTAACGCAGACCTAGAGAAAATGGTAGATACAAGTGACGAGTGGATCGTAGCTCGCACGGGTATTAAAGAGCGTCGAATTGCAGCAGAAGATGAAACTGTTGCGGACATGGCATTCTACGCAGCTGAAAACGCTATCGATATGGCCGGCATTGATAAAAATGATATCGACCTAATTATCGTTGCTACCACGAGCAGTAGCCATACTTTCCCTTCATCTGCGTGTCAGGTGCAGGCAAAGCTTGGCATTAAAGGTTGTCCTGCTTTCGACTTAGCCGCTGCTTGTTCAGGCTTTGTATACGCAATGTCTGTAGCTGACCAACACATCAAATCAGGTATGTGTAAAAACGTACTTGTGATTGGTGCTGACGCATTATCGAAAACGTGTGATCCGGCTGACCGCTCAACTATCATCTTATTTGGTGATGCGGCAGGCGCGGTGGTAATTGGTGCGAGCGAAGAACCTGGCATCATTTCGACACACGTATATTCAGATGGTCAATTTGGTGATCTTCTGAGCCTTCCTGTACCTGAGCGTGGTAAAGATGCAGATAAATGGCTGCACATGGCGGGTAACGAAGTTTTCAAAGTGGCAGTAACTCAGCTTTCGAAGTTAGTGAAAGACACGCTTGAAGCAAACGATATGCACAAGTCTGAACTAGACTGGTTGGTTCCGCACCAAGCAAACTACCGCATTATTTCAGCGACAGCGAAAAAGCTTTCGATGTCACTAGACCAAGTCGTGATCACACTTGATAAACACGGCAACACATCAGCAGCAACCGTGCCAACAGCACTGGATGAGGCGGTACGTGATGGTCGTATTAAACGTGGTCAAACTTTGCTTCTTGAAGCGTTTGGCGGCGGATTCACTTGGGGTTCTGCCCTGGTGAAATTCTAAGTTTCACAAGATTCAAAATTTAAGATGCGCTACGGTGCATCTTATTTCTTTTTACTTTGCTTAAAGGAAAACAACATGAGCAAGTTTGCTATCGTATTTCCAGGTCAAGGTTCTCAAGCAGTTGGTATGCTTGCTGATCTAGGCGAACAATATGACGTAGTAAAACAAACATTTGCAGAAGCATCTGACGCACTAGGTTACGACCTATGGGCGCTTGTTCAAAATGGACCTGCAGAAGATCTAAACCAAACTTTCCGTACTCAACCAGCGTTGCTAGCGTCATCTGTTGCTATCTGGCGTGTATGGCAAGAGCTTGGTCTTGAGCAACCAGCAAACCTAGCGGGTCACAGCCTAGGTGAGTACTCAGCGCTTGTGTGTGCTGGCGTGATTGACTTTAAAGAAGCAATCAAACTGGTTGAGCTACGTGGTCAACTGATGCAAGAAGCGGTACCTGCGGGTACTGGTGCAATGTACGCGATCATCGGTCTAGATGACGAAGCAATTGCAAAAGCTTGTGAAGAAGCAGCACAAGGTGAAGTCGTTTCTCCAGTAAACTTCAACTCACCTGGTCAAGTTGTTATCGCAGGTAGTAAAGACGCGGTAGAACGTGCTGGTGCACTATGTAAAGAAGCAGGTGCTAAGCGTGCACTTCCTCTTCCTGTTTCAGTGCCTTCACACTGCGCACTAATGAAACCTGCAGCAGAGAAACTAGCTGTCGCGCTAGAGTCTATCGAATTCAACGCACCACAACTTCCGGTTATCAACAACGTTGATGTGGCGGCTGAAACTGATCCTGCAAAAATCAAAGACGCACTTGTTCGTCAACTTCACAGCCCAGTTCGTTGGACTGAGAGCGTGCAGCTAATGAACGAGCAAGGTGTAGAAAATCTTCTTGAGCTTGGTCCTGGCAAAGTTCTGACAGGTCTGACTAAACGTATCGTGAAAACACTAAGCGCAGCAGCAGTTAACGACGTAGCGTCGCTAGAAGCCGCTAAGTAATCTGTTCACGATAAGAAAAGGAAAACACAACATGATGAATCTAGAAGGTAAGATCGCTCTAGTGACAGGCGCAAGCCGTGGCATTGGTCGTGCGATTGCTGAACTTCTTGTTGAACGCGGTGCAACGGTAATCGGTACTGCGACTTCTGAAGGCGGCGCAGCGGCGATCAGCGAGTACCTAGGTGAAAACGGTAAAGGTCTAGCACTTAACGTAACTGACGTTGAGTCTATCGAAGCAACACTAAAAGCCATCAATGATGAGTTTGGTGCAATCGATATTCTAGTAAACAACGCTGGTATCACGCGCGATAACTTGCTAATGCGTATGAAAGATGACGAGTGGAACGACATCATCAATACAAACCTAACGCCAATCTACCGCATGTCTAAAGCGGTTCTACGTGGCATGATGAAAAAACGCGCAGGTCGCATCATCAACGTAGGTTCTGTTGTTGGTACTATGGGTAACGCTGGTCAAACAAACTATGCAGCAGCAAAAGCGGGTGTGATTGGTTTCACTAAATCAATGGCTCGTGAAGTGGCTTCTCGTGGTGTAACAGTGAACACGGTTGCTCCAGGTTTCATCGAAACTGACATGACTAAGGCGCTAAATGACGACCAACGTGCAGCAACGTTGTCGAACGTGCCAGCAGGTCGTCTAGGTGACCCTCGTGAAATTGCATCAGCAGTTGTATTCCTTGCTTCACCTGAAGCGGCTTACATTACTGGTGAAACTTTGCATGTAAATGGTGGCATGTACATGGTTTAATGCACAGTTCGTGCAAAATAAGCTATTTTACTTTATGAAAAATAGCCTATAGTTGCTGTTAACTGTCATTAAGTTGTCATGCTCATGCGCAAGATTTGTGCATGATTTAAGTCAAAAATGTATTGAAATTCGGTTAAATTCGCTAATTTTGTGGTTTGACCAGCAAGGAGCCCCTTGCAAACTTCAATAGTTCGAATAAACTACGGAATCATCGCATTAGGCGAAATCTGTAAAGGAAAAGAAAAATGAGCAACATCGAAGAACGCGTAAAGAAAATCATTGTTGAACAGCTAGGTGTAGACGAAGCAGAAGTTAAAAACGAAGCTTCTTTCGTTGACGATCTAGGTGCTGATTCTCTAGACACTGTAGAGCTAGTAATGGCTCTAGAAGAGGAATTCGACACTGAGATTCCTGATGAAGAAGCAGAGAAAATCACTACTGTTCAAGCTGCAATCGACTACGTAAACAGCGCTCAGTAATTATCTCTCCCAGGCGGTCTCCTAGACCGCCTGTGTTCTTTCTAACTTCTTCTATCCTCTCATAGAAACATTCAATTCCCGGAGAATTATATCGTGTCCAAGCGTCGTGTAGTTGTCACTGGCATGGGTATGTTGTCACCGGTAGGCAACACAGTAGAATCATCTTGGAAAGCCCTGCTAGAAGGTCAAAGCGGTATCGTAAACATCGAGCATTTCGATGCAACGAACTTCTCGACTCGTTTTGCTGGTCTTGTAAAAGATTTTGATTGCACAGAGTACATGTCTAAGAAAGATGCTCGTAAAATGGATTTGTTTATCCAGTACGGCATTGCTGCGGGTATCCAAGCATTGGATGACTCTGGCTTAGAAATTACCGAAGAAAACGCGGCTCGAGTTGGTGTAGCAATCGGCTCAGGCATTGGCGGTCTAGACCTAATCGAAGCAGGTCACTCAGCGCTAGTTGAGAAAGGTCCTCGCAAAGTTAGCCCATTTTTTGTTCCTTCGACCATCGTAAACATGGTTGCGGGTAACCTATCTATCATGCGTGGTCTTCGTGGTCCTAACATCGCGATCTCTACTGCATGTACTACAGGTCTTCACAACATCGGTCACGCGGCTCGTATGATTGCATACGGTGATGCGGAAGCTATGGTTGCTGGTGGTGCAGAAAAAGCATCTACTCCACTTGGTATGGCAGGCTTCGGTGCTGCAAAAGCACTATCGACTCGTAACGATGAACCGCAAAAAGCATCACGTCCTTGGGATAAAGGTCGTGACGGCTTCGTTCTAGGTGACGGTGCGGGCGTGATGGTTCTTGAAGAGTACGAACACGCAAAAGCGCGCGGTGCTAAGATCTACGCAGAGCTTGTTGGCTTCGGTATGTCTGGTGACGCTTACCACATGACTTCTCCAAGTGAAGATGGCTCTGGTGGCGCACTGGCAATGGAAGCGGCGATGCGTGACGCAAACATCACAGGTACTCAAGTTGGTTACGTGAACGCTCACGGTACATCAACACCAGCAGGTGATGTGGCTGAAATCAAGGGTGTGAAACGCGCACTTGGTGAAGAAGGCTCTAAGCAGGTTCTTGTCTCTTCTACTAAATCTATGACTGGTCACCTTTTAGGTGCAGCAGGCTCAGTAGAAGCAATCATCACGGTTCTTTCATTGGTAGATCAAATTGTTCCACCAACGATTAACCTAGATGATCCAGAAGAAGGTTTAGATATCGACCTTGTGCCGCATACTGCGCGCAAAGTTGATATGGAATACGCAATCTGTAACTCGTTCGGCTTCGGCGGTACTAACGGTTCGCTTGTATTCAAAAAAATCGCTGAGTAAAAGTCTCTAACACAGTTTTAGAGTAGCGATACTTGTATTCTAACGGCTCGATGCTTAGCATTGAGCCGTTTTGTTTTATTTGTCGATCAGAAAGCAAGGGTATCTGAATGTTCTGGGTAAATGGACTGCCACAAACACATGTTCCACTCGGTGACCGCTCTTTCCAATATGGTGATGGCTGTTTCTCTACCATCAAAACCAAAAAAGGGCAGTTGGAGCATTGGCAAGCGCATGTTGAACGTATGGAAGCATGCTTAACGACATTACAAATCCCTTTTCCTGATTGGCGTACGGTCTTGGATTGGGCGATGTCGGCAACTTTAAAAGATGAATCTGCCGGAATCAAAATTCATATTAGCCGCGGTTGTGGTGGTCGAGGGTATAGTCCTAGCGGTGTCGAAGGTCCGGTTGTCACTATCTCGAATTTTACATTCCCTGCTCACTACCTTGCTTGGCAAGAGCGTGGCGTGCAATTAGGTGTTTGTGAAATCCGACTTGGAATCCAGCCATTACTTGCCGGACATAAGCACAATAACCGTATAGAGCAGGTGCTCGCAAAGGCAGAAATTGATGGTACTGAATTTGCTGATGCTGTGACGTTAAATGTGCAAAATCATGTCATTGAAACTACAATGGCAAACCTTTTTTGGGTTAAAGATGAAAAGGTGTTCACACCCGGTTTGTGTTTATCCGGTGTGGCTGGCGTGATGCGCCGTAAGGTTTTGGAATATCTCCAAAGCGAAGGTTACTCAGTGCAGGTAGCCGATTTCACACTGACAGATTTGCTCGATGCAGATGAGGTGTGGATGTGTAATTCACTATTGGGTGTAGCACCGGTTTCCGGTATTTCAGCACCAGAGAACAAGATTGACTTTCCAATTGGGAAATTGACTCGACGACTTCAAGGGAATCTAAATACGTGATTAAAAAACTGTTTGCGTTTGTTGTACTGATTGCCGTTATTGGTGCAGCAAGTGTTTTTTACGTTGTTTCACAGACTAAGCAATACGTTAACTCGCCAATTCTTATTGAGCAGCCTCAGCTGTTTACCGTTGAAAATGGCACCAGCTTTCACCGAGTAATGCGTGACTTGGCGAAAGGTAACATCATCGAAGCTTCAGACTACACTCGTTTAATGCCTCATCTCTATCCGGAGCTTCTTCAGGTGCGAGCAGGCACTTACCAACTAGAACCTAACACCTCTCTATATGACACGTTGGAACAACTAAACACAGGTAAAGAACATCAGTTTGCGATTACCTTTGTGGAAGGCAGTCGCTTTTCTGAGTGGGTTGAGCAGTTAAGTGCAGCGCCTTATGTCAAACATGATTTGACCGGATTATCGGAAAAGCAGATGGCTGAAAAGCTGGGGATAGAGCGCGAAAAGCTTGAAGGCTTATTCCTTGCCGAAACCTATCACTACACAGCTGGTACAAGTGAGAGTCAGATCTTAGAGCGTGCTCATAGTAAGCTGAACAAGATTTTGGATGCTCAGTGGGAAGAGCGCCAAGAGAAACTGCCACTAAAAGACAAATACGAAGCGCTGATTCTTGCTTCTATCATTGAAAAAGAGACGGCGATAGACTCGGAGCGTGAGCGTGTCGCATCTGTATTTGTGAATCGTCTTAATAAACGTATGCGTCTACAAACAGACCCTACAGTTATCTACGGTATGGGAGATGCCTATGATGGTAATATCCGCAAGAAAGATTTGCGTACTCCTACACCATACAACACATACACAATCAATGGTTTGCCACCAACGCCGATTGCCATGGCGGGTGAAGCTTCGATTGAAGCCGCGTTAAACCCTGAAAACAGTAACTATCTATATTTCGTAGCAAGTGGGAAGGGCGGACATGTATTTTCGAAATCCCTTGCTGAGCACAACCGTGCTGTACGTGCCTATTTAAGAGAACTAAGAAAGAACAAATGATGAAAGCAAACTTTATTGTCGTTGAGGGCCTAGAAGGCGCGGGTAAAAGTACGGCAATCAAAACGGTTTTGGATACGCTGAAAGCTGCAGGTATTGAAAATATCGTTAATACTCGTGAGCCCGGCGGAACCCCTCTCGCTGAAAAGATGCGTGCATTGGTTAAAGAAGAGCACGAAGGCGAAGATTTGAAAGATATGACGGAGCTGCTTTTACTCTACGCAGCTCGTGTCCAGCTAGTGGAAAATGTAATCAAGCCAGCACTTGCAAACAATCAATGGGTGGTGGGTGACCGCCATGACTTGTCTTCTCAAGCTTACCAAGGTGGTGGTCGTCAAATCGATGCGTCGCTGATGAAAAACTTACGCGACACTACGCTTGGTGAGTTCAAACCTGCTTTTACGTTGTACATGGATATCGATCCTCGTGTTGGTCTTGAGCGTGCTCGTGGTCGCGGTGAGCTAGATCGAATTGAGAAAATGGACATCAGCTTCTTTGAACGCACTCGTGAGCGTTACCTAGAGTTGGCTAATGCAGATGACTCTATCGTAGTTATCAATGCAGAGCAGTCGATTGACGAAGTGGCACATGATATCAGAGCTGCACTAAATGCATGGCTTGCAGCTCAGTAAGCTGAGGGTAGATTGAGGTGATTCATGTTAAATGACTTTCCATGGTTACAGCCCGTTTGGGATAACCTCAAAATCAGTTTGGATTCAGAGCGAGTTCCTGGAGCTTTGTTACTACAAAGTGAGAAAGGACTGGCAGTTGAAAAACTGGTTGAACTCTTCAGCCACTCTCTTTTGTGCCAAAACTACACCAGTGAGGCGTGTGGTTTTTGCCACAGTTGTCAGCTAACTCAATCTAATAGTCATCCAGACTTACATTGGGTTAAGCCGGAAAAAGAAGGCAAATCAATTACGGTTGATCAGATCCGCGCTTGTAATCGTCTTGCTCATGAATCATCACAGCTAAATGGATATCGCGTGTTCATTATTGAACCTGCGGAAGCAATGAACGAGTCTGCGTCCAATGCGTTGTTGAAAACACTAGAAGAACCAGGGCAGAAGTGTTTGTTCTTGCTTGTTACACAGAACCATGAGCGATTACTGCCAACGATTCAAAGTCGCTGTCAGCAATGGGTCGTGGCTACGCCTTCAACAGAGCAAGCTATGAGCTGGATGAGTGAGCAAGGGGCTTCTCAAGTGCCCCCTTATGCGCTTAAGTTGAATATGGGTTCACCGATAAATACGCTGGAAGCAGCAAAAAGTGGTGAGCTGGATGAGTATCAAGCGTTTGAGCGCTGCTTGATTGAGACTTTGTCTTCGCCTTTGTCAGATGTATTTCAGTGCGCGACGTTAATGGCTAAGAATCCAGACAAAGCGTTAGACTGGGCGTGGTATTTGTTGACCGATGCTCAGAAAGCACAATTTGGTGTTACGGAAGTGGATCTGCTTCCTGGCGCCGCTCAGTTTCAGCCCGGTAGATATAACGGTCTGTATCAAGCGGCCCAAAAGCTGCTTGAATTGAAAGCTCAACGACAAACCTTTCCAGGCTTAAACCTTGAGCTAGTATCTATGAATTGGTTAATTGAATCACGAGAGGCATTATGTTCGTAGATTCGCACTGTCATCTAGACAAATTGAATTACGATGACCTTCATATTAATGTTGAAGACGTTATCAACAAAGCTAAGCAAGCTAATGTTACTGAGTTATTGTCCGTTGGTGTGACTTTGGACTCTTTCCCTAAAATGCTCGAAATGATCACACCTTACAATAACGTTCACGCGTCTTGTGGTGTTCATCCTCTTGATGTTGAAAGTGCCTTTTCGATGGATATCTTACGAGAGTACGCATCCCATGAAAAAGTTGTGGCGATCGGTGAAACGGGGCTGGATTACCATTACAAACCAGAGACCGCCGCACTGCAGAAAGAGCGTTTTGAGCAGCAAGTTGACCTAGCGGTAGAATTAAACAAACCACTGATTATTCATACTCGTAATGCACGTGAAGATACATTAGAAATTCTACGCAATGGCGGAGCCGAAAAATGTGGTGGCGTCATACACTGTTTTACTGAAGATCTGCCTTTTGCAGAAGCTGCACTCGATTTAGGGTTTTACATCTCAATTTCAGGTATTGTGACTTTCCGCCAAGCGACGGAATTGAAGGATGTTGTGAAAGCCCTACCTCTTGAAAAGTTGCTTATTGAGACGGATTCTCCGTATCTTGCCCCTGTTCCACATCGTGGAAAAGAGAACCAACCAGCCTATGTTGTCGAAGTTGCTGCCTATATTGCACAGCTGAAAGAGTGTGCCTTGTCTGAAGTTGGGCAAAAAACCAGCGAAAATTTCCGAAATCTTTTTTTGCGATGAAAAATCAATAGGCAGATTAAAAAAGGGGCTTTTGCCCCTTTTTTGTTGATAAATGCACCAAAAAGATCATTTAGTTTAATGTTTACTAAATTTGTTGATTTAACCGCATCCAAATCCCTCAAATGTAATTTTGTTACTAAAAATAACATCGACCTTTATTTTATTTACGCCTTAAAATTAATTATGTAGATAATAAAATCTTTATAAAACAATAATATAAGTTTAATGCAAACCTTTTCATCGACGGTTTTTAGGTGTGATCTGCGGCTTGTTTTGAAACTAAATTTCGTAACTGTGTGGAAAGTTTGAGGGCCATCAATATATATTTAGAGCCGGAAAATATAATGCAACGTGTGGTTACATTTTCATTGGGTGCTAACATTTAGGCTACGGGGGTGTGCCGTTAGTGCCCAAATAATACTTATAATTTATCAGGAGCATAAACATGTTTAAGAACCTTTTTGCAAACCTGCAAAAAGTTGGTAAAGCTCTGATGCTACCAGTATCAGTATTACCAGTCGCAGGTATCCTACTAGGTGTTGGTGCTGCCCACCTAAGCTTTATTCCAGAAGTGGTTTCTAACCTAATGGAACAAGCTGGTGGTTCAGTATTCGGTCAAATGGCACTTCTATTTGCTGTTGGTGTAGCACTAGGCTTCACAAACAACGACGGCGTAGCTGGTCTAGCTGCTATCGTTGGTTACGGTATCATGACAGCAACGCTAGGCGTTATGGCTGGCATCATGGGCGTTGAGAAAATCGACACAGGTGTACTAGGTGGTATCCTTGTCGGTGGTGTTGCTGCTTGGGCATTCAACCGTTTCTTCAAAATCCAACTTCCAGAGTACCTTGGCTTCTTCGCTGGTAAGCGTGCTGTGCCAATCATCACTGGTTTCGCTGCGATCATCCTAGGTGTTGTACTATCTATCGTATGGCCACCAATCGGCGGTGCAATCTCTGCATTCTCTGACTGGGCTGCACACCAAAACCCACAGCTTGCGTTCGGTATCTACGGCGTAGTTGAGCGTTCTCTAATCCCATTCGGTCTACACCACGTATGGAACGTACCATTCTTCTTCGAAGCAGGTACTTGTGTGAACGCTGCTGGTGAAACTCAAAACGGCGTACTAACTTGTTACCTAGTTGCAGATGATGCATCTCGTGCTGCTGGTAATGGCTTCGGTCAGCTAGCGGGTGGTTACATGTTCAAGATGTTTGGTCTACCAGCTGCAGCAATCGCTATTGCTCACTGTGCTAAACCAGAAAACCGCGCGAAAGTAATGGGTATCATGGCGTCAGCTGCACTGACTTCATTCCTAACTGGTATTACTGAGCCAATCGAATTCTCATTCCTATTCGTTGCTCCTGTACTATACGGTATCCACGCTCTACTAGCTGGTTCTGCATACGTTGTTGCTAACACTCTAGGCTTCGTACACGGTACTTCATTCTCACATGGTCTGATCGATTTCCTAGTTCTATCTGGTCACGCTCAGAAGATGGGGCTGATGGTAGCTGTTGGTCTAGTTTACGCTGTAATCTACTACGTAGTATTCCGCACAGTAATCACTGCTCTTGACCTTAAAACTCCAGGTCGTGAAGATGAATCTGAAGAAGCTGTTGCAACTTCTGGTTCTGACATGGCAGGTGAGCTTGTTGCAGCATTCGGCGGCAAAGCAAACATCACTGGTCTAGACGCATGTATCACTCGTCTACGTGTAGCGGTAGCTGATACAGCTGCTGTTGACCAAGACAAGCTAAAACAACTAGGCGCTGCTGGTGTTGTAGTTGTAGCAGGTGGTGTTCAGGCTATCTTCGGTACTAAGTCTGATAACCTAAAAACTGAAATGGATGAGTGGATTCGTAACCACGGCTAATCTCAGTCATTCATAGAAAAGAGGAGGCTTCGGTCTCCTTTTTTTGTGCCTGTTTTTCATGCTGAAACCACGACGACTAACGGCTTATCTTTAATTTAACGTCCCACATCGTGACACAATACGCAGCCTTACAGTTGTAGCGTTTTTCGTACCTCTCCCTTACTCATTGCTGACATACCAAAACTAAATCATGTTTGAATTATGCACGCCGTTTTTTTTAGAGTGATGACGTGTATGAAAAAACAAATAATGCTGGCAGCAGCACTGTTACCTAGTGTAAGTATGGCAGCAAACCAACCGACGAATTTTTCCGTTGGTATGGCAGTGGATCAGCAATTGAGTGTCGTAGTTGAAATCGATGATAAATATCGAGGTATCATCGGTAATGACGGTATGGCATTTGACTATATCGCGAAACGTGGTTCTTTTGAGCAAAATATGCCGCTGACCTGGTATGTAGGTGTTGGTGGTTGGTACGAGTGGGATGATGAATTTGGTTTTCGTGTTCCGCTTGGCGTGAATTGGGATCTTTCAAAAGGATGGGATCTCTATGCGCAAATTCATCCAGAGCTCGATCTGTATAAAGGACCCGATCTTCAAATTGGTGGAGCTCTTGGGGTTAAATACAGCTTTTGAGTTAAAGCAGATACAAAAATGCCGGCATAAACGCCGGCATTATTCTTGATAAAGGATCGGTATTATTGCTGCTTATCCATCGCTCGCTTGATGCACACAGCTGCGCCACCCCAAGTGATGCCAAGACCAATAACCATCATAATAATTGCACTTGTTGTCATTACGCTTTCTCCTTGCTTACCACATTAATCAGTACACCAAACACAAATAGCGCGGCAATCATTGCCCAGCCAAGAGTTAGGTCGTAGCCACCGTAACCTTCTGTTAGAAGGGCATATAGCTTAGTTGCTAGGATAATTGCTAGCATGATTGGAGTAACAAAACGTAGGCAGACTACAAACCATTGACCAATAGAGAAATCTGAACGCTCATTTACATAGTCACGAACTTGTGGCACTTGTTTAAGTAGCCAAGCCATTAAGACGATTTCAACCAGACCGCCAACCATGATGCCGACGTTATTAGCAAAGTGGTCGACAAGGTCAAGTAATAATAGACCTCCGTTTGTTGCAAATGCCATTGAGACAATAAAGCCAATACCAATCACCACGTTTGCCGCTTTTTTACGGCTCCATTTCAGTTTATCGATAACTGCAGATGTTACCGCTTCCATGATTGAGATGTGCGAGCTTAAGCCAGCTACAACGAGAGCAAAGAAGAACAGAGGACCAAGAATATATGGCGCTGGTAACAAATTGATAGCGGCAGGTAGCGTTACGAACGCAAGGCCAACACCAGCAGAGACGACTTCAGTCAGTGGTTTACCTTGCTCTTGAGCCATGTAACCAAGCACTGAGAAGATCATGATACCGGCTAAGATGGAGAAACCACAGTTGATAAGGACAGTCATGAAGGCGTTATTCGTGATGTCTGATTTCTCAGGCAGATAACTGGAATACGCTAGCATGATGGCAAAGCCGATACTTAGGGTAAAGAAGATCTGCCCGTACGCAGCTGCCCACACTTTCACGTCCCAAATCTTACTGAAATCAGGCTCAAACATGTAGTTTACGCCATCTAGTGCCCCAGGAAGGAAAATCATACGACCGATCAAGAACACGACCATGATGAACAAGATTGGCATCATGATTTTTGATGCTCGTTCGATACCCGATTTAACACCACTCACAATGGCCGTGTAGGTGATTGCCCAAGCAATCAGCATGGATACTGCGATCTTCCATTGAATGCTGCCCAAATCCGTTGGTGAGTTATCACCAAGTTTTAGGTATTCACTAAAGAAGAAAGCATTGGTGTCAGAACCCCAACTTTGGGTAAACGACATACCAAAGTAAGAAATTGCCCAGCCAATAACAGCGACGTAGTAAACGGCGATAACCGCAGCTACACCCACTTGGAACCAGCCAAGCCACTCAAACTTGACGTGGATTTTAGCTAATGTTTTCGGAGCAGAACCACGGTATTTTTGACCCATACTGAATTCCAGGATCATAAATGGAATACCAGCAGTAATCATGGCGAAAAGGTAAGGAATAAAAAAGGCACCACCACCGTTCTCATAAGCCATATAAGGGAAACGCCAGATGTTACCCAGACCGATGGCTGAACCGACTGCAGCTAAGATGAATCCCGCACGGGATCCCCATTGTTCTCGCTTCATATTTGACTCCTGTACAACTCCCTAAGGAATGAAGCTCTTCTTGGCAGGTGTAAATCCCAGCAGAATAAAGGGCAACTGTTATCCGTCAGTTTTCTATCCTAAACTCGGTATTATTGTTACTTTCTGGTTTTTTACTTTGTTTTGCCAATGAAGAATTAGAATTAAATGCTTTAAATTTTGATGTGTGTTTGCAAAAGCTGAAATATTCTTCTGCTTTCTGTCTTCAGACTAACTTTTTACATTATTTATCGCAATAGATTCTAAATGTTAACGGCGAGATTTTATCTGGTTTAAATATTGTTAAATCGTGATTTGCTAGGTTATCTGATCAGTGAGGTGGGGTTATTTTCAGAGTATATGACTGTCTTATTGATGTGATCTTGGTCAAATAAACTCTTTTTGATTATTAGGGCGTATCTCTGCGTTCGATACACCCTATAGACGATTTGGCGTCAAAACGATTCTTTAGAAGTGAAAGCCGTTAGAAGCGGAAGCTAAAGCCAATATTGGATTGAAATTGGTTCATCCAGTCGGTTTCAAACTTGATTACACAAGAAGAACCATCAGTAGGAAGCACGCATGCTCCTGAGGTGTCATTGTCAACAACGGTACCTAACCAACGAACTTGAGCGGTCAATGCAAAGTTTTTAGAAAATGTGTACTCAAGTCCTGCGAAAGCACTAGCTGAGAAACCGTATTTGTCATCCACCCAATCAGCATCAGCATATGAAGCACCTAATCCAAGGCCAACATAACTTTGCCAACCTGTCGCCACTGGATAGTAGATGCTGCTTTGAAACTGCAGGTAATGGATGTCTGCTGAGTTGTTCACATCTTGTAGTTCAGAAGACTGATTCGAATAGAATAAACCTAAGCGACCCATTTCAAAAGGAGTCTCTACCGATAAAGCGTAGTTAATTGAAGGGTCAAGATCGTAGGTGCGATTGTTTTCATCTTCTACTTTGCCTCCTCCCGTGAAGCCAATGTAGGGAGTGACGATAACGTTTGCTTGAGCTGCCATAGAACAGCCCAATAATACACTCCCAACTAGCCAGCCAATTTTATTGTTCATTTGCTATCTCCTTATTATGACTAAGCTAATTGTGATGCCTTAGTCAAAATCGTGCGACTAAATTAGGCAATTCTTGAACATAATTCACACTGGTGTTATTAATTTGTTACAACAAAAGGAGGTGTCTATGGAACACGATCTAAAATCAGCCCTACTCATCGTCGTTACGGTATTCGCAGTTTTACTCTCTTTTGGCATCATTGCGATTACGACGGCTTAAACTAACGGCATTACGCCTATGATACGCAACAGCGGTATTATCACTGATAGCCATGCTGAGCTCGACATTCAAGTGTATGAGCAGTTTAGAAATGGCAAAACTGCCCTTGTCGCACAAGGAGGAGGGCAGAGAGGGATTTTTACCGCTGGTGTGCTAGACGCATTTCTTCTCTCTAATTTCGATCCATTCGACGAATTCTATGGTACGTCTGCCGGAGCGCTTAACCTCTGTGCTTTCCTTTGTCGTCAGCATGGTATGGGTAAAGCTTTTATAACCGATCTGACCACGGCTCCCGAATTCTTCCATCTGATCCGCTACATTCGTAAAAAACAGTACTTAGGTTTGGAGTGGGCGCTCGAACGTATTCAAGATTACCCTTATAAACTCGATCTGGATCTTGGTCGCTCTGCGCTAGGTCAAAGAGGAGCGTTTGCTGCGGTCACTAACGTCGATACGCTCTCAGACCACTACTTACCAATACTCGGTGGTGATTGGCTCAATACGATGGTGGCTACATGTGCTATTCCAAAACTGTATCAAGGTGCTGTAAATGTAAACGGGCAGCATTTTGTTGATGGAGGCGTTTCTGCATCGATTCCCGTTCAAGAAGCGTGGCGTAAAAATGCACGAAATATCATAGTGATCCGCACTGAGCCTTTCTCTGAATCGGAAGCCAAAGCGCAAAGTGAGCTTGGTGAAGAAGGGATCAAATGGTACCGAGAGTCCATAAACTCGGTTCAAGAATCTTGGCAAGATAAGGTCCATCAATGGAAGGAAGATTGGAGCAATTTCTTGCAGCAAAAAATTAACGCAGCACATCAATCTAAATTGTCTGGCAGAAAGTTATTAAATGGTGGGCGCTGGCTATTTGGAGCCGATAACCTCTATCGTTTGAGCCATTTGATTGGTGAGAATTTTGATTCTGGATTAGCAGACATGTTGATGATCCATTATCAAACCTTCGAGTTGACGCAAGCTTTCCTTAGCGCACCGCCTGACGATACTTTTATTTTGCAATTGGCGCCGAAAGAGGAGCTGCAATCCTCATCTCTTTTAAGTGACCCTGAAGCTCTTGAGCATGATTATCAGCTTGGTTTGCAAACCGGTTTTAACCTGATTCAGCTTTACGACAAATTAAATATGGAAGGTCGAGAGACAGCCTAGATAATAAAAAGGGCACCATTTCGGTGCCCTTGCTTATCAAGTGTTGAACTTATGCTGACAGGATTCGCATGCAGTTGGTTGAACCAACCACGTCCATAACATCACCTTGAGTGATGATCACCAAATCCCCTTCATCCAATAAGCCTTGTTCTTTTAACGTCACAATTGCATCGTGTGCGGTAGTTAGACCTGCGCCACCTTTTGAGTCAAAGTACACCGGAGTTACCCCACGATAAAGCGCAGCACGATTCAGTGTCGATTCGTTGCGTGATAACGCGAAAATAGGCAGACCTGAACTCAAACGAGACATCATGAGCGCGGTGCGACCAGATTCGGTCAAGGCAATCATCGCTTTTACGCCTTCCATGTGGTTAGCTGCGTACATAGTGGACATTGCGATGGTTTCTTCTGCGGTTGCAAAGGTGCGATCTAAGCGATACGTCGACAAGCTTGCTTCAGCCATCTTCTCTGCGCCCATACATACTTCTGCCATGGACTTGACAGTTTCTACTGGGAATTGGCCCGCCGCCGTTTCTCCAGAAAGCATTACTGCATCTGTACCATCTAGCACGGCATTGGCAACGTCCATGACCTCTGCTCGGGTTGGCATCGGTGCCGCAATCATAGACTCCATCATTTGAGTCGCAGTAATCACGATGCGGTTTAAGCTGCGAGCACGACGGATGAGTTTTTTCTGCACGCCAACAAGCTCTGGATCACCAATTTCTACACCCAAGTCGCCGCGAGCAACCATCACTACATCGGACGCAAGAATAATGTCATCAATCGACTCGCTGGTGGCTACCGTTTCTGCTCGTTCAACTTTGGCAACGAGTTTTGCTTCTAGACCTGCATCTCTTGCCAAACGGCGAGCATAGTGCATATCTTCGCCATTACGAGGGAAAGAAATCGCAAGGTAATCGACTTTGATTTTTGCGGCAGTGAGAATGTCCGCTTTGTCTTTCTCTGTTAATGCATCGGCAGATAAACCGCCACCTTTTTTGTTGATTCCTTTGTTATTAGACAAGGGACCACCAACGGTGACGCGTGTATGAACTTTATTCCCTTCGACACTAGTGACTTGCAGTTGAACACGTCCATCGTCAAGGAGCAGGATATCGTTAGGTGAAACGTCTTGCGGTAGCTCTTTGTAATCCAAACCAACGGACTCTTGGTTTCCCTCACCTTTTGGTAAATCACTGTCTAGTGTGAATTTGTCACCGACATCAAGATAAATTTTGCCATCTTTGAAGGTGGATACGCGGATTTTTGGGCCTTGTAAATCACCAAGAATGGCAACTTGACGTCCTAGTTTTGCCGCAATAGCACGGACTTTTTGCGCGCGTTGAATATGATCGTCACTGGTACCGTGAGAGAAGTTCATACGGACGACATTTGCTCCAGCTTTGATGATCTCTTCAAGGACATTGTCTTTATCTGTTGAAGGGCCAAGCGTTGTAACAATTTTGGTTCTTCTTAATATGGAAGTCATAGATTCTCCGAAGAATGCAGGTGTAGGACTAGATAACTCGAATTCTATTCTCGCTAAGTATATGCACAGTATGCGCGGATTGTTGGCATTTAGGTCAAAGTGCTGAAAAAACATCAACACACAGGTGTTGCAACCTAATTTGATGAATAAAATAAGTCATTTTTCAAACAATTTAACAGGAGTCGATTTCTAGTTATTTGATTGAATACACAAACAAACATGTTTATACGTGATGCTTGTCACGGGGATTTATCAATTCACTTCACAATTACTTCGCAAAGTAAAAAAATTATCCCGTTATAGAATTTCGGAGTGCAAGATGTACATGGCTCAACCGGGCCATATTGATCATATCAAACAGGTCAATGCTGGTCGTGTATACAAACTAATTGACCTAAAGGGTCCAATATCTCGAATCGATTTATCCAAGCAAAGTGAGCTTGCGCCTGCGAGTATCACTAAGATCACTCGAGAATTGATTGAAGCCCACCTGATCCATGAAACAACGGTACAGGAAGCAACCAGTCGCGGTCGTCCTGCGGTGGGGTTACAGGTCAATAATGAAGGTTGGCAATTCTTGTCGATGCGTTTAGGTCGAGGCTACTTGACGATTGCACTGCACGAGCTTGGCGGTGACGTTCTTATCGATACCAAAATCGATATCCACGAACGTGACCAAGATGATGTGCTGGAACGTTTACTCTACGAAATTGATGAATTCTTCCAAACCTACGCCGATCAACTTGATCGTGTTACCAGTATTGCGATTACTCTGCCCGGTCTAGTGAACTCAGAGCAGGGTATCGTGTTGCAAATGCCGCATTACAATGTTGAGAACCTAGCGTTAGGTCCTGAAATATACAAAGCAACAGGCTTACCGGTTTTTATTGCCAACGATACGCGTGCATGGGCACTAGCAGAGAAACTGTTTGGTCATTCACAAGACAACGACAACTCGGTTCTTATCTCTATTCACCACGGCTTAGGCGCAGGTATTATCTTGGATGGTCGAGTGCTACAAGGTCGACACGGTAACATCGGTGAACTCGGTCATATCCAAATCGATCCGAATGGCAAGCGTTGTCATTGCGGCAATATTGGTTGCCTTGAAACCGTTGCCAGCTCACAAGCGATTCGAGAAGAGGTTGTGACTCGTATTGCTCAAGGTGAAGCTTCAGTTCTTGCTGAACAAGAAGAAATGAGCATTGAAAGTATCTGTGAGGCGGCTGCAAATGGCGACCCTTTGGCTGTTGATGTTATCGAGAAGCTTGGTCGTTACTTAGGCTCTGCCATTGCGATTGTTATTAACCTATTTAACCCAGAAAAGATCTTAATTGGTGGGGTGATCAACCAAGCGAAAGAGGTGCTTTATCCTGCTGTTCGTCGTTGTATTGAAGAACAAAGTTTGCCGGTTTACCACCAAGACCTTGAACTGGTGGAGTCTCGTTTCTATAAACAAGCGACCATGCCGGGAGCGGCTTTGATTAAGCAAGCACTGTACGACGGTCAGTTGTTGATGAAGGTGATTGAAGGTTAATTTTTCTGACATCAGAATAGGGCATTTACTGAGGGTGAACAGGAAGGTTCGCCCTTTTTTGATCATATGAGCAGAGAAAACTCGAATCTGAGCGCTGCTTCATTGCTATATCAATAGCATTAATGTAATTTTCGTAAGTATTGTAGAACACTCATAAAAAAGTATTACTTTGTTGTTCCAACACAGTTTTCTATAAAGAGTGAAAGGTAGTCGTTCAAAGTTAGGTAGTGGTATGTCCGGAGTGTTAAATACGGTTGATCAGCGTACAAATCTAGTGGGTGAAAACCGACTAGAGCTTTTGCTGTTCACGCTAAATAGTCGCCAGTTATTTGCGATTAACGTTTTTAAAGTGAAAGAGGTGATCAAACTGCCTCCGCTTACTAAGCTGCCAGGTTCTCACTATAACATTCGTGGTGTGGCATCTTTGCGTGGTGAAGCTGTACCTGTGATTGATTTACGTTGCTCGATCGGTTTCCCTCCATTGCGTGGTGAAGTTGAAGAAGAGAACTTGATCATCACCGAGTACAACCGTTCTATTCAAGGTTTCCTTGTTGGACCGGTTCGCAACATCATCAATACTGCATGGACTGAGATTCAGCCGCCACCATCTACATCAGGACGCTCCAACTACCTAACTGCTATCACCCAAGTGAAAGATGGGGATTCATCTCAAATCGTTGAAATTATTGATGTAGAAAAAGTACTGGCTGAAATCGTTCATTATGACGTGACCATCTCTGACGGCATACTAGATCGAGAACTGGCTCAAGCAATGATTGGACAAAATGTCCTCATTGTTGATGATTCATCAACCGCGCGTAATCAGGTAAGAGACACCTTATCTCAGCTTGGTTTGAACATCATCGAATGTCGCGACGGTTTAGAAGCATTAACGGTTCTTAAGCGTTGGTGTGATGAAGGCAAAGACATCGAAAAAGAACTGCTGATGATGATTACGGATGCGGAAATGCCAGAGATGGACGGGTATAGGCTGACTCATGAAGTGCGTTCTGATTCTAGAATGTCCAAGTTGTTTATCACCTTAAACACATCTTTAAGTGGTAGCTTCAACGAAGCCATGGTGCAAAAAGTGGGGTGTGATCGCTTTATTTCTAAGTTCCAGCCTGATCTTTTGGTTGAAGTTGCACAAGACAGAATGCGTCAAGTTTTATATACGTAGAATTAATCAGTGAGCCCTAAATTAATCCATAAGGATAGGTGATTAATTGAACGGTGATTGCTAAACTGTTTTACATATTTCTGAGAATGAAATATGTAAAGTATATCGCGTCACTTTTCACCTATGAGTCTATTTAGACTTATCAATATAGGGTACTTCCGTTTAATGATATGGTTAACATCGAAAGTCATCATGACTTTATCCTTGTTACTGTATAGGAAATACAAGACTAAGCGTACGGAAACGATGACTGAAGATTAATTCAGCAGAATCAAAAAGGGAGGCTTGACCTCCCTTTACTTTTTTCGGTGCAATGCCTTTTCCTACCTCTAAAACATGATTGCTTAATGGAAGTCGCGTGATTTACTTTTCAGCTCAGCAAGATTGTGCGTGCAATCGATGAGCTTACCTGCGATCACGTGCGTGACTTCGCCTTCACGCTCTAAAATTCCTTTGACCATCAACACCTTTGAAGTGAGATAAGCTTGCTTTTGGGCGCGTGCTGTTGCTCGCCATACCACCACATTGATGTTGCCTGTATCGTCTTCCAAAGTGAAAAAGGTCACGCCAGCAGCGGTGCCGGGAGATTGTCTGCCTGTGACAACACCGACAACCGTCACTAAAGATTTATGCTCTTTTTCGACTAACTGCTTCATCCGAGTAAAACGCGGTAACTTACCAGCTTCTTCCAGCAACGTAATCGGATGGCGACTTAGTGATAGTCCGGTACTGGCATAATCTTCAACTAAGTTCTCGTATTCAGAAGGCTGAGCCTGGTAACTTACCATTGGCTCTTCCATGTGATGGAATAAAGGTAAGTCTGATAGTGAATCCATCGCTGCCCAGCGAGCGTTATAGCGATTACCTGAAAGGATTTGAAACGCATTAGCAGAAGCGAGTAACTCAATATCGCGGCGGTTTCTTAAGATTTGCTTCACCTCTTGGATAGCGCGATAGCCGGAGTTTGGTCGTCGTTCAACTAGCCGAAAGGCGCTTTCCTGATTAAAGCCCTTTACTAAGCGAAAACCCAGTTGCACACCAAGGCGACCATTCGGACGTTTGACCAAATGGTGCTGATAGGAGGAATGATTGATGCAAACAGGCAGCACTTCAACACCGTGTCGGCGCGCATCTTGAATCAATTGTGAAGGGCTATAAAAGCCCATCGGTTGGCTATTGAGTAGGGCAGTATAGAACTCAGCAGGGTAGTAATATTTCAACCATGCAGAGCAGTAAGCTAGCACAGCAAAAGAGGCTGAGTGACTTTCCGGGAAGCCATATTCACCAAAGCCGCAGATTTGGTCGAAGATGCGCTCAGCAAACTCCAAGTCATAGCCTCGCTCACGCATTCCGTCGATCAGCTTAGGTTTGAACTTGGCAAGATCGCCGTTTTTCTTCCATGCCGCCATTGCACGGCGTAATTGATCGGCTTCACCACCACTAAATCCTGCCGCTACCATCGCCAGTTTGATTACTTGTTCTTGGAAAATCGGCACGCCCATAGTGCGCTCTAGTACGCTTTTCACTTCTTCTGATGGATAGCTGATTGGCTCTTCACCATTTCGTCGTTTTAAAAACGGATGCACCATATCACCTTGAATTGGACCCGGGCGAACAATGGCAATTTGCACCACCAAGTCATAGTAACGCGCGGGTTTTAAACGCGGCAGCATGCTCATTTGCGCGCGAGACTCAATTTGGAACACACCAACGGTATCGGCTTTTTGGATCATACGATACACGTACGGATCGTCTTGCAATCGCGTGATCTCGGCAATCGACAGTGATCGCTGATGGTGTTTCTCGACCAATTGAAAGCATTTACGGATCGCGTTTAACATGCCGAGCGCGAGGACGTCGACTTTCAGTAGTTTTAAACTTTCTAAATCATCTTTATCCCATTGAATAATGGTGCGATCTTCCATCGAAGCGTTCTCAACAGGCACCAGTTCGTACAAAGGACCAGAAGAAATCACAAAGCCGCCAACGTGTTGGGATAAATGGCGCGGAAAGCCAATGATCTCGTTCACCAACTGGATAAACTGCTGACCTTTTAACGACTCTGGCTGCAATCCTAATTCGATGATTTGCGCTTGCCAACCTTGGCTGCGATCACGTCGATTAACGTTTTTGATGAAGAAATCCAATTGAGTCTCTTCAATCCCCAACGCTTTGCCCACTTCACGCACGGCACTTTTAAAGCGATAGCTGATAACGGTGGCTGCCAGAGCGGCACGCTCGCGCCCGTACTTTTTGTAAATATATTGAATGACTTCTTCACGGCGCTCGTGTTCAAAGTCGACATCAATGTCTGGCGGTTCTTTTCTTTCTCGGCTAATAAAGCGTTCGAACAGGACCGAGATTTGCCTAGGATCGACGGCAGTGATTTCTAAGCAGTAGCACACCACCGAGTTCGCTGCGGAACCTCGCCCTTGATAGAGAATGCCTTGTTGTTTAGCAAACATCACAATGTCGTGAATGGTGAGAAAGTAATAGTGATATTGCAGCTCTTCGATGAGTGTTAATTCATTCTCAATGGTTTGATGAATGTCTGAGGGTACGCCCTCAGGAAAGCGCCGCTTTTTACCACGCTCGACCAACATACGTAGATAAGTAGTAGGAGTGTAACCATCCGGAATCAGTTCTGTTGGGTATTCGTATTTCAACTCTGAAAGCTTGAATGCGCACAAGCTCGCAATATGAGTGCTTTCTGCTAGCCATTCGGATTTGTAAATTCGAGACAGTTTGTTCAATGGACGCAGTGCTCGCTCGGCATTGGATAAGCGACCAAAGCCAAGCTTGTCGACGCTACAACTATGTTTTACGGCGGTTAAGACATGTTGCAATGGTAAGCGCTCAACCGCATGCATTAAGACGCCACCACAAGCGGTAATTGGTAATTCGAACTCGCTTGCCAGTAACTCACAGTGTGTGGTGTAGGCATTATCGTCGCTGTCTAAATGACGTTGAATCGCGACCCATAATCGATGAGCGTGGTGTTGTTGGAGCCAACGCCCCCAATAATGGTCGCTTTCTTGATGAGTAGGGAGCCACAGTACTAAACAGTGACGAATCGACATCAAGTCCCATTCAGACAATTGATAACTGCCTTTCTCGCTACGTCGCCTTGCATTAGTGATGATCCGGCACAGCTCTGCATAAGCTTTACGACAAGGACAAAGCAGCACCACTTGGCACTCATCATTGAGCCAAAACATGCTGCCGACAATTTGCTTGATGTCGAGTTTATGCTGCTCGATGGTCGTATGGGCTTTCACAATGCCCGCGACGGAGCACTCATCGGTGATTGCAATGGCTTGATAGCGATAAAACGCCGCCTGCAACACTAATTCTTCTGCATGAGAAGCGCCAGTGAGAAAGGAGAAGTTGGACTGACAAAACAGTTCTGCGTAACTCATAACGATCTAATAAAAATAACTGTCGATTTAACAAAAATAGCCATGGAGAAACCAATGTTTGTGCTGATCGCGAAATACCCATAACCAGCGACCTTGCTTGGTGTGCGCAATGTAATAATCACGCATGATCTCATCACCATCCCACCATCCAGAGACAATACGCTCAGGTCCATGTACTAGAGATATTTGCTCTTGTAGCGCGATAGGTGCGGGCAATTGCATCGCGGGGCGCAGTAGAGCAGGAACGGTGTTAATTGAGACATCTGGCTCATCGGCTGGGCGATATTGGCTGGCTTTCTCTGGTCTTGGATCGCAGGCAATATTGGGTTTGAGTATTGCGCTTTTGCCCAATTTGGCTTGCAGTAAAGAGAGCAGCTCTAATGCGTTCATTTGCCCTTTTTGCCCAGCAAAAAAATCGCGTGCAGAACTTAAAGGCTCACCTTGGCGTTCTACTTTTAACGTCAGACCGATAACAGGGCCGTTTAACGTGACGGATTCCAAACTCAAACTCGCGAGCTGTTGCCAACGTTGGCACAAGTAATCACCTTGTGCGGATGTGAGCGGAAGGTGCTGCGCTTGCTTGTCTCGCTGGTGGAGGGTTAAAGAGAGTTCAAACGCGACTTTATCACGCAGCTTGAGAAAGGTTTCGAGCTGACGAAGCAACTTAGCTAGTGGCTTTTCAATCCATTGGACGTTTTCAATCTCAAACAGCAGTTCTAAATAAACTTGGAAGGATTCGGTAGGGTGATAAAAGTCGACAGGGTGTTTAAACTGTCCAGTCAGTCGGCCAACGTAGTTCACCAAATCAATATCGAATCGGCGTGCAATGTCTTGTAGTGGCAGTTCAAGTAAGCCTTGCAGTGTGGTGACGCCTACACGTTGTAACTTCTCTACAGTAGCGCTTGATAAATCTGTCAGTGTTAACGGTAGTGGCGATAAGGCTTGTTGTATGGCAGATTTGTCTTCGTTGATGACGTTCGTCCCTGCTAATGCCATCAATTTGGCAGAAAAAGGCGAAAAGCCACATCCGAATTGAAAACTCAGTTTCAGCTCCGATAAGTGAGCTCTGACTTTATTCCAATAGTTTTGGAGCCCTTCATAGAGATTAAGCATTGGAGTTGCGCGCAGTAAAATACCTTGGTTTGGCATCAATACGACGTCAGATGTGATCAAATACAGCCATTGCGCAATTTCTTGTAACTTGCTCAATTCGGTTTGCGGATGATAAGGATGCACTTGCAAATCTCGGCACAAAGAAGCCGCACTACCCAAGCCCATATTTGGTTTAATGCCTTGTTGCTCGGCAATCTCGTTGTATTGAATGATCCGACAACGTTGGCTTTCTACGATCACCACGGGTTGCTCTTGGTTATCGCCAAAGAGTGCGTCTAGCTGCAGGCGAGGGAAGTGCAAATAAATCCACAAAGCCATACCACTAACCTTGATTCGCCAATGGGAAATTGACCACAGTTGATGGAATGTGAGTCGTGGTTGGCATCACCAATTGTGGGTAGTGGTGTTGGAAATTGATGTCGACACTACCTTTGCTCCAACCGCCTTTTCGTTTGAGAACTTCCACGCTAACGCCTTGTTCATGACCTTGCAATTTCAGACTCAACGAAACAGGTAAAGACAAGCGGTTTGTCATATTAGGTTTGAGCATAAACAGAGGGCAAGATCCTTGCTCGCTCGCCACTTGCAGACGTTTTACTTGGTGGATCTCTAGTTCATCTTGCCATAGCAAAACGTTGGTACAAACACCGCTCTTGAGGCACTGCTCCGCTGCCCATAATGTATCGCGCTGATGTTGAGGCGTGACCACCCACACCTGGTTGATGTCTAGCCCAATGCCGTGTAGGAACAATGAATTCATCAATGCTGGTGGCTGAATGAATGCCGTGACTCCTCTCGAAAGGGATGCTTTTAAGTAAGGCGCAAGCAAACGCAGCTCGCCAATGCTGCCTATGGATTCCATTTCCACCACTCCGTGAGGAGGAAAGCCGCCACCAAGCAGAGCATCTAGCTCCGGAAAACCAGAACTATTAAGGAACTGATGATCGTCAGCTTTGGTTAGATTTGCTTGCCAAACAAGATGCTGGCTTTTTAAGTGTTGGATGATGTCTTGCATAAATAAAATACCTGTATGTACATACAGTATATTTCTGTGATGGAAAGTCGCAAGATTTTTATAGGCAGAAATACGAAAAAAGGCAGCATTTGCTGCCTTTTCAATCAATTATGTGAGGTAACCTAAGTGGGTTATTTACGCTTTGGTTGAGCGTCGATGCACTGACCGTTTACATCAGTGACTGCTGGGTCCATCAAGTGAAGGTAAAGCGGCATGATGTCCAGCGGTGTTTTTAACGTGTTTGCATCTTCACCTGGGTAGGCTTTTTCACGCATACGAGTACGAGTTGCACCAGGGTTAATTGCATTCACACGTATTGGTGTATCACTCAACTCATCAGCCAAGACTTGCATCATACCTTCTACAGCAAACTTAGAAATAGCGTATGGACCCCAGAAAGCACGACCAGAGTGACCAACGGTTGAAGAGGTAAAGACAATACGACCCGCTTCTGATTTACGCATGATCGGTAGTAGCGCCTGAGTCATCAGTACTTCCGCTTTCACGTTGATCTGCATGATGTCGTCGAAGTCTTCTTCATTGATTTGCTCAAACGGACACAGCGTGCTGAGAACACCGGCGTTGTGCAATAGACCATCCAAACGACCAAATTGACCTTCGATGGTTTCTGCCATGTCGATGTAGTGTTGCTTTGTTGCACCTTTTAGATCGAGTGGGATGATCGCTGGTTGAGGGTAGCCCGCAGACTCGATTTCATCGTAAATGGATTCAAGGTTTTGAACGTTTCGACCCAGTAGAATCACAGTCGCACCGTGCTGAGCGTAAGAAAGGGCGGCTTGGCGACCGATACCATTGCCTGCGCCAGTGACAAGAATGACTTTACCTTTTAGGGCATCTGCTGAAACGGAGTAGTTCACGGTAGTTAATCCTTATTATTGTATCTAGTTCCGACGTACAGGCTTCATGTTCGTTTGTGTAGAAATGCGCCTGTTTCTCAATGGAAAATCTTGGTAATCGTGACAAGTTGGTTACAATACACCAATTCATGTGTTATACCAATTCCAGAACGGTTGTCCGGTATGTTATTTGAACGCTATCAATCAGAACAAGAGGTTGCTGATTTTCTTGCCTTCTTTCTGATTTTTCTACGTAACATATTGATGACTATCACTGGTATGAGATAGAGGAACTCTCATTGGAATTTTTATTAGATTACGGTCTGTTTTTGGCTAAGATTGTTACCGTTGTTGCAGCAGTAATTGTGCTGTTGATTATCGCAAAATCAGCGAGTGGTAAGTCGGGTGCAGCAAAAGGCGAATTGGAAGTTACCAACCTTTCTGAACGTCATAAAGATGCGGTAGAGCAGTTGGAGCATCACCTGCACGATGACGCTTTCATCAAAGCTCGTGATAAAGCAGTCAAGAAAGAAGAGAAAGAGAAGAACAAATCTCGCGAGAAAGAAATCAAACAAGCGAGCAAAGAAGGTTCTCTCGATAGCAAGCGCGAACCGCATCTGTTCGTGTTGGACTTCAACGGCAGCATTGATGCAAAAGAAGTAGGCTCGCTACGTGAAGAGATCACTGCAGTATTAGCTGTCGCTCGTGAAGGCGATGAGGTTTTGCTGCGTCTAGAGTCTGGCGGTGGCATGGTTCATGGTTATGGCTTGGCATCTTCTCAACTTGACCGAATCAAAGCAGCGGGTCTGCCTCTGACGATTTCTGTCGACAAAGTTGCAGCAAGTGGCGGTTACATGATGGCGTGTGTGGCAGACAAGATTGTCTCAGCTCCGTTTGCGATTGTGGGTTCTATCGGTGTTATCGCACAGATCCCTAACTTCAACAAACTGTTGAAAAAGCACGATATCGAGTACGAACAGCTAACGGCTGGTGAGTACAAACGCACACTGACTATGTTTGGTGAGAACACTGACAAAGCGCGCGATAAGTTCAAGCAAGAACTTGAAGAAACACACGTACTATTTAAAGACTTTATCCGTGAGCGTCGCCCAGATCTAGAGCTTGAAAAAGTGGCAACGGGTGAGCACTGGTTTGGTACGCAAGCGAAAGAGCTAGGGCTGGTGGATGAAATCAGCACTTCCGACGATCTGGTTGTCGCTGCATGCAAAGAGAAAACCGTACTAGCAGTGCATTACGTGCAGAAGAAGAAACTGGCAGACAAGCTCGCTGGTGTTGCAGGTAAAGTGGCAGACAGTGTCGTGCTTAAACTTGCAGAGCGTGGTCAAAAACCGATTGTTTAATCGATAAGATAACGAGTAAAACTTAAAACGGCGAGAGTGAAAATTCTCGCCGTTTTTTATTGGAACTTTTCTCAATAGCGTGAATCCAAGTGCGCGTTGGGTGTAATGCTTTACACGACATTTTTACTCGCTCCAAAAGGCAATTACCCGTATAATACGCGCCTCGAAAACCGAGCAAATTGCTGAAAAAGAAATTATAGGTGGAGAAGAACATGTCCTCTCAAACTCCGGTTGTTACCGTAGATGGACCTAGTGGTGCAGGTAAAGGCACTTTATGTATGTTGCTGGCGAGGAAGTTGGGCTTTCATCTTCTTGATTCTGGCGCAATTTATCGTGTACTTGCACTCGCAGCGATTCACCACGGCGTAGACACTGAGTCAGAAGATGCGCTTGTTCCACTTGCTACTCATCTAGACGTGCAGTTTGTTGCTGAAGGTGACCTAGTAAAAGTGATTCTAGAAGGCGAAGACGTCTCTGGTGAACTTCGTAAAGAAGAAACTGGGATGGCGGCGTCTAAAGTGGCAGCTTTGCCACGCGTTCGTGAAGCATTATTGCGTCGTCAGCGTGCATTTGAGACTGCTCCGGGTCTTGTTGCTGATGGTCGTGACATGGGTACGGTTGTATTCACGGGTGCACAAGCGAAAATTTTCCTTGATGCGAGTGCAGAAGAGCGTGCAAATCGACGCCTTAAACAGTTGCAAGATAAAGGGTTAGATGTTAGATTTGCTGACCTTTTGAGCGAGATCCAAGAGCGTGACGATCGAGATCGTAACCGCCCAGTGGCGCCACTACGCCCTGCAGAGGATGCGCTTGTGCTAGATTCTACGTCGATGACTATCGACGAAGTGGTAGAAAAGGCACTACAATATATCGAATCGAAGCTAGCTGAGTAATTACGCTCGGCTAGGCTAAGAGCGTCGGTCGCAAGGATGATGATTGGCGAATTTAATAACCCCATGCGGTAGGATACCCGTGGACGTTTAATTTATTGAAGATTAAATAAATGACTGAATCTTTTGCTCAACTCTTTGAAGAGTTTCTAAACGAAACAGAATTCCAACAAGGCAGCATCGTTAAAGGTACTGTAGTAGCTATCGAGAACGGTTTCGTTCTTGTTGACGCTGGTCTTAAGTCTGAATCTGCTATCCCTGCTGAACAGTTCAAGAACGCTGCTGGCGAACTTGAAGTTGAAGTTGGCGCTGAAGTAGACGTAGCTCTAGACGCTGTTGAAGATGGTTTCGGTGAAACTCAACTTTCTCGTGAGAAAGCTAAGCGTCACGAAGCTTGGATCGTTCTTGAGAAAGCTTACGAAGAAGCTGAAACTGTTGTTGGTATCATCAACGGTAAAGTTAAAGGCGGTTTCACTGTTGAACTAAACGGTATCCGTGCTTTCCTTCCTGGCTCTCTAGTAGACGTACGTCCAATCCGCGACACTGCTCACCTAGAAAACAAAGAGCTAGAGTTCAAAGTTATCAAACTTGACCAAAAACGTAACAACGTAGTTGTTTCACGTCGTGCAGTTATCGAATCTGAGAACAGCGTTGAACGTGACGAGCTTCTAGAAACTCTACAAGAAGGTTCTGAAGTTAAAGGTATCGTTAAGAACCTTACTGACTACGGTGCGTTCGTTGACCTAGGTGGCGTTGACGGTCTTCTACATATCACTGATATGGCTTGGAAGCGTGTTAAGCACCCATCTGAAATCGTTAACGTTGGTGATGAGATCCAAGTTAAAGTTCTTAAGTTCGACCGTGAGCGTACTCGCGTATCACTAGGTCTTAAGCAACTAGGCGAAGATCCATGGGTAGCAATCGCTAAGCGTTACCCAGAAGGTCACAAACTAACTGGTCGCGTAACTAACCTAACTGACTACGGCTGCTTCGTTGAAATCGAAGAAGGCGTTGAAGGTCTAGTACACGTTTCTGAAATGGATTGGACTAACAAGAACATCCACCCTTCTAAAGTTGTTAATGTTGGCGACGAAGTTGAGGTTATGGTTCTTGAAATCGACGAAGAACGTCGTCGTATCTCTCTAGGTCTGAAACAGTGTAAAGCTAACCCATGGCAGTCATTCGCTGAAGCACAAGCTAAAGGCGACAAAGTTACTGGTAAGATCAAGTCTATCACTGACTTCGGTATCTTCATCGGTCTAGAAGGCGGCATCGACGGTCTAGTTCACCTATCTGACATTTCTTGGAATGTTGCTGGCGAAGAAGCTGTACGTGAGTACAAGAAAGGCGACGAGATCTCTGCAGTTGTTCTAGCAGTAGACGCTGAGCGTGAGCGCATCTCTCTAGGCATCAAGCAAATGGAAAACGACCCATTCAATGCTTACGTTGCTGACAACAAGAAAGGTGTTCTAGTTAACGCTACTGTAACTGCTGTTGACGCTAAAGGCGCTACAGTTGAAATCGCAGAAGGCGTTGAAGGCTACATCCGTGCTTCTGAAGTATCTCGCGATCGCGTAGAAGATGCTTCTCTAATCCTAAGCGCTGGTGATGTTGTTGAAGCGAAGTTCACAGGTGTTGACCGTAAGAACCGCGTAATCAACCTATCTATCAAAGCTAAAGATGAAGCTGAAGAGCAAGAAGCAATGGCATCTATCAACAAGCAAGACGAAGCTGCTTTTGGTAATGCAATGGCTGACGCTTTCAAAGCTGCTAAAGGCGAATAATTTACTCGCTTAAGCTAAAAAGGAGCCGCAAGGCTCCTTTTTTATGCTTGCTACTTTGCGAGTAGTAATACTAATGTTGATAAACTATGCTAAAAAAAGACATTTTTTGATTGCGCATTTTGTGTAAAATTTGTCTAGAATTGATAGCAAGTGTTTGTTGGAATTAGTATTACTTACTATAATGAGTGATAAAGATACTCAAAGAGGGCAACTATGACTAAGTCTGAACTGATTGAAAGACTCTGCGCTGAGCAAACACATTTATCAGCGAAAGAGGTAGAAGATGCTGTAAAAGATATTTTAGAGCACATGGCTTCTACACTAGAGAGCGGTGACCGTATCGAGATCCGTGGCTTTGGTAGTTTTTCTCTTCATTACCGCGAGCCTCGCGTAGGTCGTAACCCTAAAACGGGCGATAAAGTGGAGTTGGAAGGTAAATACGTTCCTCACTTCAAACCTGGTAAAGAGCTTCGTGAACGTGTAAATATGGTTGGCTAAGGCTCTCTTATTAGTTTGAAAAAGCGGCATACTCTCGTGTATGCCGCTTTTTTATAACTAGATTATTGGTAATATACATGGTCTGAAGAAACATTTTACTGCATAATCTTACCTACTTACTCCTCGAAGGGTGATGTAACATGAAAATTATAAAAATCGTTGCTGTTTTAGCTCTCTTTTTAATTGCACTGGCTTTAGGTTCTCAAAACCAAGAGATCGTGACTTTCAATTACCTTTTAGCGAAGGGTGAATTCCACTTATCAACGCTACTAGGTGTGGTCTTTGTGGTTGGCTTTGCTCTGGCATGGGTTATCTTTGCTAGCATCCAATTCAAGACTCAACTTCAGGTTCGTCGTCTGAAAAAGAAACTTAAAAAGTATGAGCCCGCTGAAGCAGAGAAACCTGCTAAACCAGCAGTAGCAAAACAGGCATAAGGATAAGGCTTAACTTTAATGCTTGAACTACTCTTCTTGTTATTGCCGATAGCCGCCGCCTATGGTTGGTACATGGGGCATCGCAGCGCTCAGCAAGACAAGCAGAAGCAATCTCATCAGATATCCCGTCAGTACGTGACGGGTCTTAACCTGCTTTTATCTGATCAGTCAGATAAGGCGGTTGACCACTTTATTGAATTGCTCCAAGTTGATAACGAAACGATAGATACACACCTAGCGTTAGGTAATCTTTTCCGTTCTCGTGGTGAAGTCGACCGTGCAATTCGTATCCACCAAAACCTGATTTCCCGTTCTGGTCTGACTCTGGATCAGAAAAACCTTGCTCTCCAGCAACTGGCGAAAGACTACATGGCTTCCGGCTTTTTAGACCGTGCCGAGAAGATCTTTGAGCAGCTAGTTGATGAGCCAGACCATCGTGAAAGTGCCCTTCAACAGTTGGTGACTATTTACCAACAAACCCGTGAGTGGGAAAAAGCGATTCACTACGCAAACCAGTTAGCGAAAATGGGCAAAAAACGCACTCGTATTCGCGCTAACATTGCGCACTTCTGGTGTGAGCTGGCGATGCTTGACCAAGCGGATGGCAATACCAATAAAGCCATTCAACATTTCAAGAAAGCACTTTCAGAAGATCCTAAATGTGTCCGTGCGAGTATTGCTCTTGGTCGCGTGTACTTGGAATCAGAAGACTACAAACACACCATCAAATACCTGACTGGCGTGCTTGAGCAAGATAAAGACTTTATTAGTGATGTACTGCCAACAATTGCCGAGTGTTATCACCACCTTGGTCAAGAAGATGAGCTGGTGGAATTTTTACGAGCATGTATCGATAAGAAAGCCGG
Source organism: Vibrio harveyi NBRC 15634 = ATCC 14126 = KCTC 12724 (assembly GCF_001591145.1). GTDB lineage: Bacteria > Pseudomonadota > Gammaproteobacteria > Enterobacterales > Vibrionaceae > Vibrio > Vibrio harveyi. The sequence continues at coordinate 40,716 of NZ_BCUF01000006.1, read as the reverse complement.
TGTATCGTCTGAATTGATGTTGGCACAGTTAGTTGCGCACCATGAGAGTGTGGGAGCCGCACAAGAACTACTAACCAAACAACTATTGAAAAACCCAACTATGAAGGGCTTCTACCGCCTTATTGACTACCATATTGCAGAAGCAGAAGATGGTCGTGCAAAAGACAGCCTTTCTACACTACAAGCGATGGTTGGTGAGCAATTAAAAGTTAAACCGCACTACCGATGCAGGAAATGTGGTTTCTCCACTCATTCCCTTTACTGGCACTGTCCATCGTGTAAAGGGTGGGGGACGATCAAGCCAATCCGAGGATTGGACGGTGAATAATTTTAATGCAGCTGGCAGAGTTTCTGTCCGCTGCATTTTTTTGACCTTTATTTAATAAGAACCAAAAACAGTTAGGAGATGAAATGATCGACCAAAAAGTTATTGTCGCACTGGATTATGATAACCAAGCTGATGCGCTTGCGTTTGTAGACAGAATTGATCCTGCGTCATGTCGCCTTAAAGTAGGCAAAGAAATGTTTACGCTATTTGGTCCTGATTTCGTACGTGAGCTTCATAAACGCGGTTTCTCTGTATTCCTAGATCTGAAGTTTCACGATATCCCGAATACGTGTTCAAAAGCGGTTCGCGCAGCAGCTGAACTGGGCGTATGGATGGTGAATGTACACGCAAGTGGTGGCGAGCGCATGATGACAGCATCGCGTGAAATTCTTGAACCTTACGGTAAAGACCGCCCGCTACTTATTGGTGTGACAGTGTTAACAAGCATGGAGCAGAGCGATCTTGCTGGAATCGGTCTGAACGTCGCTCCTCAAGAGCAGGTTATTCGCCTAGCAACTCTGACAAAGAACGCTGGTCTTGATGGCGTAGTGTGCTCTGCGCAAGAGTCATCTCTACTTAAAAATGAACTTGGAAAAGAATTTAAGCTAATCACTCCAGGTATCCGCCCAGCAGGTTCTGAGCAAGGTGATCAACGCCGCATCATGACGCCAGTAGATGCAATCCAAGCGGGTTCTGACTACCTTGTAATTGGTCGTCCGATTACTCAGGCTGTGGATCCTGCATCGGTCCTTAAGTCAATCAACGATAGCTTAGCAAATATGTAATGTTGATTTGAACCGAACGAAAAAGGTGAAGTGGGAACGCTTCGCCTTTTTTGTTTTTGCTGCACTGAAAAAATAGAGGTAGCTGTAATTGATATCGTTTTGCCTTGACTGTATGGCTAATGGCACTGCTAGGTTCACACTTTGCTAACATAAACCGCTGTGATACTCGGAAAGTGCAACCATGTGTTATGGATGGGTTGCGTTACAAATGTGTAACGAATACTATGGAGTGGATGCATTCACTGCGTTGTAAGGTCAGGATGACCTAGTGAAACTCTCTGATATTTATACGGAAGTGAACAGGACTTCACTTTGTATTCGCTCCCATTATTTCCTTTACTGTGTATTAAACACAGTCGCTTCGAGATTCACTTGTTGTCGTTCTTCTGGTCTTACTGCGCAAACACGACAAGGAAGAAAACAATGATAAAAACTCTGCCATTCTCGGCATTGGCAATGTTAATGGCGAGCAGCTTTCAGTTAAATGCTGCGGAGCTACCTGCTGACATCGAATGGATTTCGAATAATAACGAGCCTCTTTTCGCTTCTGATGAAGCTGTACGAGGCGGCACTCTGCGCACATATATGATGAGCTTTCCACAGACTCTTCGTAGCGTTGGTCCTGATGCTAACTCAGGTCTACGTCACTACTTTATGGATGGCGCACCTAAATTGGCACAGCGCCATCCAAACACCGGTAAATGGATCCCACAATTAGCCAAAGAGTGGGCGTTCGGTGAAGATAATAAAACAGTTTACTTTAAGCTGGATGAAACCGCTAAATGGTCAGATGGTGAGAAGATCACCGCAGACGACTACGTATTTATGATGAAGTATTACACTTCAGAAGACATCATCGATCCTTGGTACAACGACTTCTTTAAAAACAGTATTGTGAGCGTAGAGAAGATTGATGAATACACAATTCGCGTTAATCTTTCTGTTGCGCAAAGCCACGACTCTCTCATGGTTTTGATCAATATGCCAAGTAACGGCTTCCAACCTCGTCCAGAACACTTCTTTGAGGGTGAAAAGGACGAAAACAAAGACGGTATGCCAGATAACTTCGTCCGCAAGTTCAACTTCAAGGCAGAACCGACCGCCGCCCCTTACTACCTTGATAAGATCAAAAAGGGTAAGAGTGTTACCTTTAAGCACGTTGGTGAAGATTGGTGGGGCTATAACAACCGTTATTACAAAAACCGTTACAACGTAGACAAAGTACGTATCACTGTAATTCGTGACCAAGACATCGCGATGAAGCACTTCGAAAAAGGCAAGCTTGATTACTTTGATATGGTGCTACCTAACCTTTGGCACGACAAAACAAACAGCGATGGCTACACCAAGGGTTATATCCAAAAGTATTGGGGCTTCAACCAATCACCTCAAGGTGCGGGTGGTCTGTGGATTAACACAGCAATGCCGATGCTAGGCAATATAGAAGTACGTAAAGGCATCATGGCTGCAACAGACTACGATGGCATGATTGAAAACATCATGCGTGGTGATTATTCACGTAAGCCACACGGTTTAGGCTTTGGTCATGGTGAGTATGATGATCCAAACAATACACCACCAAAATTTGATCCAGCAGAAGCGGTTAAGCATTTCGAGAAAGCGGGTTTCGATAAAATAGGGGCGGATGGTATTCGTGTTAATGACAAAGGCGAGCGCCTAAGTTTTGCGATTACTTACGGTTACAATTCTCATACTCCTAGAATTGCTTATCTAAAAGAACAAGCGAAATTAGCGGGTCTTGAGTTTACCCTTAACCTTGTTGATGGCTCCTCTGCGTTTAAATACATCCTAGAGAAAAAGCACCAACTGGCATTCTTAAATATGGGCTCAGGTGAAATCCCAGCATATTGGGAATACTTCCACTCAGCGAATGCGAACAAGCCGCAAACGAATGCACATACGAACTACAGTAGCCCTGAGCTAGATAAGTTAATTGAAGCGTATGACAACGAGTTTGAACAACAAAAGCGTTATGACTTGTCACGTCAGATCCAGAAGTATGTTGGTGATGCAAACGTGATCGTCCCAGGTTACATGGTACCTTATACTCGTGTTGCACATTGGCGCTGGCTGATTACACCAAAGGATGCAATGACCAAATCCACCGAGAGCATGTTCCATCCAATGGATATTGGTAACTTCTGGATTGATAAGTCTGTGAAGAAAGAAACAGAGAAAGCGATGAAGAGTGGCAAAGCGTTCCCAGAAGTGACAGTCATTGATGATCGTTACAAGCTTTCATCAAACTAATGCTCTCCCTTAGATAATAAAAAGCCCCGATACTCGATTGAGTCGGGGCTTTTCTCATCGCTTTCAGGAGTCTTTTCTTAAAGCGTGCATTTATCCATGTCTAAGCGCTGCAGAGCGACCAAGGATAGATAATGTTGTGCCGTTATGGAGTAGAGCACTCATCGTTGGATTGAGCCAACCTAACGCAGCAGCAAGCATGATTCCGCTATTCACGTATTCTGCGATCTTGATGTTAGAGTTGATCACATGCATGGCGATATTGGCAAGCTCACGCGCTTCTGCCAGTCCGTATAGCTGATCACGAAGAAGCACGACATCGGCAACTTGGCGGGCAAGTTCAGTACCTCGACCCATTGCGACACCGACATCCGCTGCGGTTAAAGCCGGCGCATCATTTACGCCGTCACCAACAAACATAACAGTGCGTCCTTCAGCCTGAAGCGCTTCAACGATAGTTGATTTCTCTGAAGGGACTGCTTCAGCGAAGACTCGATCTAGTTTCAGTTCATCAGCAAGAATGCTGGCTTTGAATTGGCTGTCACCAGTAATCATGATCAGCTCTTTGACACCAAACTGGTGCAGTGCATTTAGCGTGTCTAATGCATCTTCACGCAAGTGATCGCGTAAGCCAATCATGCCGATCAACACATTTTGATGCGAGATGAAGATAAGGTGACGACCTTGCGCTTCATACTTTTTGATCACATCTTCAAATGGTGTGAAGTCAACACTCTCATGCACTTCTAAGAAGTGGCGACTGCCCATTACCAACTCATGATCATTCATGGTGCTCTTGAGACCATGGGCAATCACGTATTCCACTTCACCGTGCTCGATGTGTGGTAGTTGATTGTGTTTTGCCGCGTTTACCACAGCCTGAGAAAGTGGGTGGTTGCTGTGTTCTTCGACAGACGCTGCAATAGCGAGTAAATCACGAGCCGTGTTGGAATCGCATAATGGAATCACATCCGTTACCTGCATATCACCATGAGTGAGCGTGCCCGTTTTATCAAACACACAGGTGTCTATTTTTACCAATTTTTCAATTGCGCTGCCGCCTTTGAACAAGATCCCTTGTTGTGCCGCACGGTACATGATGGATTTGAAGGTTACTGGCGTACTGAGTTTGAGCGCACAGGAGTAATCTACAAGGAATACAGACGCGACGCGGTTAATATCCTGAGTTAGCGCAAAGACTGCGGCTCCGATACCCAAGGTAATTTTCACGCGGCGGTTTGCCATGTCTTGTGTAACCTGCTGAATTTCGCTCTTTTCACTCAGCGAGTCATAAATCAGTTTGGCAATTTTTGCGGTGGTCGCTTCGCTACCGACCTTGTCGACGCGAACTTGAATTGTACCTTCGTGCACGCTAGTTCCAGAGTAGACGACAGCACTTTCCTCACGACGAACTGGCACATTTTCACCAGTCAAAGAGGATTGGTTAATCAGTGCTGCCCCTTTGATGATAGTGCCATCAACAGGAATAGACACACCAGGAGCCAGCTCAATGACATCACCAACGTCAAGCTCCGTTGAGTTCACTTGTGTGCGTTGTGTTCCGTCTACGCGCCAAACAATCGATTCCTGAGGACGCATCAAATCAGCCAGTAGTTGATCACTGTTGCGACTGGTCTTTTGCTCCATGTATTCGCCAAGACTGATTAAGCTTTGCGTCATCATCGCAGTACGGTAATCACCGCGCCAAGCCGATAAACCAACAGCAATTGCATCTAAGACTTCAACAGAAATGTTCTTGTCTTTTAGATCGCTGACCCCTTCAAATAAGGTTGGAGCAATCAATGTTGCGGTTGATAGTGCTCCCCATTTGTTGGGCAGTAAAGCCGCCGCGATAGTGCCAATCACGTTCATGGCAATGTCGCCACGCGTAAACTTGTGTTCTGCTTCTTCTTGAGTGGCTTCTGCTAAATCAAGTTGGCTTAGACGTTCTTCAACCGTTTTTGCTTGTAGCAGTTGTGTGTCATATTCGACGACAACAGATTGAGCAGACTCATTGACCCGCACAGCACTGATGCCTTGGATTGCCATTAAACTGGTTTCAATCCAAGTGCCGACATCTTTGTGATGCCTTAATGCTGATGCTTTAAAGCGGATCCGACCGGGAAAGTGATGCTTTACCTGAATCGAGATCATTCTTCGCCTTTGTATAGGTTACGGTAGTATTCCAGCTCTGCTTGTGTGTCTTCTAAGCGTTCTTTAAGCTCTTCTACTTCACCACGGACTGCGGACCAAGCTTTCTCACCAGTAGTCGTAACACCTTGCTGAAACTTTTTGTTTGTCAATAGGTAAGCAACTGCTGCCCCGGCTGCCATACCCATCATAAAATGCGTTTTTGTGTTTTGCTTTTTATATGGTTGCTCTGCAGCCTGCTGTTGTGGATCCACTGCTTGGTTTTGTTGCTGTGGGTAGCCGTAGTAAGGGTAACCGTAGTATGGGTTGTTATTGTTCATCTTTAGATTCCGAAACTTGATCCATTAAGTAAAGACCCGCTGCACCTACGCTGAGAATTGTCAGCATAGAGAGTGCAGGGCGACCGGCCATTTTTTCTGCCACATACGTTGTCGCACCAGCGATTGCTGCAGTCTTAAGTGCAGATTTTGCGGCGCTGGTAGCCATTTCATTAGTGTCGATATTGCCCGCTTTATGCTCTTTCCACTGGCTGGCAATTGTCGCGCTGCCACCTGCGATAGCACCGACTAACATGGCACGATTGGCAGAACTGAGTTTATTGGCTGAATTACTCATGTTCTTTGATAACTGGTTGACCGTTTTCACCTTCGTTTTCTTCACTAGGTGCTTTTTCGGCAACTTCTTTGATTGCAGGTTCTGCTTTGTGACGCTCTACAGATTCTTGGAAGCCTTGTTTACCCGCAGCATAAGTCTCTTTAAAGATTTCACTTCCTGTCGACACGTTCTCTTTCACTGCACTTGCAGTGTTTACGGCGCCTTCTTTTACGCTTGAACCACCAGATTTCAGCATGTCGCCAGCACCTGATATCAAGCCCATTAGTTTGCCGCGCACATTTTCATTGCTTAATAGAAGTGCTGCTGCAGCGCCTACCATAGCGCCTTTCCAAAACTCTTTATCGTTCATACCGAAAGTTCCTAATATCTCTTTAAACATGCCTGCTTCTTCACCGAGAGCGCCTTCTAGCATCGCCTGAGCTTGCTCGAATAATGGATCGCTTTCTGGTGTTTCAGAGGTTTGAGGTGGTTGTTGAGGTTGCTGTGGGTGTTGCATCATCCCCGCATGCGGCCAGTGTGGGGGCGGTGGCATCATTCCCGGGTGGAATTGTGCGCCCATGCCCGGTGGCATTTGGTGAGGATGACAAAATGCAGGATGTGGGAAATGCGGCATCATACCCATTTGATGAGGCATCATCATTGGTGGCATTTCACCGTTTTGCATGCTTGCCATGTAAGCATTCGCCATTTCCTTTTGCATTTCCATCATGGCCTTGAAGTAGGCTTCGTATGGATTTGCGTTGTTCAATGAGTCACTCATGAACGTTCTCCATCTAAGTCTAGTTGCTCAGCTATCGCGTAGCATGCTCGTTCAGCAACCTCTTTTGACTCCGAAAACAACGCGTCAATTGCTTTGGGGTTGACTGTTGTTGGGTCGTATTCAATGACGATACTGCCCGTCGCATTATTCAACTTATAGTTTTTGAATGCCGGAATTGAAGAAATGGCTTTCTCGATGTCGTCACTTCGGAAACTGGCAAGATGCGCTACGATGCCGAGCTTGTATTTGAGTCTTACTCTTCCCGGGATATGGTGGCCAATCGATACCCACTTTCTTAGTTTTAAGGCCTGGTCGACGTACTGTTTCATAAAAAAATTATACGGTAAGCGAGGTCAGATTCATTGAGAAAAAGGATCATGTGACGAACTAATTACAAATGCTTTGCGCTTAATCAATTTCAATGCTACTGTTGAAAAAAGTAATGGTTATCATTTGGATTGGCGCTAGCATGAATACTTACATTCACAAGACAAATCATAGGCTTAGGGTTCGTTCTGACTATATTAAAGATCACCCCAAAGAAGTCGAAGAATTGATTTGTCAGTTGGAAGGGATTGATGCTGTACGTGAAGTAAAGCATAAGAAATATGCAGGATCTGTAGCGATCAGCTTCGATAGTCGTGAGCTAGATTGTGACAGTTTGATGGAAATTCTAGAAAGTCATCATTGGACGCTAAGCAGCGAAAAGCCTTCTTTTGTTGAGAAAGCAATGGTGAGCGGAACAAAGAGTCTAGTGAAAGGATTAACAGGGATCGCATTGACTCGTATCGTTGGTCCATCAGTCAGCCGAGTTATCATGAATTTGGCATAAGCGGTTGAGAAAAAAGAACATTAAAAAGCCCGGCATCAAGTCGGGCTTTTTTGATCAAGTACGTTTGGCTATCGCTTTACTTGTGACGTTAAGCACTAAGCTTAAACTTCTTCGCTGCGCACTTACAAATGCCATTCGAGAGAGCTGGGCAACGCTTGCAAGGTGGTGATTTCAAGGGCAAATGACCGACTGATTTAACTGAAAATGCAGGTGTTGAATCGTTCGCTGACTGTTTTGATAACGGTACTGAGGGTTTTTTAGGCGCAGTGGTGAAATCAACGACACCGCCAGCATCGTTAAACCAAGATAATAGTGGATTGAGAGGAGCTGCGAGCTCATACGCTGCACTCATTACAGCTTGGTTTGCGACGCCTTTCAGCTCATTAACGAGTTCACTTTGTGAAGAGAAAGTGTGAGATTTTGATGTGGCAGGGCTGCCTAATGCGTTGTTCTTTAAAGCACTAAGCTGTTTATGTGAAGAAGAAGCCATTTTTCTTACGGTTTTCTTCTTCAATTTTTTTAGCGCTTTCTTCGCGTTCATTGCAAAACCTCATACGATAACTGCCGATAATTTAACAGTAATGCGATTAAAAATAAATCTCATTTAAGGTTTGAAAGCGCAATTTTTTACTTTAGCTGGCTTGGTTTCTAAGCAACTAAGTAAGAAGCCTCTAGTAGGTAAGTTTTAGCATCGCCCAACAAAGCAAATTCTTTGTCGATAGCTTTAAAACGCTCATCAATAGAGTCCGTTGCCACAATTTGGCTAAAGGCTTGTACCGAGAAAGTTTCGTTAGACTTAAAGAATTGATGCACATTTTCCAATTGGACTTTATGTATGTGCTCCACCTTGCTTAATGCGGTGGTTAGATCTGAAATGTTAATCGACATTGCTGCTCAAGCGCCTTATCTATTGACCATTAGGTCATAGGATTGGGGATTTATAGTTTTCGCTAAGGGTATCCTAAGCGACGTGCTTCAAACATGATTGAGATCAGGCTGAGCGCATTTATTGAGCATATTAAGTAGCAAGTAGAGTGTATATTTTCATTATTTCTCGCAATTGCCGTGAGATTGGCGGCACAACTCTTCTAACCATTTTAGGTGGTACTTTCTTAGCTGTTTTGGTGCAAAGTATTTTGTAAGCCAGGTCATTCCACCGCGTTGGGTACTTTCCGTTGTAATACAGCAACCTGTTTTTGTCGGCTCTAAAACCCAAGCGTGGTACATATCAACACCTCCTTTTTTACCTTTCCATGCCAAGCGTTGATTCAAGGTGTATTCGACTACTGTGCAGTGAAAATCAACCCAAGATGTTTTCCAACGAAACATGGTGTTTTTGCATAACGTGCTATCGCCACTTAAGATCTGAACCATGGTTTTAGAGTGACGCCATGCCGGCCACTCAGGAGCACGAACTAGATGTTGCCAAACAACTTCTGGTGGTTCAGGGATCTCGATTTGGCTGCGTACGTGTATATGAGAATGTTTAGGGTGGTAATAATCTGGCCAGATAACTTCCGATTTATTCATCATTAAGCTTTGCCTAAGTGAGAAGGTTATTACTAGCTTAGAAGATCCTGCGTTAGCGTGCTGCAGCACCTTATGTTGAGGGGACTAAAAATATAGTCCAAGACCAATAAGAAAACCATGAGAGGCAGTATCGTATTCGAAGGTTCCTTTATTGACATAGTCCACCCAAGTCGATTTGTAAGCCAGGTTAATGTCCGACCAATCGTTCATGTGATAACGCAAGCCTATTTGTGTCGCATAAGTAAAGTTCGTATCTGCTCCAAGACCAGCGTCTAAGCTTGCATGAAAACGCCAGTCTTTAGTGAGATTGTTTAACCAACGCACGCCCACTAAGAAATCAACCCAGTCCTCTTTGATGTTTAATCTGTCTACGAGAATGCGGTTATCGTTACGGTAGACTTTACCTTTGATGTCGTTATCCCACCAACGTAAGCCAAACATGTAATCAATCATGCCAAATGAATGGATTTCTCGTTGGAACACTTTTGCTTCAAGTACGCCTTGTCTGACGTCCAGATCTGCACGATAAGTAACATTAGGTAAAATGCCAGATAGATTATTCGCACTGCCATTTAGATCCATAAAGCTGTAATCGAGGTAATAACCCCATTTATTTTTGTACACTCCTTCAAGCCTTGCCATCGCACCAATATCAAGATGATCCATGATGAACTTAGGATCTACGTCAAGGTCAGTTGAGAAATTCCCCATTGTGGAATCGCCATTAATATTCAGAGCCTGCATGTAGATTTCAACACTATGCTGCCAATGGCTTGGTGACGAGTATGTATCGTCTGCCATTGTAAAAGGTGCAATCAGATAAGAAGAGAGCAGAGAAAGAACCGGCAGGATTTTCTTAACCATATCAACGTCCATATTTTAATTAAATGAGTTGCATAAAGATTAGCGTAGGGCATGGAGTGGGGTAATTCAAAAACGACGACTAACGGAAACGCTTTATTTCACTCACAGTATCGCTAGATATGGCTTAATAGTGTTTTCTCTGGATGATGTTGAGAGAAGAGGGCGATTAGAGATTTGAGGAAGAAAACGCCCACTCCTCAATTGGAGTGGGCGAGAGAGTTTTATAGTTGAGCAGCGATTTGATCAGTAAGGTTATTCAACCCAGCGGAAAGCGCGTCAACAAGCGCATCATAACCTTCGTCTTGTAAAGGCAGTTTGATTGTTACAGGTGCACTGTTTTTCACTTTGCCATTCGCATCAATGATAAGCCATTCGCCTTCAATTTCTGCGTTTCCTTCATAGCTACCATTAAACTTACTCAGCGATAACTGAAGTTTACTTTGGTCACTTTGGTCGAGTAAGTTGTTCACTTCTACCGGCCAGTATTGGCTTTGCTTAGCACGTAGATCATCAATCATGCGTTGAGTAATTTGCTCAGAGATACTGTGCGCCCACTGGTTGTGTTTTGCTTGAATGATTTGAGTCTCAGATGTTCGGTACACAATGCCACTGTCAGCAAGATAGCTTGCTAGTTGAGCTGGACGAACAACAAGCTGTGGACGTTGTGCAATCATGGTGTCGCTGATTTTCGCTGAGCTTGCTTCAGGCAACACATACAATGCCCCGGTGTTTTCTGGTGCACTGCTACAACCTGCCAATAGGGCAGAAATCAATAAAAGTCCGCGTTTCATTATTTTTGCCCTCTAACAGGAATTGGATCATTCACTTCATCTTCACCAAAGACCAATGAGTTTGGTTTTTCATTTAGTTGCTTAAGAACGGGCTTGAACTCCGTCATTACCTGCTCCAACTCTTTCAATGTGGACTCCATCTCACTATACATAGTGGAATTCGGGCCATAACCATCCAAGGTTTTCTGCAACTGTTCTAAGCTCTTGCGAATGTCTTGTGGAATGGCTTTGGTATCGTCTTGGTTAAGCAATTTGTCGACACTGCTTGCAACGCGCTCAGCAGAAGCGAGAGTGCGCTCTGATGTTTTCAGGGTTTTATTTAATGATTGAAGCGTCTCTTCCATCGGTAAGCTATTAATTTTGGTCAGGAAGTCATTTACTTGGCGTTGTACTTGAGCGAACCCACCTTGTTTGGTCGGGAATACGTCTAAGCCTTCAAACTCGCTTGGGACGTATGGGTCTTCATCAGGATAAAAATCGGTATCAATGTACAATGCGCCAGTCAGCAGGTTGCCGGTTTTTAGTGTTCCACGAAGCCCTTTAGCAAACTCTTCTTTCAGTTTCTGTTTGAAAAGAGGTAGCTTGTCGGCAGGCAAGTCGTTGTACACGCGTCCAAGTTCAATACGAACTAAGACAGGAATTTTTTTCGCAGAGAAATCTTCGTCTGGCGTTGGCATACGCATTGGCACTTTCATTACAGTACCGATACGTAGACCGCGATATTCCACGGGTGCTTTACGTTTAAGACCACGCACTGACTCTTCAAACATCATGACAAACTGGATGTAGTCGTCGTACATGCCTTCACGCACTTGCTTGACGTCATCGAATAAACGGAAGTGCGTCATATCCTCTTTGACTTCATCTCCCGCCCCTAAGCCTGGTAAGGTATCAAAGACAACCCCTCCAGTGATTAAGCTTTCAAGAGAGCCAAACTTCACCTCAAAACCTTCGGCGTTCAGTTGTAAGTCAACACCTGAACTTAGCCAAAAATGAGTCTTAGTGCGCACAAGGCTGTCGTATGGTTTGAAGATAAACAGTTGGTACAGTGCTCGGCGAGTATCCACGTCAAAGCTGGTGGTTTCTACACGCCCAACGGTGAAGCCTTTGTAAATCACCGGATCGCCAACGCCGAGTTTGCCTGCTTCGCGGTGGGTCAAGACAATGCGTAGACCCTCTGCATCAGGGGAGGCAACGGGTGGAACGTCAAGTACGTTAAAGTGTTCCTTTTCAACTTTGGAGTTGCCTGGTTGCAGCTGGATATAGGCACCGGAAAGTAGCGTTTCTAAACCAGAAACTCCCTCCCGACCAATACGCGGTTTGACGACCCAAAACATCGAATCTTCACGCAGCATACGATCGGCATCTTTGTTCATTTGTGCCGTGGCAATAATGTGGTCGTAATCTTTGCTGAGCTTAACATCTGTGATCACTCCCACTTTTACATTGAGTGCCTTGATTTCAGTCTTGCCGACTTCAATGCCTTCTGCTGTTGGTAGCTTCAGAGTGATTTCGGGACCAGTACTGTTGATGTATTGAAACAACATCCACGCTCCCATCGCCAGTGCAAGGATCGGGATGATCCAAATTGCAGAGACCTGCTTTTGCGGTTTTATTTGAGCGGTTGCTTTGTTCTCATCACTCATATTTAGCTTTCTCAGTTAAGTTATTCGTCATTGGCTTCTGCGCTTCGTTTTGTGGTAATTGCCATAACAAACGCGAGTCAAAAATCATGGCAGAGAGCATGGTGAAAATGACCACTGCCGCAAATGAAAGGGCAGCAGGACCAGGGTAGATCGCCATTAGGTTTTGCAGTTGTACTAACGCAACCAAAATCGCGACCACAAAAATATCAATCATTGACCAGCGCCCAATAAACTCGGTCATTCGGTACACTTTTAAACGCGAGATACTTTCCTCTGGTGGCAAGTATTGAGCTTTCTGCGCGTTGTAATAAAGCCATGCTAAGGCGAGCATTTTTGCCATAGGAATGAAGACACTAGCAAAGAAAATAACGGCAGCGATTGGGTAGGAGCCTAGTTGCCACAGCAGCACCACACCCTCCATGATGGTTGAACCTTCGGAATGACCAAGGCTAACGGTATACATCATTGGATAAAGGTTGGCTGGAATGTAAAAGATGATAGAGGCAAACAACAGTGCCCATGCTTTCTGTAAGTTATTCGCAGGATTGTATTTATGAACTGGGCTATGGCAACGAAGGCACTTTTGATGTTTAGTATCTTCGATAGGGTTAAGCTGATGGCACGTGTGGCAACCAATGTGATTATTGTCATGGTGCGTATCACCTTCTTTCACATTTGGTAGTTCGATAGATGGGATGAAATGCCCCCATAGCCAGCTCTTATCTACCATAGAAATACACTTCACCACCAAAACTGTGTACACACAGAATGCCCAGAATGAACTGCCCATGCCTATCTCAGCCAGCGAAGCAATCTTAATTAGGCTCACTAATACGCCAATTAAAAAGACATCGACCATCAACCAAGGTTCGACTCTAAACAGAATTCGACACAGAGTCTTCGCCATGCGAATTTGTTTTTTACTCAATGGATGCTTGAGCGACTTCAAGGCTTCAAGGTGAAGGAAAAGAATCAAACCGACGTAGATAGCGGGAAGGATGACAACGGTCGCAAGTAATAAAGCGCCAAGGAGCGCATTATGAAATTCCGCTAGCATCTTCGCTGCGTGCATTAGAGTGATTTCTTGAGATAAACCTTGAACGCTGAACGACATGAATGGGAAAGAGACACTCAAAACTAGCATGATCAAACAAGCGACCGAGACAGCAAGAACGCTTTGATACGGTTTCGCGTTGATTTTAGTTAGCGAATGCTCACAGCGAGGACACTGTGCTTTTTGACCTTGTTCGATATCAGGAATACGAACGACCAAGCCGCACTCTTCGCAGGAGATCAATTGACGTGAATTAGGTTGGGTGCTCATTCATTAATTATTTCGTACTTTTAATAACTAAGAATAACCCTTTTTCACGTTATGCGCTTGTTTTTGCGGGATTGTTTACACGTTTCTTACCTGTTTAATGCAAAACCAGCCTTAGAGACTGGTTGTTGCGTTATCCAGAGAGGGTGAGGAGCGACGAGACGCTCTAATGTTCGTTTTAAGCTTTCGCGTCTTGTTCAAACTTGGCTTTGATGAAATCAATGAAGGTTCGCAGACGTTTAGGCTGGTAGCGGTCACGATGGAAAATCGCTGACAGAGGTACCGATGGGATTTCCCATTCTGGCATCACTTTGACCAACTTGCCTTGCTCTACTTCTTTGTCACAGTAACTTAAGGGTACGCGAATAATGCCGTTACCGTAGAGTGCGCCCATCACAAGAGCGCGACCATTCTTACAACGTAAGTTACCTTTCACTATCACGTCACTGTGTTCAGTTGGTGTAGCAACGTTACGGTAGCTCCAACGCGTAACTGAGCCTGTGAGAGTACGGTGTTTCGCCAGCTCTTTGGGGGCGACTGGTTCGCCATGTATTTTAAGGTAACGTGGGCTCGCGAGTGTGACCATGTCGATCATCATCAACTTACGCGCAACGAATCCAGCGTCTTCCAGTTCTCCCATACGAATAGCAACGTCGAACTGGTCTTCGATCAAATCAATTCGAGGCGAAGAGAAGTCCAAATCCACAAATACATCTGGGTATTCCAACATGAATTCATTGACGTATTTAGCGACGATGTCTTCGCCGATATAACCGCCGACGCAGTTCACTCGGATCAACCCTCGAACTTCTTGAGTATCGTCGACAGCGGCAATTAATGCTTGGTCGATATCATGCAGTGCTTTTTCGCATTCTTGGTAAAAACGTTCACCGGCATGAGTCAAACGCAATGTTCGCGTAGTTCGAGTGAGTAGAGTCACGCCCATTTGCGCTTCGAGCCCACTGATTTGGCGAGATACATGGGAACGCGATACTGAAAGGGCTTCTGCCGCTTTGGTGAAGTTGCCCAGTTGAGCAATCAAAACAAAGGAGCGAATATCAGCAAGATTAACTTTATTGAGCATGTTGAATTATTTACGGAAATGGTAGTCATAAGACTATCATAATTAGCTACCAATGAGAGCGGCGCAGAAAATTCATACCACTTGAGGTTTATATAAACTTGCGTATGATTCCCGCCAACGATTGACAATCAAAACGAATATGCTTGCATCCACTTCACAATCTGCTGCATCCCAACATCAAGGGAAATGGCTCCTAGCTTTGATTGGCTGGGTGATTGTGGTGTGCCTGTTGAAAAACTCCGGCTTGATGTTCAGTTGCGCCATGCAATATGACTCGAACACGACCTCGGTGTTGGTTGATGGGGGGCGAGTTAATGATGTCACAAAGATTGAGAGAGCCGACAGTGGGCACGATACGGGTAAATGTGAGTTATCTGAAAAACTGATTCAATTTGCTCAACAGCAACTGGAAACCATGGTTGTTGTACTGTTTATTGGTCTCTTCGTATTAGCCGTGTGGCGCTGCTGCGCATTTGCTAACCAAAGGCAATGGACAGAACCGATAATCCATAAGTATCGGGTCCATCTCACCCTATGTGTATTCCGTGAATAACAAGTGATTTCTGACGAGTATTTTTCCGTCAGTAATTTCTACACTTGTTTTTAACTAGGAATCACTATGAACCACATTAAAAAAACAACTCAAGCTGCGGTTATGATCTTCATGACGTTAGCGCTGAGCTTATTCTCGTTATTTGCCCAAGCACAGACGACAGACACCGGGTGGCTGACCAACCCTCAACATCCACCTGTACAGACGCGCTTTGTACTTACCGGACAACAAGATCCCAATACCAACACACTTACTGGTTATCTTGATGTCAAACTCACCGGCGATTGGAAAACCTACTGGCGTTCACCGGGTGAAGGTGGCGTCGCGCCTTCTATTGATTGGGAAAAATCACAAAACCTAACCAAAGTGGATTGGCAATGGCCGTACCCGCAGAAATACGAACTGCTTGGTATTGAAACGCTGGGTTATAAAGGTGACACCGTTTTCCCAATGACGTTGCACGTCGAAGACATGAATAAACCAGTGACGATTGATGCGACGCTGACACTGTCTTCGTGCACGACCATTTGTGTCCTGACGGATTATCGCATTCAACTGTCTTTCCTACCTTCCGACTTACAAGTTGATGAAGGAGTGATGTTTACTTACGCGCAAGCAGTGAGCAGTGTGCCTCAGCCTTCTCCTTTTGTTGAAGTTACGCAAGCAAACTGGGATGCGAGCCAATCTAAGTTGCAAATCAAACTGACCAACTCACAAGGATGGCAGAAGCCAGAAGTGTTAGTCGATGGTGTCGATGAAACAACGAGCGATTACAGCTTCAAGTTGGAAGGGCTGCATCAAGAGGGCAATACGCTTACCGCAAACTATTTAGTGAATACTTGGTTGGGTGACGTAGAACTGGATAACCAATCGCTTTACGTCTCAATCAAAGATAACAACCTACTGGCGCAAGAAACCGCGCAAGCAAAAGCGGGTGTTATCACGCAAGCTTTGCCAACCACTTCACTGGTGAACATATTCTTGTTTGCGCTACTAGGCGGCTTGATTCTGAATATCATGCCTTGCGTACTACCAGTACTAGGTATGAAGTTAAGCAGCATTGTGGCCGCACAAGGTGTTGAACGTCGCCAAATTCGCACTCAATTCATCGCTTCTTCGTTAGGTATTCTGACTTCGTTCTGGCTTTTGGCTGGGTTTATCTTAGTGTTGAAGCTGACAGGTAATGCTATCGGCTGGGGTGTGCAATTCCAAAGCCCTTGGTTCTTAGGCTTAATGCTGCTGGTGACCGGATTATTTGGCGCCAACATGCTTGGTTTGTTTGAAATTCGCCTGTCTTCAGGTACGAATACTTGGCTAGCGTCGAAGGGCGATAACTCGCTATTTGGACACTACGTGCAAGGAATGTTCGCGACTCTGCTTGCAACGCCTTGTTCTGCGCCTTTCTTAGGTACCGCCGTTGCGTTTGCACTGGGTGCGGACGTAGCAACGCTGTTTGCTATTTTCACCGCACTGGCATTAGGCATGGCACTGCCTTGGATCTTAGTCGCTATCTTCCCGGGTATCGCGTTGAGGTTACCAAAGCCAGGGCAGTGGATGAATGTCGTGAAAATCGTATTCGGCATCATGATGCTGGCAACCAGTGCATGGTTGTTGTCATTGATGGCGAATCACTTACCAGTATTTTGGGTCATCTTAATCGGCTTGGTTGCATTCATCGTTATTATGGCGCGTGTCAAGCGAGTCTACGGTAACAAAGCGCTGGCAGTGTCAGGTACGGCATCGCTCATCTTAATCGCTGGTGGACTGATGCTAGGCAGCATGACAGCGAATCATTGGGCAACCCCATTGCCTGAAGACTTGGCTTGGGAAAAGTTATCGAATGAAGCGATTGCGGAACACGTGAAAAATGGTCGCGTAGTATTTGTGGATGTGACTGCTGACTGGTGTGTCACTTGTAAAGCCAACAAGATCGGTGTGATCTGGCAAGATCCAGTTTACTCATTGCTGCAAAGCCCTAATGTTGCGACGTTAAAAGGCGACTGGACGCATCCTAATAGTTCAGTCACCGATTTCTTAAGAGCACATGGTCGTTTTGGTGTGCCATTCAACATAGTTTATGGTCCTGCTGCACCAGAAGGTATTCCTTTACCAGTGATTTTGACTGACGATGTTGTGGTGAAAGCCATTGAGCAAGCAAGCGGAGGTGTGATTAAGTGAACACCGTAAAAAAGCGCAAGTCGCTGAAATATTGGCTTGGTCAAGCGCTACAAATCATCCTCATGGTGACTGTTATATCGGTCGCGATGGATTGGTACCGCACCAAAGACATTCCCAAAGAGCATGCGCCGCCTCTTAGTGCAATCATGGCGGACGGTGAGTTCGTCGATGTGATTGCCAAAAGCCATGACGAGCCTGTTGTCGTGTATTTTTGGGCAACGTGGTGCCCTGCGTGTAAGTTTGTTAGCCCTAGCGTGAGTTGGTTGAGCAACTATTATGAAGTCGTTGCTGTTTCTGGTGCCTCTGGTCCAGAAGAACGTGTACAAAAATTCATGCAGGCAAAAGACTACCAGTTCGATAATGTCAATGATCCCAAAAGCACCATCATGCAAGAATGGAGCATTAGCGTAACTCCGACTATCTATGTTGTAAAAGATGGGAAGGTAAGTTCAATTACAACGGGTGTTACCACACCAGTAGGTATTTTAGCGAGGATCTGGATGGCTTAAATCAATGCGTAGCACGTCGACTTTTTTCACGTTTTTACAAGGACATAAGTGTATAGGTGAGTAGGGCGTGCTACATTGGCAAGCGTTCAAGAATTCAAGGAGGAATCATGGACGTTGCCAAAATGTATGATGAAGTATCTGAGCGCTACCAAAAGTTAATTGAAGACAGCCAATATGTTGGCCCACGTTGGGTCGACGGGAAGCTAAAAACACTCAATCTACAGCAAGGCTCAGCCCTTGATTTGGCTTGCGCCACAGGCAGCATCGGGGAAGTCATAAAATCTCATTACCCTGATGTCGTTCTACATGGCTTGGACATCTCCTCCAATATGGTGAACAAAGCGCGCGAAACCAACTTATATCAAAGCGTCAATGTTCATGATCTTGACCAACCTTTTTCCCCACTTTTCAATCAAACCTTCGACATCATTACCGCTCTCGGATTCACGGAATTTCTCGTCGATCCCCAGTCGCTACTTCAATGTATTGCTGAGCTGCTAAATGCTGATGGGCGTTGCTTTATCAGTTTCCAATGTCACGACCCAGATGGAAAAGATCTGCCGAGAAACACCTACAGTGGCACAGTCGTACACACCGCTTACACCGAGAACGAAGTTCGCGAGTTCAGCCAAAACACAGGGCTTAAAGTCGTATCGCTTGAAAATCTTGTCGGTTATACATCAGGTGCAGGTTATATATGCCGTTACCTGCTCTTAGAGCTACGAAAGCCAAGTTAATCAATCAAATAAACAAGGCGTGCTGAAGGAATACACGGTATTTCCTGCGTTAAGTATGTTTCCGCAGGACTGTTTAAGTATGCGGTTTAAAAGGGGATAAGCATGAAGTGGACGCTATGGTTTATTGCTTTTATCGCGGTAGAAGTTATGGTAAAAGAACCACTTAGAGTTGCGATCAATCAAGCACCGTATTCCGCCGTTTTACGGCTCACGAGTTTTGAAGAAATAAAGCAAGGTGTTGATGCATACTACGAAATTCAAGCTGACGTACTCGAAGAGATTCGAGGGAATTTTTCGTCTCACATATCTTTCAAAATGTATGCAGCGAAGGGAGATGAGCCAAATTTAGGAGCTGCAGCATCGATTATTGTGCTCTGTCATGATGACCAAGGGTATTTTTGGCCCGGCACTGGTTCTGAGTTTAAGGCGAGTAAGCAAAATATCGCTATCGCTAAAGAGGCGGCTGAATATCAAACTGAAGAACAAGAGTTGTTTTCTCTATGCCCGCAATAGTGGATATTGAACCACGGAGACGGCAGAGGTTTGTCCTCAAGTTGATTACTTAACTTATTGAAAATTAAGAACTGTCATACCATTGTCGCCATGGTGTCACATGACAAAAAGGCGACTGTCGTCTGTGCGTCGTTTTTATAGTGTCGATCTTGCGGCACGATGTGAACATCATTGAATGAATAGGGATATGTGATGCAAACAGGGAAAACAATTTTAACCAGCTACTTTGAATGGAAAGGACATGACATTACTGTCCAAATCTCAATGTTAAGTGGCAAAGAGTGGGTTTACGTCGATGGTGAACTCGTATCCCAAAAGTCCAATTGGTACTTTAAATCCAGTCATATGATTGAGATTGAAGGAGAGAAATTAGAAGTCCAAATTTGCCTAAACGGTAAGTGGATGATAACGGTCTTCCTAAAAAAGGGTTATCGAAGTATTGATGAGTATGAATTTGGGCTAACTCATCTCCAAATTCTCAAAGGCATTGGTGTTGCTTTTGCATGTGGTTTGCTTGTTGGTTTTGTCACTATCGCTGTGTTTTTTGGTGGGAAAGGGTGAATGGATGCAATTAGATACCTCAAAAATTCGCCACCTAAGGCAGCACAAAGCATGGACCCAACAACAACTCGCCGATATCTGTGGGTTAAGTTTACGCACCATACAACGTGTTGAGCTTCACGGAAGTGCTTCTTTGGAGACGGGGCGTTCTCTGGCGGCTGCATTTGATACCGAATACACGGCACTTTTGGTCAATGCTAAACCTGATAACTATGGGAGTAACGAACCTTCATCTTTTAGCTATTCTCCTAACCTTATATTAATTAGTGTAGGAATGTTTGTATTCGGTGTATTGGTCGGTGCACTTGCAATGCTCCTATTAAGATAGATTGGGTTACACCGCATGCCCAAAGCAATGTGCTCTGGGCATAACAGATTGATTTTGATATTAGACGACTTGCTCGTCTGGATGACTCCACATCAATGGATCAGAAAAAGGTCCCTTGATGGATGAAGTGGACTCACCAACCCCAGTTAACGCGTCTGCTGTTAACTCTCGTGCAAACCAGCAATCTAAAGGCGCATTGGACGGTACAGGTAGTAATACGCTGTGAGTCGTGTTGTAACGATTCGCATAATGCATCGGATCGCCCATTACAAAGATAACGTCAGCGTTTAACTGCTTTTCTGCTTCTTCCATCAATCTTGTCGCATAACCTTTGCCTTGGAACTCAGGTAGTACCGCAAGTGGTGCAAGTACATAGCATTTTAGGTGTGGTGCTGCGTCAATCACGATAGGGGTATAGCAGGCGTGTGCTACGCCTTCGTAGACGATTGAAAAGCTGCCATCTGCAATAAGATTGTCGGCAAATTCTGCATAGAGTTTGGCGTGTCTCTCATCATATAGCCCACCGGCTTTCGCGAACGCTTCGTATTGAATTTGATAAGGTGTATTCATTGGTTTCTCCTTAGTTTTTATATTTAATTTATCAACCGACTGACCGTGCAGTCGGTTGGTTCAAGCAAAAAAATCACGCAACGAGATGTGCATGATTTTTGGTTGGTTTAGCAGTACTTTTTGATGAACTCTTGCCTGATTTCTTCGATAGGGAAGTCCTCATTGAGTAAATAGTTCATGGCAATACCATCGATCTCCGCGATGAACATTTTTGTCACGACAACAGGGTTCGGGTGCCCCAGTGAGCGAAAAACTTCTTCAGTGGATACTTGTAAACCTTGGTAGCGTTCGTCTATCAGATCGACAACAATCGCTCTGGTGGTCGGGTGAACCATCACACTAAAATTGAACTGATAAATCTTGCGGTGTTCAGGAACGGTCATACCATCGAAGATCGAGTGGATCATTGCTTCTAAGCGATCGTCATTCTCTGATACGTGTTCATCACTCTTATCTGTTTCTTCGATAATCTGAGTTATATGAACAAAAACTTCTCTTAACAGTTCGTTTTTATTTTTGAAGTGGTGAAACACCAAGCCTTTTGAAATTTCAGCCTTCTCACAAATGGTGGAGACGGGCGTTTTCTCAAAACCATGTTCCGCAAATAACTGCGTTGCAACTTCAATGATCTGTTGTCTTTTGTCCATAGTACTCGCTCTAAATACCGACTGACCAATTGGTCAGTTTTGCGAATGATAGTGTGTTTTTTGATCTTCCGTCAAGTCTTAACAGGATCAAAACAGCAGTGTTGGTGCTTTCGAAGTGAAGTAAAAAGCATTGAGTCATTTCCAAACTGCAAAATCAAAGCGGTAGTGGGTGGCTTTCATCTCGTGGGCTTGCCCGTATTTAATAGTATTGGTGGTACTTTACGCCAAGTTCAGCGATTCACTCCGGCTATTGTCTTTTAGTGATTACATAGCCATACCAAATATGACAAATATCCTACATTAAAGCCGATATTATCCTAGAACTTTGTGTTCACGAGATGGTCACAAGACTACACAACAATAACTGGTATCAATGATGGCAAAAACTTGGCTTGTCTCTGCTGTGAGCGTTGCGCTGCTCGGTGGCGGTGCGTATTACTATCTGCAATCTTCGGCTCAGCCGGAAGCGTTTCCAACTCTAGCGGTGGAAAAAGGAACCATTGAAAAACAAGCGGTCGCTGTTGGTAATATTGTTCCAGCGCACTCGGTTTCTATTAAGTCACAAATTGACGGTATCGTTGGTGAAATCTATGTCAACGTCGGCGAAAAAGTAAAGCAAGGGCAACCCTTGATTAAGGTGCGTCCTAACCCGACACCTCAAGCACTGACGGATGCGTCTACCGATTTGATGCGCAGTGAAGCGGATCTTGAATCAGCCAAACAAAAGCTTGCTAACCTAGAGAGCTTGGTCAAACAGGACATCATTCCTAAAAACTATGACGAGTATGTGAGTGCGCGATCAGCGGTTAAGTCTGCTCAAGCGAATGTATTGCAAAAACGTCAGAACCTTGAGTTGATTCGTAGCGGCGAAGCCTCTATCGGGAATGCACGTTTGACATCGACCATTTATGCGCCGATTGATGGCACTGTTCTTAACCGTAAAGTGGAAGTCGGTGAGCCGATTATTTCTACACAATCAAGCCAAGAAGCAACGGCAATGATGTCACTGGCTGATATGAATAGCCTGATTTTCAAAGGCAGCGTGAGTGAACATGATGCTGCTCAGCTTTCCCCAGGCATGCCAGTTGTGATCACTGTCGCTCCTTATCCAGATGTTGAGATCTCTGGAGTGCTGACTAAAGTGGCCATTCAGTCTGAGAACTTAAACTCACCTGCTGGAAACGCATCCGCGAAAAGTTTCGATAATGGCTTTGGCGTTGAAGTGGGCGAACTAAGTATTCCGAAAGAAGTGCGTTTGCGCTCGGGTTTTTCGTCGACGGCAAAAATCACGCTAAAGAAATCAGAAAATGTTTTAACACTGCCAGAGCGTGCGCTTCAGTTTAATGGCGATACACCAAGCGTTTTGATCCCAGACACTTCTGAACAAGGTTTCCACTCACAACCAGTCAAACTCGGACTATCGGATGGAATTAATGTGGAAGTGCTTGATGGTGTCGAACTGAATGAAGAAATCATCGACAACAGCATGATGATGGGAGCCGCTCATGGCTAAGTTAACTTTGTCCAAATTAGGCTGCGCGATATTAGCTGCCACGTTAAGTTTGCCTAGCTATGCGATTTCTATCGAGCAAGCGTGGCAACAGGCAAAACAAAACGACCCAAATTATGAAAAAGCTAAGATTGGCGTGCAACTTGGCGAGGTCGGTGTTGATGCGAGTCGCAGTTCACTTTTGCCCGGTTTGACTGCCACGGCGTCTTCAAACTGGAGTGAGTCAGCAGACAATACCAACCGCTACGGGGCATCCCTCTCTCAAACCATTTGGGACAGCAGTTTGTGGTCAGACTTAGACCGAGCAAATGCAAACTACCTTAAAGCGCAGTTGGAGTTGACTCAATCACATAACGAATTGGCGCAAAGGCTCCTATCGTCTTATCTGGATGTTGCGAGTGCGCAAGGCGATTTGCAACTGGCGCAATCTAAGCTAGAAGAAGGCAATAAGTTACTGAAAATAATCGAGAAGCGGTATCGTGCAGGTAAAGTGAAATCGGTTGATGTAGAAGAGATTCGTGCGACACAGGTTTCTGAACAAGCGGGTATTTTAAGTGCTCAAGCTGACTTAGAAGTGAAAAGAGCGACACTGGCAGCTTTAATCAACCAAACGCCACAAAATGTCGATCAAATTCGTACTGATTCGCTCATCCAGCCACCAATGTTGGTGAACTCCCAAGAGCAATGGTTGAAACTGGCAAAAGACAGCAGTCCTGAGCTATTAGTCGCTGCGCAAAATGTCAAAGCCAGTGAGTTTGCCAAAGATTCAGCGAAAGGTGGTTACTACCCCACGTTGAAAGGTGACATTGGTTACAACGATGATGATCGACGCAAAGACGGTGAGTTCAACGCTGGCATCACCTTGAGCGTGCCAATTGACCTCAACGGTGCAACGCGCGCTAAAGTTGATGAAGCGTCACTTAATATCCTCAGTGCGAAACAAGATTTGCGTAAAGTTGAAATCGATATTCATAAGCGCGTTATCCAGCAGTTTACTCAGGTCGAGATCAACTGGAACCAAGTGCTGATGGCAAACGAGCTTGTGCTTTCTCGCGAGAAAGTCTTACGCAGTAAAGAGAAGCTTTACGACGCAGGATTGTTGGAAGTCTCAGAGGTGATCAGTGCGCACAACAGTTTGTTTGAAGCCAAAAATAGCCTAAAAACCAACTTGTACAGCTATTGGCGTCAGCGCATTGGTTTGCTTCAAACCGCAGGAAAGCTGGATGATGACACGATGGCGTTGATTTCTCGAGCTTTTAACTCATGACCAATCTATTGCAGCAAACCTGGCAAACTTTGATGGCGCATCGTATGAAAAGTGCGTTGGCAATCATTGCTATTGCTTGGGGTGTCATTTCAGTGGTGGTGTTGATTGCGTTGGGAGAGGGTTTCTATCGTCATCAAACTCAACAGCTTTCTTTTTTGATGAACAACGTCCAAGTGGCATTTCCCTCAAGCACAAGTAAGGCTTGGCAAGGCTTACCGGCTAGGCGTCAAATCAGTATTTCACAAGAGCAAGTTGAGATGATCAAGAGCGCGGGTTTTGTCGAGGATGTTTCCAGTGTGTATGCCAAGTGGGATGGCAGCGTTACCAATGAAAAAGGACAACGTTTATCGAGTAATGTGAGCGGCATAGATTCGACGTATTTTTCACTAATGCAAAGCAAGTTTGAAACTGGCTCGCGCCATATCTCACCGAGTGATATCCACAATCACACACGCGTCGCAGTATTAGGTGAGCAAATCGCGAAGATGGGGGCACTTACCATCGGTAATACAGTGAAAGTTAATGGCATTCCTTTTCTGGTAATTGGCGTACTCAAAAATGAGGACTCTGGTATTTCTTTTGGTGATAACCGTACCGTCTTCATCCCTCAAACGACCTATCGAGATCTGTGGAACACCAAGCCATGGATGTTGTTGATGAAGCCTGCCGCGGGTATGGATGCCTATTCATTTAGGAAAAACGTTGCTGACTTTTATGCGAAATTGCTTCATTTTGATCCTAACGATAGAGATGCGATTGATATGCCAGATTTTAGTGAAGGAGCCTCATTGATTAAGGGGATCTTCCGTGGCATTCAGGTGTTCTTGGGCGCAAGTGGTGCTATGACCATGGCTGTTGGTGCACTTGGTGTTGCCAATATTATGTTTCTGTCGGTGACAGAGAGAACAAGAGAGATTGGGGTTCGCTTGGCGATAGGCGCTACTCAAAAATCGATACTGAATCAGTTTATTTTAGAAGGGCTCATTCTTGTTGCTGTTGGAACCGGAGTTGGGCTGATTTTTGCTTATAGTATTGTGACCTTACTTAGCTCAATCACCCTTCCTGAATGGGTTGGTATACCGGTGATAACACTCGGCTCTATTGTATGGTCACTCTTAGTCACGCTGATTTTGGCACTGATGGCGTCATACTTTCCTGCAAGACGAGCCTCTCGTCTCACACCAGTAATTGCTTTGAGTGCGAGGGCATAATCATGCTGTTACCAATGAGACAAATCTTCCAAGAGATGTCAGCAGAAAAGTTGCGTTTAGGCTTAACGATTTTGGCGGTGGCGTGGGCAACGCTTTGTATCGCTGCCATGCTGGCTGTTGGTGAGGGAATTCGACAGGGCGTGCTGAAAACGGCGCAAAATGGCAATGGTAATCTGATCTATCTGACTGGGGGGATTGCGACGGTTGATCATGGCGCTTTTCATCAAGGTAAATTTCTTACGCTTAAGATAGATGACGCTAAAGTCATCAAGGCATTACCTGAAGTAGCCAGTGTAGCACCCAGCGCGAAATGGAATGAAAACATCACGGCAGGAAACCGAGGATCATGGCAAAAGCCGCTCGCGGTTCCAACGGATTACGCATCAATGACTAATCTGAAGCCTTTACCCGGCGGGCGATGGTTGAATCCACTTGATCAAAAACAGATGCGCAAAGTGGTTGTGCTCGGTTATTCATTAGCTGCGGATTTGTTCAACCCAGTTGATGATTTTAATTGGTTTGCTGCTGTTACCTTACAAGCCGATCCGGTTGGTAAAAAGGTTAAAATTGGTAGCGAAGAGTTTACTGTGGTCGGGGTACTTGCCAAAAACAGTGGACGCGTTGAGCAAGGCGATGACATCAACTATTCGAGCTTTGTTCCGCTTGCGACTTGGCAACGCTTTCATGCAAATGGTGATATTGGTGGTATTAATGTTGAGCCAAAATCGGAGACCGACCGCAAGAGGTTGGCTGAAACCATTCGCCAAGTGATTGCGCGTAAACATGGAGCCAGTGTCAGTGATGAACAAGTCGTACAAGTGGAAGATATGTTCATGCAACAAAAGAGCATGCAGCAGTTCCTGATTGGTTTGCAAAGCTTTCTCGGCATTATTGGTTTTGTCACGCTAGCTGTGGCTGGTGTTGGGATCGCAAACGTGATGTACGCGACTGTTAAACGCTCTACCCGAGATATTGGAGTTCGTATGGCGGTAGGGGCAACGCCAACGGCGATCCGTCTGCATTACTTAGTTCAATCGTTAATGACCATGATGATGGGAGGCGCGTTGGGGCTCGGTGTTACCTACAGTCTCATTTCCGCAATCAGTGCCATCAATCTAGAAGGGAATGTCTTCTATGAGGATCTCGGTAAACCGGTTCCAGAACTTTCGTGGACTGTGGTTGCGATAGTGATCTCTACCTTGGTGTTTATCGGCGTCGCGTCAGCTTGGTTACCTGCCAATCGGGCAGCCAAAGTGAGTCCGCTGGAGGCACTACAAAGTGAATAATAATAACTCTGGAGAAAGCATGGTGAACAAGCCGCTTGTCGAGCTGACTAATATTTGTAAGTACTACGCGAGTGGTGAGGTCGAAGTACGTGCACTAGACGGCGTTGACTTAACCATCAACCAAGGAGAGTTTCTTTCTATTCTTGGACCATCTGGCTCTGGCAAATCGACGCTGATGAATATGCTTGGTTGCCTGGATAAACCGACGAATGGTGAATACCTTTTGGGTGGTCAAAATGTTGCAAGCTTAACTGCTAATGCTCTAGCAGGGATTCGCAATCAAAAGATTGGTTTTGTGTTTCAGAGCTTTAATTTGCTTGAATACGCAACGGCTCTAGATAATGTCGCATTACCGCTTGTGTATTCGGGTATCAAAGCTAAAGAGCGTCGCCAACGTGCCGCAAAATTGTTAGAACAAGTGGGGCTAGGGGATCGACTCGATCACAAGCCGAACCAGCTTTCAGGTGGTCAAAAACAAAGGGTTGCGATTGCACGAGCTTTGGTTAATGACCCGCAAATTATCCTTGCCGATGAACCAACTGGTGCTTTGGACTCCAAATCAGGTGCAGAGATTGAAGCCTTGTTCAACCAACTTCATGCAGAAGGTCGAACCCTCATCATCGTCACACACGACAACGCTTTGGCAGAGCGTACTAAACGCATCATTACGATTAAAGATGGTAAGGTGATTTCAGACCGCAAACCGGATTAGAGATTGTCCTTAGGTGTCTATCGTTCGCTTAAGCGTTGATACTTAACTGTTGATACTTGACTGTTGTCGATGAAAGCGCACTTGGATGTCTGTCTGAGATGCGCTTTTTTATTGAATATTGAGCGAAAAAAAGCGTGAGCTAGGTTTTTAAATAAGCTTATCAATCTGTTAGTTAAACTCTTCTAGTTGCTGAGATTGCGCTAATGTGCCATTGTCGAATCTACGTTTCATGCTAGCGTGATATGACATTCATAGCGGATAAACTTATGCCAAACCCAACGCCAAGAAAAAGTGGAGATCTCCACGTTCAAGCGGTTACTTCTGAAATCCAGCACTATTTACAGGCGAAAACGCTTCCGAAAGCTGATGGGATTGCTTCGGGGACTGCGCGATTTATCATTGAGCAGCAAAGTAACATCTCTC
The DNA here is from genome assembly GCF_001591145.1 of Vibrio harveyi NBRC 15634 = ATCC 14126 = KCTC 12724. Taxonomy (GTDB): domain Bacteria; phylum Pseudomonadota; class Gammaproteobacteria; order Enterobacterales; family Vibrionaceae; genus Vibrio; species Vibrio harveyi. The sequence continues at coordinate 12,736 of NZ_BCUF01000006.1, read as the reverse complement.
AAGTCCAGAACAAATTTGAGGCTGACAACTCAAATGTCGCTCCTGATCTAACCTTGCATCTAGCTAATGGAGACGTTGTTTGTGTCAACCTGTTCAAAATAAGGCCTAAAAGAGTGATACAGCCAAAGAATTTAGGAGCAAAAAGCTTTATTGCAAAATACTTTGGATCAGCTTCCCTTCAGAGTGAATTCAATGATTACTTTGCTAAGGTTTACCGTCAGTTTTTACTCGATAGTGCCAATCGCATAGTGGGTGATGTGCCTAGCGAGGTCACGGAAAGTGAGTTGCGGCGTTTACTAAAAGAGTCTTGTCCTAAGTTCACGCAAGAACTTGAAGAGTTTCGTAGTAAGCTTCTTTATGAGCTGAGAGAGAAATGCTTTGGCTTGTTTCTGGATGAATATAACCAAGCCTCTGAAACCATCGAAAAGGCATTTAACTCCTTATTTATGACTGACTCCTTCAATGTTATCACTCAGTATGATGGCGAAAGGTTAAAGGGTGTTGAAGAATTTAAAATTGATGTTCACGAGATAAAAAACGTCAGTATATCCAAGGTTGGCTCGAATTCCGTTGGCATTACTGCCGACAATATTACGCTGTTGATCCGATTTAAGTTTGAAAGTGGTCCTGACTCTGCGATCAAGCTAGCGACCAGCTACGCAACACCTAAAGCTGAGAATAAGATCGCTCAGGATAATGCGCGATCTTTGCAGCAGTTTAACGATGCTTTGTCTGTTACACATAAACCTGAAGGTGGGAAAGCGAATTCCAACGCAATCGGCAAGTGCTCCGAAGCTATTTTTTATGCTCAGCTTCTCAAGGTAAACCCAAATGTCATCCAGCTTGATAATCATGCGTTTATTGAGATGTTCGCGAAATATGCACCGGATATTACTGCTACAGAGTTCGAAGGGATACGAGCGACTTCTGTTGGTGCAGTGGATGGTTTAAGCGCGTTTTTGAAAGAAAAGCATGGTGACTTTAAGATCGATTCTATCGAGCTAGTGCCTGATGCGTATTTGGACAACCGCCTCAACACTGCCGATATTGAGTTAGTGCTACGAGTAGGAGATAAGTACGTAACGGAACCTATCTCTCTGAAGGCAATTGCTAAGGCGACCAATACCATTAACTGTAAAAACCCGGGTATTGGGCAAATTTTGGGGAACACTTATTTCGACCTCAGACAAGAAGAGCTCAATGGCACGCTTGAGGCGCTGAAAGAAACGTTCATTAATGATGATGCAGGACGAAGTAGGACGTTGGAATGTCTCTCGGGCAATATTGGTAAACAGCTCGCTAACGCGGTAGAAAATGAGCCACAAAAGCTCATTAAAGGCACTAAAGCGTTGTTGGGTAGTGCGCTGGTGGTTGTGGTCTATTATGCGGACAACAAGTATGCAGTGCTAGAACATGACTTTTCGATTACCAAAGTTCAGGTGCATCGAGACACTCCTTCTTTAATTCAAAACACCTTGTCTTGGTCTCATGGTGGGGATCAAGTGAGATTACGGGTCAAATTCAGTGGGGGTCAATCTCACGGCTGGACATCAATCAAGTTGGCATGCGCTTATACCTTTGCCAAAGAAAGAATCCGCAGTAATGTGTGATTGATATATACCCAAGTGACCTCAAGGCGCCGGATTCAGTGAGATTGGTTTAGGTATATGGATCGAATGTTTTCTGTTCAGCCCTTTGTTTGAAGGGCTTTCTACGGTTGAGAAGTTAAGTAGGTTGTATTTCTGCAACCTTTGTTTGGTCATATAAAACTTGCTTGTAAATGAGAATTACTTTCAATAACATGAAAGATCTCAGTTAAATGGACATCAGTATCTGGAATGCAGTCAGAATCAGTGACCAAAGTAAAGAATGCGTTTCTTTCTGGAATATGGGCGACCTTAGTCAGTATAGGCATCGGATTTACATTCAAAATCTGGCTTGCTGCTTGGGTGCCGAAAACCGACCTAGCCCTATTTCACAGTGTGGTTGATATCATCTCGCTTTCTATGATTCTAATGACTGGGTTTCGATCTTCTATGGTCGTTACTTATTCTCAAACTCAGAATGACACGGATATTATCAATATCTTTCGATTCACTCTGATTTTGGTTGTTTTGATTACTTGGGGAGGTGTGATTCCCTATATCAAACACAGCCTTAGTATCGGAGTGGAGTATCTTCAGTTAGTCGGGATAATCTTTGGTCTTGGACTTAAACTATACTTTACGAACCTCGTCGCGATGTACCGCCTGTACGATATTACTAACCGTACGACTTGGCTTGACCCTTCACTCAATGTTCTTCTGTTTTTGTTCGCCTATTATGTTGCTGGATACAGCGCACTAACGGCATTGTTTTATGGGTTGACCATTTCTTCACTCATTACCGCTTTGTACATGTACATCAGCCGCCGCAAAGTGATTTCTACTCTCCCAATTAAACCGGTACGTTTAGATCCGGACATGTTTGGTTATGTGAAGAAGAGTTTTACAGCTACGCTTGAGGCGGGTGCCAGCATTCTGATGATCTACATCGCGGTGTTACTGACGATTCGTTACTTTAGTGTCGATGAGCTGGGGGACTTTCAGGTGGTAGTTCGCCCAGTATTTACGTATATGACCATGTTGTTTGTTTTCCCTATCTACCGGTTCGTATTGCCAGAGCTGTCGGTCAAAATCCGTAACGGGGAATACCAAGAGATTCAGTTGATACGACGTTGGGTGTTTAAACTGTCGTTTATTGTCAGCGCTGTTTTCTTCACGACGATGCTGCTGTTTGGTTCAAACATTGTCGCTGGGCTTTTCCCGCCGGAATATATGGGTGCAGTACCAGTGCTGTTTCATTTTTCTATCTTCTTTATTTTCATGATGCTCAACGCTTATCAACTTGCGTATATCAAAGCGAATGGTTATTTCAAAACCAGCTTGTTTATTCGTTTGTCAGGTATCGTGACCTTAGTTGTTATGTTCTACGTGATATCCGCATTTACCCACAATGTCGTCGCCATCATTGTCGCTTTGTGTCTTGGTTATCTGATGATGTTTATCTTATCGAGTTTCAAAGAAAAGCAGATTCGTGAATCACTATTGCTCGATCCGGTTCAACCGTAGAAAGCCGCAGTTAATCGGTCTTGCGGGGAAGTGGGAGGCGGGATTGGCTCTGTCCTAAAACGTAAAAAGGTGACCTTACGATCACCTTTTGTATTCATCATTCCTATTCATCTAAATAGATTCACAAATAGGTATTCTGGTTGCGTCTGTCTTAAAGGTTAGCAACGAACTGCTGGTTAAACTGAGCGTTTACTTTGTCACTTAGCTGTTCGTATTTCTCGCTCAATGCAATTTGTTGAGTCTGTAGTTGACCTGTGGTCAGGTTAGCTGTGTGAAGCTGACCCATCTCTTCCATAAAGCCACTTGTTAGCTGGCTAAAGATGGCATCTTTGCCGATGATAAAGCTAGCGAAGTTCTCTTTTACAAACGCTTGTTCATCACTACTCAAGTTTTCTAGGCCAAGACGAGCTTGGTTCGCTGAGGTCACATCATCAAACGTCGCTTTTGCCGGATCAGTACCAGGCTTTAAGTACGCTGCTTCATTTTTGAAGTCTGCTGCTGTATGTGTTTGTGCGTTTTCAATCAGCTTTTGAGAAAAGCCTCTTACTTCAAAAGTAGACTGTACTGGCTTATGGTCGCTGATATTCTCAAAACCTTCAGTGATAACACTGGTTTCATGGTTTTGTAAGTTGCCTGTTTTGTTGGTTAAGCCGGTATTATCGAGCTCACCGAAGTCAGGACGGTCACGACCTTCTTTCTGTTTAATGTTGCCAGTGTGCTTATCAAGTTGCATGTAGGTGTGGCTATTAAGTGGTTTGAACTTAAAACCGTGCTTGGCTAGGTGCGTATCATCGTGTGCGACAGGATCGTACATTACGTCAGAACCTTCAGCGATACGCTTTTCACGCTCATTTAGGTCACCAGTGATCAGAACCTCTTCGTTCGGTTTGATCCCCTCCATCAACTTGTTACCTTCGAATTCACGTTTGACTTCTTTGTTAGAGTCCAAGTGTGCAGAAATGACGTTTAAGGCTTGACCATTGATCTCCAAAGCCGTTTTTACGCCACCCTTGTTACCAGTGATACCCATGAAGAATTCCATGTTTCGACCACCGATACCGTGACGGTATTCAGACTCTTTTTTGACATTAATATCAACGCCGTCTTTTGCAAAAACAGACATTGAAGTATAGCTAACACCTTCACCAAGACCTTTCGTCATAACTTTCATTTTGTTTTGACTCAGAAGGTTCATACCATCAAGCTCAAGATCGTTAGCAAGCAATTTAGACTCTTGTTCCGCAAACAAGACCACATCATAGTCGCCTTTTTGAATCAGGTTCTGGAAGTAGTTCTTTGTGTCTTCCGGCATCTTTTGGTTTGCTTGGTTATAGGTCAAAGTTAAGACCTTAACGTTGCCGCTGCCTTCTTTTTTATGCAGTTGCTGATTCATCTGATTTAGCTTTAAATCACCGTTTTTTGAAGAATCGGCTTTACTAAAGAAACGATTAAAAAAACTGCGATTCTCTTTTTGTTTTAGAGTAACGTCACCATCGCTATTTTTAGTTACGCTGTACTCTTTACCAAATACAGAACCAAATTTAACGGTATCGCCTTCTTTGGCGTTAGTTTTGATATTTTGAATATCTGCGAGGTCTAAATTACCTCGATGCTGGCTATTAATTTGAATTGTAGACATACATTAAACTCGTATTTTAAATAGGGGAATTCGCAGTAGAGATTAAATAAAGATCCCAGCAGGAAGTGTTTCTGGGATTGTCTCTGCGTTATCCGCTTGCTCAATAAAATGGTGCCATTGCTCCATTCTTTCTAACAGTTGCTGAAAAGTGTTCTGCACATAATCTTGAGGTTTGTTTGAGAGAGAAATAACCTTGTAGATAGTTAATCTTCGGCTATCAGGCATTAGACCGATACCAAAACCACCACGGAAAGGTTCAAGTGCGTGTTCGCCAATCGCGATGGCAATCTTTTCTGGAAGAGGGGTTGGTAACTCCACAGGGCTGGTGAGAGACATGTGTAAGTTAATGGTGGCTTCGTTCTTAAATACGGTTAAGAAAAGTGCGTCATCATGGTTATTCGTATCCGATGATAACTCGCACTGAAATAATCCGTTTTCATCAAAATCCGCGCCGTTACCTAAAAAGCTGATACTTTCTTGATAAATATCCATTGTGTTCCTTCTCTGTATTTTTCTGATGGTTCTTATTTGAATGAGAAGAATTATAAAGATGAGGGAATCGCAAGATATTAAGTATGGACGTAAGTTTTTATAATTACTTTCATTCGCTTTGTTGGCTGGTTTTGTCTAAGCCATGAATTTCTTTCATGTTCAACGTGAAGTAATACCAATATTCTTCACGTAATGAAGCAAGTATAAAAAACAGACTGCTCTAGTGTCAGGCACTGTACAGCTGTTTTTGGTCCGAATCCTTCAAGGTAGAACGCTGCACAAACTGACGATTGGGATAATCAAAAAACAAAACCATCCCCAAGAACAGAGCGAGTAATCAGTCAGCGTTTATCTAAGGAAATAGGATACCAAGTCACCATGAATAACGATTTCACCTTTGCTATCAAAAGCATTCGTTTTGATGAGAACTACCAACCGTCAGACAGCACCCGTATCACCACTAACTTTGCAAACTTGGCTCGTGGAAGCAGTCGTCAAGACAACCTACGTAATGCACTACGAATGATCGACAACCGCTTTAATGCATTGGCACATTGGGATAACCCGACTGGCGATCGTTATTGTGTGGAATTAGAAATCATCTCGGTTGATATGGATATCCAAGGCAGTGGTGAAGCATTCCCTTCCATCGAAGTGCTTAAAACCAACATTGTTGACCGCAAAACCAACGAACGTATCGAGGGGATTGTGGGCAACAACTTCTCTTCTTATGTGCGTGACTATGACTTTAGTGTTTTACTGTTGGACCACAATAAAGACCAGCCGAAATTCAGTATCCCAGCAGGTTTTGGTGAACTGCATGGCAAGCTGTTTAAAGCCTTTGTGAAATCAGAATCGTACCAACAACATTTCCAGAAGCCGCCAGTGATTTGCTTGAGTGTATCGGACAATAAAGTGTACCGCCGCACGGAAAACCAGCATCCGGTTCTAGGTTTTGAATACCAGCCAAATGAATCATCACTAACCGAGCAGTACTTCAAAAAGATGGGCTTGCAAGTGCGCTACTTTATGCCGCCAAACAGTGTCGCGCCGTTGGCGTTCTACTTCTTCGGTGACCTTTTGAATGACTATTCGAACCTAGAGCTGATCAGTACCATCAGTACCATGGAGACGTTCCAAAAGATTTATCGACCAGAGATTTACAATGCGAACGCGGTAGCAGGGCAGTGTTACCAGCCAAACTTGAAGAACCTCGATCACTCGTTGACCCAAATCGTTTATGACCGCGAAGAGCGCAGCCAGCTTGCAATTGAACAAGGGAAATTTGCTGAGGAGCATTTCATTAAACCTTATCAATCAATCCTTGAGCAATGGTCTGCCGCTTACGCGTAATCAATTTAGAATTTGAAAGGGAATGACGATGAAAACACTATTACCGACTTCAACAGCAGGCAGCTTACCTAAGCCATCTTGGCTTGCAGAGCCTGAAACGCTTTGGTCACCATGGAAACTGCAAGGCGAGGAACTCATTGATGGTAAACGCGATGCGCTGCGTGTCTCTTTACAAGAGCAAGAATTAGCAGGCGTCGATATTGTTAGTGACGGAGAGCAAACTCGCCAACACTTTGTGACGACATTTATTGAACACCTTAGTGGCGTAGACTTTGAGAACCGAAAAACTGTGACTATCCGTAACCGCTATGATGCGAGCGTGCCGACGGTTGTAGGTCCAGTAAGTCGAACCAAACCCGTGTTTGTGGAAGATGCGAAGTTCTTGCGTCAGCAAACCAAACAACCGATCAAATGGGCGCTGCCGGGACCAATGACGATGATCGATACGCTTTACGACGCTCACTATGGAAGCCGTGAAAAATTAGCATGGGAGTTTGCCAAGATCCTTAATCAAGAAGCAAAAGAGCTTGAGGCGGCAGGTGTCGACATTATCCAATTTGATGAGCCGGCATTTAACGTCTTTTTTGATGACGTGAATGACTGGGGTATTGCTTGCTTAGAGCGCGCTATCGAAGGACTAAAATGCGAAACGGCAGTGCATATTTGTTATGGCTACGGCATCAAAGCTAACACGGATTGGAAGAAAACTTTAGGCACTGAATGGCGACAGTACGAAGAAGTGTTCCCAAAACTGCAAAAATCAAACATCGATATTATCTCGCTTGAGTGTCACAACTCGCGCGTGCCTATCGAACTACTTGAACTGATCCGTGGCAAGAAAGTGATGGTTGGTGCAATTGATGTGGCAACCAACGAGATTGAAACGCCAGAAGAAGTAGCAAATACATTACGAGAAGCACTTAAGTATGTCGATGCCGATAAACTCTATCCTTGTACTAACTGTGGCATGGCACCTTTACCTCGTGAAGTTTCAACTGCAAAGCTGAATGCACTGAGTTTAGGGGCGCAAATCATCCGTAACGAGATTGCTGATTAATTTTTGTATCGATAGTTAAGGATACAGAGAAAACCAAGACTGAGTGCTTGGTTTTTTCTTTACGCACAATGTTAACGACACCAGAGGTTAATAATTGATTACTTCCTGCTCAGTAGGGAGCTTCTTCCTGTATTCAAAGAACTGGGCGATCAAGTTGCAGACGACCATTAATGTCATCACACCAATCTGTACGTGAGTCAGGGAATCTCCCATGAGCGTGACGCCTAAGATCATCGCCAGAATCGGGTTAAAGGTGCCAAAGAAGCTGAGCTCATTAGTGGTAATTAAAGGGATGGTATAGACATAAGCTCCGTAGGCCACTGAGGTTAACCCGATGACAATCCAACCCATCGCTAGCCATTGTTCTAAGTTCTCTGGCAATAAAGGAACAGTGATGACTCCCCCCGAAAAAACGTCCCAATAGGCGAGAGGCAATAAAATGATGCCGCCAAAGATGAGCTTCCATGTCAGTAACTTCCACCAATGGATTTTCTTCATCACGTGTTTAGCAACAACACTTCCTGCAATCAATGCACTCATGGCACCAACCAAGAGTAATACCGCTGATAGGCTGATGGGTGCGCGGCTGGTTAAGAATAGATAAGCGGAACACGCCAATAGCACCATTGCCGATATCAATTGGATCATGGAGGGTTTGATTTGATGCGCGATCCCCATGATTGCCAAGCTCACAACAGGCAAAGCGATCATGCCTACTCCAACCAAAGTGCTAGGCAGTCGCAGTGCTGCAGCAAATAACAAACCAAAAAACAACGCAATATTAAGGAAGCCAATTAAAAGCAGAGCAGGGAGCTCTGATAACTTGGGCATAGTTGGCTTTAAAATCAATAGGATGAAGCCAGCAGGTAGGGCTCGCCATACTGCTAGTGCAAAAGGTGACCAACCCACAAACTCTGATGAAACGACGGCGTAAGTCGTTCCCCAAAGTAAGGGCGCTAAGATTGCCAAGATGATTTTCATGCGTTGCCTCGATCCAGTTTTAAGTAAATTATGTTTAAGTAAACATAATTTACTTAAACATAAAATGAGGTTAAAGTCACCTTAATTGATCTTTTCTCTGATCTGCTGAATCTAAAATCAGATCATGCGGACGTCAGGCAAGAGAAAGGAGTAAAAGCATGAGTGAAATAAGAGGTGATGAAGGTGTTGGATTTGGTAAAAGCAGTAATTAAAACCCTAATAGGCTTTTTCGTAGATGTTTTCGCAATTTCAGTAATGGTACTATTTACGCTCGGTCTTATTCTTGAAGTTCTCTACTTCGATGCAAAGCTTGTTTTTAAAAAGCAGCATCGCCGTGTATGGCACAGTGGTGATAAGCAACAAGAGTAGAATGGTATAGAGCGTTATTACACGGATTCATTATTTTGAGCATGACGAGCAAGCAAGTTGCAGAACAGTGGCTATCGATAAACCAAGAGTTGGACGGAAATGTTATTGAACTTGTGACATTGTTTGTTCGGTTTGGTACTTCACTTTCTGACGCCAGAAGCCACTTTTGCAAGAAGCATGGACTAAACCCGTCGGAGTTTGATGTTTTAGCGACATTATACCGTTCTGGCGAGCCTTATGAGCTGACGGCAAAAGCACTCAAAGAGCAGACATTATTGCCATCTTCAGGCGCACTATCAAACCGATTGGAGCGCTTAGAAGCAAAAGAGCTTGTCGTCCGAAAACATGATTTAGTTGATAAGCGCTCAGTTAAAATATCGTTGTCAAAACAAGGGCTAGCGCTGGTTGCCGCAATGGGGCCCGAGTTTTTTGGTGAAATGGCAACGTTATTTGCAGCACTTCCCAATGAACAGCGACAATCGCTGTTGAGTTTGATGAGCTCACTTCAGTCTTAAGCGCGTAACCTTAGTTAAGCATTACGGGATATAAAGCTCGAATGCCGCTCACAGTAAAGTGAGCGGCATACTTCGTTTTCCGCCTCAGACAAGGCTTAATTCAATTCCACGTTCTTCACCTCAGGATGCTTCAATAACATCACTCGAATCCAATGGTGTACTACCCACATCACCATGGCAGTCAGCAATACCGCAACAAAGATAGAGCTAAAACGGTACAAGATGGAGAAGAATGCGTCTTTCTGTTCTGGCACTAAGGAAGTGGTGAGTGGTACAGATAACGCCGACATTGCCGAGAAGGCGATAGCTGCTTTGACCTGACCTTTAGTCAGCCACAAGCAGAAAGGTCCCATTGCAATAGTAAACGCCAGCCAAAACAACAGACCGTAGCCAAACCAACTGCCCAAGATTAACTGCACCGCCATACCCGCGATACAACCTAGCGCTGTACCGATGATACGGATTTTCGCCATGGCCATTGAGCCCGCCAGTGTCATTGGCGTTAGGATGATGAGGATCGAAGCCTGCGCCGAAAGCGAGTCGTACAAATCACCTATTTGGAACACCAAAAATGCCGCCATTGCTACCACCCAACCCATAGCAACTTGGCTGATGTAGTCGATATCGCTTTTTACTGGCGTGGTCATTTCTATTTGCAAGATCTTCGACTCTGGCTCTGGGAATAACCAATAAGCGAGAGCACAAACGAAGATGTTACTGAAAGAGATCACCCAAAGATTGACGTTGAACTCTTCAATATCCATGAAATCGTAGCTAGCAAAGTTCAGAACAATCGAGCCAACCAATAACCCCATGTAGCCAAATAAATACGTCTTTGGGTTCATCATTGCAACGCACTTAAACAACATCATAATGCCCACCGCAGCAAACATTAGTAAGGGATGAAACTGAAGGTATTCAAGAATAAAGGTCGCTTGTACTGTGGTCCAAATTGCGGAGAAGAAGACCATCAAAACTAAGGGTAAGCTGAAGTGGTCCATGCGTCCAAGAACGAACAATGGCAGCATGATGGCAAAAAAGCCGTAAGACCAACCAAAGATCATGCTCAATGCCAATCCCATTGAGCAGCCAAACCAAATGCGTAGTGTCTTCATCACTGCCACCTAATAGATAAAGTGGAACCAGCTTGCGAGGTGGATCTGTGCTTGTGCCATCAGTTCCCAGAATGGACTGTTGTCTGGGTAAAGCACAATGGTGGCACGTGAACCGACGAATAACGATGAAGGAAGCGCCTCTTGGCTGGTCAAATTAACGCGAGTGCGCTGCGCATCACGTACCCAACGATTGTTTACTTCTACTTTGGTCAGTGCACCGTTCGGCGTTTGTTGTGCCGCAGCAACACCATAATCACGACTGGATAAATCGAAATCGTATACTGAGCCTGGATTGGCATCGAACGCCACCATTGCGTGATAGTTTTTATCAACTCCTGCGACGGATTTTTCTCGAAAATCTGCTGCAACCCACATAGAACCAGTTGGGACAAATGTCAGCATTGGCATATTGGTGTTTGCCATGGTCCCCACTTCTAACTGTAGGTTCGTTACAACGCCGTCGCTTGGTGCCATGACTGCCGTATTGGCAAGATCGAGCTGGGCTTTTTCAATGCCATTTTGGGCAATACGTACCGCAGTGCTTTGCCCTTTTTTATCCCCCAGTTGCGCTTCAATCACTTTCAGGTTTTGTTGTTCGGCTTTAAGTGCCGCGCGAGAGACTTGGTTTTGCGCATAAGCGTTGTCTAGCGTGGATTGTGAAATCACCTTTTGTTTAGACAGCTTTTGTAATCGTGTGTACTCACGATGAGCGTTGTTATAAGTCGCTTCGGCGCGCGCAATGTTTGCTTGCGCAGCTTCACGTTGAGAGTAAAGGGTCGCTTCTTTTTCATATGCCGATTGTAGAGACAGTTTGGCTTGCTCTAGAGCAATCTTGTATTTTCTATCGTCAATCTTGAATAGGACATCACCTTGGTGAACTGACTGGTTATTTTCAATCAGTACGTCGGTCACTTTTCCTGAGACTTCAGGTGCAACTTGCACCACATAACCCTGCACTCGACCTTCGGTGGTGATAGGTGCGTGGCGGTCGGCAATAATAATGTAGAAAAATAGTACAATGAACAGGACAATAAGTGTTCGCATCCAGTGTTTGAATTTATGATCCGCTGTCATAACTGATACCTGAATTTATGGGGCTAACAAGCAAATAAGACAAAGGATTATAGAGAAGTTGGTCACAGTTCAGTAGAATGGCAATAAGTGCATGAGCGACCTAAAAGTAGGACAATGAACGTAAGCTTTGATGATCTTCACTTGTTTAGCCAAACCGTGGTGCACGGTGGCATTAGCGCGGCAGCGCAGGCAAATCAATTGCAGCGCTCAAAAGTAAGCCGTCGCTTGCAGGAATTAGAGAAAGCCTTAGGCTGCCCATTATTGATCCGTACAACACGAACGATAGAGTTAACCGAACATGGTAAGCGTTTGTTTGAATTGGTTGGGCAACCGATAGAACATATTCAGCAAGGCTTGAATGTCATGCATGAATATCAACAAGAGTTGACGGGGAAAGTGCGTGTCGCGATTCCATCCGCCTTGATGAGCTCGGCAGCATTTAACTGGATTATAAACGAGTACACCACGCGTTATCCTGAGATGTCGGTTGAGATTGAAAACCATCAAGAGAGTGTGGATCTCAAGCGCCAAGCGTTCGATCTACAACTCCTACCGAGTGTGGCCAAAGTGTCTGATGACAGTTACGTTCAATTCAGCTTGTTGCCATATCGTAGCCACTTCGTTGCATCTCAAGCTTACCTTGAAGCGCATCCACCGCTGCAAAGTATGGAAGATTTAAAGCATCACCGTTTGCTCACAAATCGCTACAACGCCGATTTGTTAGACCCTGAACTTCATGTCGCTGTGAGATCGGACGATTTAAATTTGCTACGTCTAATGGCGATTGCTGGTAATGGCATCGCCTTTATTCCACAGGTGCATTCAAAGCCAGCGCTGGAGGACGGCAAGCTGGTCGAGGTTTTGCCGGAATTTACCCATCCTAAGCAGCATTTGACACTGATTTATCCTTCTAATTTGTTCTTACCCAATAAGGTAAAGGCATTGATTGATTTGTTTAGAGAAAAATTCAAATAGCGTGAGCAGACAGTCACTTTGTCACTTTGCTTGACGGCAGAGATACCGATTCTTGA
>NZ_BCUF01000005.1 GCF_001591145.1 Vibrio harveyi NBRC 15634 = ATCC 14126 = KCTC 12724 | reverse complement strand
ATTACGCTGCGTCGTTTTCCTTGAAGTCAAATCAATAACAACGCTCTGAACTCTGCATCTTGAAGTCACTTGGGTATATCTGTATCGTTTGTTTGAAAGAATAAGGCATAAAAAAACCGAGCTCTTAAGCTCGGTTTTCGTCTATCAGTTTTGTCACTTTCGCTAAAGATTAATCTTCAGAACTTGGTGCTGCTGGCTTCTTTTTAGGGATAAACACGTTATCACCCACTGCCACGTTTTGATAGAAACCTTTGTCGCGCTGAGCTGGTTTCTTCGGCGTTTTCTTAGCTTGAGGACGTGCTTTCTTAGGAGCCACTTTCTTATTGCGGAAATCTGGCTTACGTGGCTTCAGACCTTTGAATTTACCTTTTAGATCTTCAAACACAGAGAAGCTCAAATCTTGCTGTAAGTATGTTTCTACACGCTTGAAGCTATCCCAATCTTTAGGGCCGACCAATGAAACTGCATCACCTTTGTTACCCGCACGACCAGTACGACCAACACGGTGAACGTATTCTTCTGTATGCTTAGGCATATCGAAGTTAATTACGTGTGTCACAGTCGCGATATCAAGACCACGAGAAGCAACGTCCGTTGTCACCAGAATCTTAAATACCGCACGCTCAAACTGGCTCATGATGGTATTACGTTGAGTCTGGTTCAAGTTACCGCTTAGTGCGATAGCTTTCAGTTTCTTCTCGTTCAACTTCGCTGTTAGACGCTCAGTATCATCGCGAGTCGCAGTAAAGATGATCACCTGACGGTATTCAGCTTCTTCTAGAACTCGTTCAAGAATCGCTTCTTTGTGATCTAAGTGATCACATAGGTAGAATTTCTGAGTAATGTCTTTGTGTTCTTCGTTCGAAACACCAATTGCAATACGTTTTGGCGCATTCAGCATTTCTGCCGCGATGTCATTCACTTCTGCGTGATCAAGTGTTGCAGAGAACATCAAAGTTTGACGACGACGGTGTTTTGCCGCTTTATGAATGCGACGCAACTCCGGAGCAAAGCCCAGATCCAACATACGGTCAGCTTCATCTAGAACCAATGTTTCCAGACCATCAAGGAACAAAGAACGGTGCTCCAGATGATCAGCCAAACGACCTGGAGTGGCAACGATAAACTTAGGGTAGCGACGCAGTGCTTTAACCTGATCGTTAAAGTTTTCACCACCAAGAATCAATGCAGCGTCGTAGGACAAACCACCAAGCATTGAGCGAAGCTCACCATATACTTGTTTTGCTAGCTCACGCGTTGGCGCAAGAATCACAGCTCGTGGGTCTTTTGCAGAAAACGACTTATTCTTTAGTGACTTATGTAGCATTGGCAATACAAACGCCAAAGTCTTACCCGAACCCGTTTTCGAAGATGCCAATAGATCCTTGCCTGCAATCGCAACAGGAATCGCCTGCTGCTGAATGTCAGTCGCTTTTTTGAAATCGTAGTGTTTTAGGTTCTTCAACAATCGGTTGTCTAGGCCTAGATCTTTAAATTGCAAAGTATTCTCCAATAAATAGTCAGCGTCTTGAGCGCTTTTTCAGTGTCGTTTCCGCTCTAACGCAGCAAAAAATAAAAGCTCGATATAATACCGCAAATCATAGGAGTATAGATAGAGATCACACAAACTAATTCCAATAGAAAAAATAAAGTTTCCGCTTAGAAACTTTCATTTGTGTCAATATCGTCTAAATTATTGATATCAGGTAGTAGCAAAAGAGCTGCTGTACTACCTGATACTGGCGTTAGCAAGTGAGTAATCACTTACATTTGTAAGAAGAAAGTTAGCGTCCGTATCAGGTACTCTATGAAATCCTTGGATTTTTTTGACTTTTGCTACATCATGTTCTGATAGAATGTATTCACATTTGTCCCTATGACTATATGACACAGAATTTATAGCGTAGGAATTTCACTATATGCAAGGAGTTCTAATATGAACAAAACGTTGATCGCAGCTGCAGCAACTTCAGTACTTCTACTAGCAGGTTGTGCTTCTTCTGACGAAGCAGCAACAGCTACTAAACTAGACGAACTAAGCAACCAAGTTAGCCAACTAAGCCAAGACGTACAGTCTCTACAATCTGACGTTCAAAAGTCTAACGACGCGGCTATGGCAGCTCAAGAAGAAGCTGCACGTGCTAACGAGCGTATCGACAACATCGCTCAGTCTTACACTAAGTAAGATTTGATTCCGCGCTTTAACGCCCGTTAAGGCGCGGTTATTTCAACTGGAACACCATTCTGCGCAGCAATCGCTGCTTTCGCTTTAGCATTCGTCATACCAAACTCATCAAGCCACCAGTCCAATTCTTTTGGAATGACTAAGTGATCCTTCTCGCCATTGCTGCGAGTTAACGGCTCGTGGGCTTCAACAAACACACTACGATCTGGTTCTAATGCGACTTTAACCGGTTGATTGATGATTTTTACTTTTTCGCCACGACGTACTTTATCAAATAACCATTCGATGTCTCTTGGGTCCATACGAATACAACCCGCACTCACACGCATACCAATACCAAAATCTTTATTGGTGCCGTGGATCAAGTATTCACCATGCCCATATGCCAAACGAAGTGCAAACATACCTAGTGGGTTATCTGGTCCAGCAGGAACGACAGCAGGTAGGTCAATCCCCTTTGCTTTGTACTCTGCACGAATAGAGGCAGGTGGCGTCCAAGTCGGATTAGGACGCTTTTGACTGATGCTTGTAGTCATTTCTGGAGTGTCTCGACCAATTCGACCTATACCTACAGGAAAAACATGAACCACGTTTTCGTTTTCTGGGAAATAGTAAAGTCGCAATTCGGCAAGGTTAATGACAATACCTTTATGAGGGACATCAGGAAGAATAAGCTGAGTAGGAATCGTTAAAACGTGACCATCTTGAGGGAGAAACGGGTCAACCCCTTTGTTTGCAGCCATTAGCGCAAGCATGCCAACATCATATCGCTTCGCAATATTCGCCATGGTTTCGCCTTGTTCAACCACATGGTTTTCCATGCGACCTATAACGCGAGCTCCGTCCTCTGGTAGTTGGTACATTTTAGCGAATGACAAACTACTCACTAAAGACAACGATACAGACAACAGGGTTCTTTTAGCGATACTCATTGGACGCTTCTTGCTAGGCATCTCTCTCTATTCCTTGGCATTTTTGAAGAGCCGTAAGGTTATCTCTCTTTCCACCTTGTGATCAACCATCGGCTTGTGATAATCCAGTAAATTAAAGCCACTCCATAGCCAAGGGTTATGAATGAATTTGTTTGGTACTTGTTTTATTTCCGGCACCCAATGGCGAACAAAGGTTCCGTCAGAGTCAAATTTCTCGCCTTGGCTGATCGGATTGAATATGCGGAAGTAAGGCTGCCCGTCGCACCCTGTTGATGCCGACCATTGCCACCCACCATTGTTGGCGGCAAAGTCTCCATCCACCAGCTTACTCATAAAATAAGCTTCACCCCACCGCCAATCGATATGAAGATCTTTGGTTAAGAAGCTTGCCACTATCATACGTAGTCGATTGTGCATCCAACCTGTTGTATTAAGTTGGCGCATTGCCGCATCCACGATAGGGTACCCAGTATTTCCTGCTTTCCAGCGCTCGAAGGCTTGCTCATCGTACGACCACTGAATCTTGTCTTCCCAAGCAATGAAGCCTCTGCCCTTGACCAACTTTGGCTCGAATACCAATAAGTGTTGATAAAATTCTCGCCAAATGATTTCGCTCAGCCACGTCGCTTTACCATCTGATAGGTCAACCATAGGGCTTTCAGTATACAACCTAGCGATGCACTGCCTTGGTGACAGAGCGCCGATAGCCAAATACGGAGACAATTGACTCGTACCATCAACAGAAGGGATATCCCTTTCAGCTTGGTAGGCATCACTACGGTCTCGAGCAAATTCTCGCAAATGCTGAACAATATCACTGATTGCTGCGAACCATCGCTTGCTAGATTCTCTAGGATAAGAGAATGCGACACCATCATGGTAGCGATCTGGCTGAATCGGCTGGATGGTAAACGGTGACAGCTCGGCTTGCGGCTCAGGTTTCGATACAACTGGCATTTGAAACTTTGCCAACCAAGCACGTTTAAACGGGGTGAATACTTTAAAGTACTCCCCCTGTTTAT
Source organism: Vibrio harveyi NBRC 15634 = ATCC 14126 = KCTC 12724 (assembly GCF_001591145.1). Classification (GTDB taxonomy): domain Bacteria; phylum Pseudomonadota; class Gammaproteobacteria; order Enterobacterales; family Vibrionaceae; genus Vibrio; species Vibrio harveyi. Next base: position 160,232 of record NZ_BCUF01000005.1, on the reverse strand, counting down.
TTAAAACGGTAGTCGGAGCATGAACGCACTTATCGTGAAAAGTATCAAAGGCAATGCCTCGAATTGAAAGTGCGTGAGAAACCTCTCTATCTAGTGCTTGTTCATTAACCTCGTAATGGATGTTCGCCATGACACGTTGAGCGCTTAAAGAAGTAGCCCAATCATTTATGACCTCTGTTACATCGGCAAACTCGGGCACCTCTTTGTATAAAAATGGGATGTTGAGTTTGGCGAGCTCTTCATTAAGGTGAGATAAACGTCGAGCAATCAAATCAGCTTGCATCGGTGCCATATGGTGCTCTCGCCACTGCTCAGGGGTCGAAACAAAACAAGCAACAACCGGAAGCCCAGTATCCAATGCAGCCTTAAGTGCTGTGTGGTCTAACGTTCTTAGGTCACGTCGAAACCATACAAGAATCATGTCGCCTCCTTACGAGGATGGATTTATTGCGGGAAATGCAGTTTTTCGATGACTTCAGATAGCTGCACTTGCTTCGGAGCTTGCTCTAATAACGTCGCCAAAGCTTCAACTTGCTTGATAGGCAGCGCTTTATTCGAGAAGAAATGCACGTATTGGTAACGTGACATCACATCATGCTCAACTAAACCCGAGATGTCTTCGACTTTATCAATCAGAGTAATGTGATACCCCTGTTCACACAGCTTTGCCGCCTGAATCCAGCTCTCTGAGTCACGAACTTGTTCAAAACTCAAAAGCAAACATTTTCCCTTGGAAGATGCCTTATTTTCCGAATCGACAACCAAGGCTAATCGAGTAATCAAGCAAGTTTGGAACAAACCAAGCTGTAAAGAACGTAGCGAGACTTTCACCAAATCTAACGCTTCAAACACAGGATTGACCAGCTGTTCAATGACAATGTTGAGTGGGTACTCTTTTAGCACATTCGATAACAGCGTTTCTGTTTTGCCACGATTGAGTTCAGATAACGCTTTGAGCATTGACTCCACTTCTTCTAGTCGTTGGATATCGGTCACTAAATCCACATCTGATTCCTGACCTAGCAAGCCTTTGACTTTGCCAATCGCAACGCCTTTTGCAAGCCAACCTTGAATTTCACGAATAGTATCTAAATCCTGCTGTCGATACAGGCGGTGACCCTTCTCTGTTCTTTGTGGTTGGATCAAGTTATAGCGTCTTTGCCAAGCGCGCAGAGTAACGGGTTTTACTCCCGTTAACTCTGATACATCTCGAATTGCGTATAGTTTTTCTTCTTGGCTACAATCCATAACGAAGTCTCATCTCCTGTGGATACGGTTCTAAGTATTTTTGTTTCTGTAAGTACGCGTCGGGGTACGTATTGAGATAGTGCTTAATTAACGTTAACGGGGCAAGTAATGGTAACAAGCCCGTACGATAATCACTGATTACCGTCGCCAGCTCCGCTTTTTCATTAGCGGTTAAAGAGCGTTTAAAATAGCCTTGCAAATGCATCAGGACGTTCGTGTTGTTTTTTCGACTGGCGCGATTCTGTAACGCTTTCATCAGACCTAGACGATATTCGTTGTAAAACTGTTCCATTTCGTAACTTGATACATCTGCAACCAAGCGTCCCAGCGAACGATAAGACTCTGGATGGTGCGCCATTAAAGTCAGCTTATAGCGAGAGTGAAAATCAATAATTTTGCCGCGTGTGGGCTCGCCGCCCATCGACTCATAAAAGTCATTCAAACAGTAAACACGCGTAATGAAATTTTCTTTTAAAACTGGATCGTTTAGACGACCGTCTTCTTCTACAGGCAACCACGGCATTTTTTCCATTAATGTTCTGGTATACAAACCAATACCTTCTTTCGCCGCACTATTTTTGCTGTATACCTTCACTCGCTCCATACCACACGTTGGTGACTTCGCACAGACGATGTAACCACACAGCTCTTCACCCTCTAATTCGTTCACTTTATTTTCTGAGTACGCAAGCATGTTGTCAGTGTGGTCGTTTTCTGGATTTTTCGTTTCTACCAGCGCGATTCGCTCCTCATTGCTTACCAAACGAATGGTAGGGCGGGGAACAGACATACCAACACCGACTTCTGGACATACGGGAACAAAGCTAAAGTAGCCGTCGAGCTCTTTCGTTACGAAGTTACTGATTTTATGTCCCGAATCGAAACGAACTCGTTCGCCTAGTACACAAGAACTGATACCAACTTTGATTGAAGATTCCATAACGAAGCGTCCTATACAAAATGTTTTGTTGTATAACTTATAGCAAGTCAGATTACATTGTACAAGAAAATAAATTGTACAATTTAATCGTTTTACTCACTCTCTTCGAATATCGATCAGAAACTTTTAAGAAAAAATTTTGTGCTGAAAGACGAGATTTTGTGCGCGCAATCGACAAACTGCTCAAAAGCAAATCGATTGCCTTTTTGCTTTCAACAGATTTAGTTATCAACAGATTATTTAAACAATAAAACCGACCATTTTGTGACTCAACTCTCATGCCCCCTTACCCCGTCCCGATATTATTGCCTCAACGAAAACGAACAAGTTCAACAGAATTGGTAATAGCATTCTATAATTGATGCGTTTTACCTGAACAAAACTTTGGAGAGCACTTATGGCAACCCCACACATCAACGCACAACCAGGTGATTTCGCTGAAACAGTACTAATGCCAGGCGACCCGTTGCGTGCAAAATACATCGCAGAAACTTTTCTAGAAGATGTGAAACAAGTTTGTGACGTTCGCAACATGTTCGGCTTTACTGGCACATACAAAGGTAAGAAAGTGTCTGTTATGGGTCACGGTATGGGTATCCCATCTTGCTGTATCTACGTACACGAGCTAATCGCTGAATACGGCGTGAAAAACGTTATCCGCGTAGGTAGCTGTGGTGCAGTACGTGACGACGTGAAACTAATGGACGTTGTTATCGGTATGGGTGCTTCTACAGACTCTAAAGTTAACCGTATCCGTTTCAACAACCACGATTTCGCAGCAATCGCTGATTACGGTCTTCTAGAAGAAGCGGTTAACCAAGCGCGTGCTCAAGAAGTACCAGTTAAAGTAGGTAACGTATTCTCTGCAGACCTATTCTACACACCAGAAGCTGACATCTTTGAGAAGATGGAAAAACTAGGCATCCTAGGTGTAGATATGGAAGCGGCAGGTATCTACGGCGTAGCTGCAGACCTAGGCGCGAAAGCTCTAACTATCCTGACAGTTTCTGATCACATCATCCGTGGTGAAAAACTAAGCTCTGAAGAGCGTCAAAAGTCGTTCAACGACATGATGAAAGTTGCTCTAGAAACAGCAATCAACATCTAAGAAATACTTAAGTAGTAATTTGCAGCCGGAGCCTGACCGGCTGCCTGAATTATCCCGAGGGGGCGATTGTGTCTAACGGCGAACTGCCAAAGGACGCAGATGGGTTACAACTCAACTTTTGTAAAACATTGGCGTGTGACAACTTTGGATTGAGTGATGCAAAGCGTTACGTCTTGCAGCATGCTAACCCTAAACGTCCGGCGATGGTGTGCCGTGAATGTGGAGCTTTCCCCCCCTTACTTAACAACCGCGATGTGGTCAACGAACTTCATCGTTTGAGACACGTCCACAGTGATGGACTACCTGCTTGTCGCAATGATGACTGCGACAACTTCGGACTTTCTGTCCATACTCATAAACACCTCTATCACGCTTTTGGTTACAGTGGCGATCGCCAACGTTACCGCTGTAAAGTGTGTCAAAGTACTTTTGTCGATAAATGGTCTGGTGCCAACAAAAAGCTTCAATTTCAAGAGAACTTGATGGGCTTGCTGTTCACGGGATATTCCGTCCGAGAAATCTGCCGTAAACTGAGCATCAATCCAAAAACCTTTTACGATCATGTTGATCACATTGCTAGTCGTTGCCGCCGTAAGCTTGCAACCATTGATGCACGCTGGGTAAACCACGCGCAGCATTATGAGCTCGCTTCTAGCTACGTTGCATTGCAACCCCATAGTAATAATGGCGTGTATTGGATTGCTTCTGGTGAGGCACATTCGGGCTACATTCTTTGTCAGCATGTGAACTATTCATCTGATGATGAGCCAGTGGCGTCCTTGGATCACAATCCATACGATGAAGTTTCTCGCTTTGTATCACAAGAATACACCGCTGAAGCAAGTGAACCACCACCAGAGCCATCAAAAAAGCTGCGTGAGCGCATCGATCAGAAATACCAAACGATTTTGGCCCGTGGTAACGTCGAAGATCCAATGGGAAATCTCTCTGTTTTCCACTATCCGTCTAAAGGTGCCTTAATTCGTCCACCTTATACCTCGTACGCACACTATCTTCATGTATTAGATATGTGTTGCCCAGAGAAGCGCGTATCGATCTACATGCCACAAGATCCCCTGCTCCGCTCAGCGGCGTTGAGCGTCTGTTTGTCTCGTATTCAAGAGAAAAACGTCGATCTTATGTACGTAGAAGAAGACGCAATTTGGGATATGAATGCCCCGTTTGGTAAGGTAGATATCGCTTATATGAGTTGGTGGCGAGATCGCTGGGCGATTTCTAGTCAATACGAATGTAACAAAGGTATTTGTTATCTAGCTGGTGATAAAAATGAACCTGAAGCTTGGTTCAATGTAGCAACAACTCGCCACATCCAATTCTATCAAAACCGTTTCCAACTGCTGTTTGAGAGCTTCATCAACGAGCCACGTCGCAAATTAAGACCTGCTGGTATATTGCCTCTTTTAGATATATTCAGAGCTTGGCATAATTTGTGCTATCAGGATAAGCAAGGACTCACTGCCGCTCAGAGACTGAAAGTCACCGACGCACCACTAACGATCAAACAATTGTTGTCATGACTATTTAACAGTTTACTCATTTAGAAGTGGTAAGTAAGCGCTGAACACGGTATACATTACAGTATCCGATCCCTTATTGGTGTGGCGATTTTCCACACCGAAATGATAAACGCATCTAACCACTTGTTTTTAGGTGTAAATTCCAGTTCTATAGTCATGGATGTGAACGTTGGATAAAAGCCAAATTCAGCTCGAAACTGAGCTAACTGCGCTTGAAGGTCAGATAAAAACTGATCCTGAGCGCGCATTTCGAATTGCAGAACAATGCCGGATACGCGCAGAACAAATTTTGTTTGTTGACGGTGAGATTCGTGCGCTTATTGTTATGTCCCATGCCTGCTGGTGTAGCATGGATTATCGACACGGCTTAAAGCTGGTTAAAGACGCCTATAACCTTCAAATTCAACTCGACACTGACGACCACTTACCTGAAATACTTCACTTATTTGCCCTACAATACTGGGGACAAGCTAAGTACTACTCTGCTCAGCAATACTGGATTAATGCTCTAGAGCAGTCTGCGCTAGTCGACGATATCGAGATTCAAATCGAAGCTTTGATTGGTCTTGGTAATGTTTGGCGAATCACCAATGAACACAAACTTGCCGCCTCAACCCATGAGCTCGCGGTAAAAGTGGCAAACAACGTTCGCATAGCTTGGCTAGAAGGGAAAGCCAGAATCCTGCTTGCTTGGGATTACTACTTGCTGAATAACTTTGTCGAAATGCTAACAGTGCTCGACGGTGCAACCGAAGTACTTCGAGATCACGAAGACAGCACTTGGCACGCAGAAATCTGGGATTTCAAAGGTCTCGCTCTACTGGGTTTAGAACGTTTAGACGCAGCGGAAGAAGCTACTCAAAAAGCCCACCAGCTCGCAATTGAACAAGATCTTACGTGGATGAAAGCGCATTCTTTCATCAGCCGAGCAAGACTCGAATTACTGCGTAAAAATACCGAAAGTGCATCTGAGCTACTGCAATCAGCAGAACAATCCGCCCTCGCGTTTGATAACGGCGAATTGCTCAGTCAAATTTGTTTCCAACAATCGCGCGTAGCGGAAGAGCAAGGTGACTATCAAGGTGCTTTCCAAGCGTTTCAGAAATACCGCAAACACGCACTCAAAATGCTGAAAGAGCAAACGCATCGAGTCAGCATGGACAAAGCACGAGGCTCAAAACGCCAGTTAGAACAGCGAGCACGCAAGCTCATCAATCGTATCCGTGCTCAACATGAATATGACCCAGAAAAGCAGTTCTCAAATGTAGTATCAGAAACTTACTGGTGGGAACAACTGGTTCTATTTAAGACCGAATTAAAACGCTCTAATCATGCGATCATCATGATCCGCCACGCTGAGCCCGCATTTCTCGATATTTGTACCGAGCTGGTTCACTCATTGACCACTTCCAGTGATTTAATTTCCCGCCTAAGCAGCGATCGCTTAGCCATGCTTATCGCAGAAAAAGACCAAGCGGCAGAAGATTTGTATCAAACCGTGTGTTCGATGTTAGACATCTATCCTTGGAAGCGTCGTGGTCTTGATGGTCCAAAACCGACACTTTATCTACAGGACATCCTAACCTTCCCGTTCACCTTAGAGCAATTGGAAGAAAGCCATATTGAGGTATTGAAGAATGGAACAACTGCTTAGTAAGGTCACTGATGCGGGAATGGATCCCTCTTCTGTCGCCGGTGAAGAGGCATTGATTCTGTGGGAGCACATTCGCCTTCATATCGCCTCGACCAACAAAGAAAAAGCGCATTGCTACATCATTAGTGCTGAATATCGTAGCAAGATTAAACAGTTAACCGAGAGTATTGAAGAGCTACGTCTCGCGCTTGATCTACTAAAACTCCCAGAGGATGTAGAAGATATCCTATCGGTAAAAGCGAGTTTAAGTGATCGCTTGGTAGAAAAAGGGGACTATAACGCAGCACTGACCGAATACATCGCCTCAACCAACATCGCCGTTGAGTACGGCTATATCGATGAATATGTTCTCGCCATCATTGGTATGGGCAATCTTTGTGATGCGTATGGGGATCATAATCGTGCCCTACGTTATTACCAGAAAATCGACGCGATTGACCATGCAATCGGTAGCCGTTCACTAAGACTGCGTTACAAACTCTACATGCTAGCGTGCTACATCAGCCTGCAACGCATCGGCGCAGCAACCGAGCTACTAAGTGAATGCGAAGAACTGAGTATCCTAGTAAGTGATAAGAACTTAACTGGGCAAATTCATTTATATCGCGCAAAGTTATCTCGTCTCCAAAAGGAATATGAACAAGCCTTACTTGCGATTTCGCAAATCCAGTATGCGACAGGCAAGCAACATACTTACTGGCTCTCAACCATGGTAAAAATTGAAACGGCTTACTGCTTAAATGAGGTCGGTCATCAATCTTTAGCGAACTTGCTGCTGGCATCAACGGGCAAACGCATTAATGAGCACTCCTCACCACTTATTGCGAACAGATTCTACAATGCAATGAGCCAAGTATGCGCGTCGCAAGGCTTGTTCAAAGAAGCGTTAAACTACGAGAAGAAAGCTTTTCGAGTTGAGTCTGACTTAGTCAAACATATTCCGATTAGTGAGTTGGGACCAGCACAGTTGCGCCGCCTCACTCGCTTTGAGCTGCAACTAAAACTCATTCTGTCTGAGATTGAAAACAAAGAACTCAAAGAGACCACCAAGCAACACAAAAATACCGTAGCTCAGCTTCAACAAGATGTATTCACCGATCCGCTGACTTCTTTACATAACCGACGTTGGTTGGAAGTGAAACTAAAAGATCTGCTGCTGCACGACACGCCATTTGCACTTATGGTGATCGACATTGACCACTTCAAATCGATTAATGACGAACTCAGCCACCTTGTTGGTGACAAGGCGATCGTCAATGTGTCGAAAGAACTCTCAGGTTACTTCAAGTTCCGCGGTTCATCGTGTGTGCGCTTCGGTGGAGAAGAGTTCTTGGTCATTTTAGAGAACACCGAAGTGAACAAAGCAGAAATGCACGCAGAAAACTACCGAGAACGTATTTACCAATTTGGGTGGCATGAGATTCTTGGTGAACGAGGTCTGACCGTGTCGATAGGCATTACTTTGCATCGGGAGGGAGAGAATACGCAACGTACCTTCTATCGCGCCGACAAAGCCCTATACCGCGCCAAAGCCAATGGTCGAAACCAAGTCTGCACTGAACTATAAAAAACGCCCCAGCAACAACTGGGGCGTTTTGATAAGCCGAATGACAAGCTTAAAGAAAAAACAAAGAAATACCGCCAAGTGCGACTAATGTACCAAGCATACTCTTCACGCCGACCTTTTCTCCTCGCAGAGCATAAATCACCAAAATAAACAGTGGGCTGGTTGCAATTAACGTCTGAGCAATGGCGGGGTTAGCGTATTTCAACGCGATTTGTTGTAGCCATAATGCCAGAAATGTCCCCACGAAAATTGCCAACAACAGCCAAACTAGCGCTTTGTTGCCCATTGCTTTTAGGTGCTGTTTAATGCTGCTAAACGGCGCCGGTTCGACAATTTTCACCACCAAACACACTGCCAACACGCCAACACTAAGACGAATGAGAGCACCGAGTAGCGGTGGAAGATCGCCCGCAACCAACGCATAGTGAGAGATCACCACACCTGAGGCTTGGCACACACTCGCGAGTAACCCAAATCCGATACCGCTCCAGTTTGTTGCCGCTCCCGAGGTTGATGGTTGAAATACCACAAACGTAACCGCAACCGTGGCCACTACCACGCCCAGCCAACTTTGTAGTGTGAGTTCAGACCCAAGAAAAACCATGGCAAGCACGCCGGATAAAGGCGGTGCAAGGGATTCTAAGAGTAATGTTTTGTTCGGACCAATGCGCTTTAATGCAGCAAAATAGGCACTGTCACCAACAGCAATACCAATCACACCAGAAATTGCCAACACCGCGAGATGTAACGGCTCAATGTACGCAGGTATACCTTGAGGTAGAAAAGGAATAACAACCACCATCATCATTGAGGCGATCACACCTTTTACTATGTTCAACTGCATTGCTGAAAATCGGTGGCTGAATTGGCTGTAAATCCAAGTCGCAACCGCCCAAACGATGGCTGCACTTATCGCGGCAAGTTCACCAGAATAATGCACTACTCACTCCTTAGTATTCCATGCCGTATCTCTCAATAACTGTGTATCAAATTATAAATTACTTGATCCACCTATTGTTCTATCAAATACTTAAACAGTTAATTTACGTAAGTTTTTCTATTTAGCAACAAGCACAGGGAAGTAAGATGTTTCTAGACTATTTTGCACTTGGGTTACTCATTTTCGTTGCTCTGGTTATCTTCTACGGGATCATTGTCATTCACGATATTCCTTATGAAATAGCGAAGGAACGTGAACACCCTCATCAAGACGCCATTCACTATGCAGGCTGGGTCAGTCTTTTCACACTTCATGCTCTTTGGCCATTTCTGTGGATCTGGGCAACCTTATGGCGCAAAGAACGCGGATGGGGTTTCAAACAACTTGAGCAAGAAACGCATGATATCCATCATCGCCTCGAAGAGCTAATTGACGAAGTCAATGAATTGAAAAAAGAAGTCTCAACACTCAAAGGTCAAAAACCTGCACAAAGTGTTCCTGCACAAAAAGAACAAGGTAAGGAGGAGCAATAATGGATTTACTACTGGTTCTGACTTACGCCGCATTATGTATCGCCATTTTCAAAATCTTTAACATTCCACTTAACAAATGGACAGTGCCAACCGCAGTGCTTGGCGGCGTTGTATTGGTCGGCACACTAATCTTGTTGATGAACTATAACCACCCGTTCACACAAATTGGTAATCAAGTATTCTCTACCACACCGGTGGTGTCAGGCGTTCGTGGGCGCGTCATTGAAGTACCTGTACAACCAAACCAACCTCTACAAAAAGGCGACGTTCTTTTCCGTATCGACCCGATTCCATTCCAAGCAGAAGTCGATAAGTTACGTGCAAAAGTGAAAGAGGCAAGCCAAGGTGCACTTGGGCTTGAGTCTGGCGTGCAAGAAGCGGAAGCAGCGGTTATCAAAGCGCTTGCCGAGCGTGACAAAGCACAGCGAGAATTTGACCGTTATCAACGCGGTTTTGATCGCGGAGCATTCACTGAGCAGCAATTGGATACTCGACGCCAAGCATACAAAGCCGCACAAGCCGCATTGGAAGTCGCACAATCTAAGCAACAACAAGCGCAAATCGCGCTGGATTCTGAAGTGGGTGGTGAAAACACCCAAGTCGCTTCATTGCTTGCAGAACTTCGCCAAGCAGAGTTCAACCTAGAACAGACCGTCGTTACAGCTCCTACTGATGGCTATGTTACCCAGCTCGCACTGCGTCCTGGTGTTATGGCAGTACCATTGCCTCTTGCTCCAGTGATGACCTTTGTTCATACCGAAGATAAACTCTATACCGCTGCGTTTCGCCAAAACTCACTACAGCGTTTAGAACCGGGATTTGAAGCGGAATTTATGTTCCGCGCGCTACCAGGCAAAGTCTTTAAAGGTGAGGTTGTTGATGTATTGCCAGCCATCGGCGAAAGCCAATTCCAAGCTCGTGGCTCCCTGCTTGGTACAGAGGCATTGCGTACCAGCGGTCGTGTATTCGTGACGCTGAAAATTACCGATGACCTTGCTGAATATCACCTGCCTATGGGTACGGCGGTAGAGGTTGCCGTTTATTCTGACAGCTTCACTCATGTCTCCATCATGCGTAAGGTTCTCATTCGAATGAAGAGCTGGCAAAACTACCTATACTTAGACCATTAATTTATCGATAAAAATCGCATTAACAAGTGTAATCAGGGGCTGACAGTTAGCCCCTGATTTCATTCTAGCCATCCAGACAGATAGCATTCCCACTTTTATCAATATTCTGTATAATGCGCGCCTTATTTTTGATGCTTGCTGAAAAACTAAGCCAGTCAATAGAGTGCGTGAATCCAATCACACATTTCTTGAAGAAAAACAGAGCAAACAATAAGCAGCTTGGTTGTTTCTTAACTTTGTTACACAATCAGCGCTATACAAAAAAGCAAGTGAACGTTCTTTAAAATCGACAATTGAACTGAGGTTATCTATGAATCTTTCCGCTAAAACCGTTGTGGTTATTGCAATCGGTGCTGCATTGTACGGCATCGGTGGTCTGCCAATGTTCGGTATTCCAGTATTTGCAAACACGACGCTAAAACCAGCAATGGCGGTATTAGCATTGTTCTCAGTACTATTCGGTCCTCTTGTGGGCTTCTTGGTTGGATTTATTGGCCACTGGGTCACTGACCTGTTCGCAGGTTGGGGGGTATGGCTTACTTGGGTACTTGGTTCAGGTATTGTCGGTTTAATTATCGGTCTTTTCCCTTCTCTGACGCGCAACCGCTTGGAGAAAGGTGATTTCAATATGAAAGACTTTGTGTTGTTCGTGGTACTTGCTCTATTGGGTAACGTATTTGGTTACGGTTGCTCAGCCTTCCTAGACACCATCTTGTACGCAGAACCGTTCACTAAGGTATTTACTCAGCTATCTATCATTGCAGCTGGTAACACCATTCTTATTGCTATTGTGGGCTTCTTCATTCTTAAGTCTGTCGCAAAACGTAACAAGCAAAGCCGCAACTTAACAGAGGCTTAATGTCGAATGACAATCGAATTTTCTAACTTCTCTTTTAGATATGAGTCGCTGGACAAACCGACGCTAAAAAATATCAATCTAAGGATAGAGAAAGGAGAGAAAATCGTCATTATCGGTCCAAGTGGTAGTGGTAAATCTACCCTTGGCCAATGTCTTAACGGACTAATCCCACACGCAATCAAAGGGGAGAACAGTGGCAAACTGACCATCAATGGTCAAGACACAACCCCTTTTGACATGCACCAATACACCGAGCAAGTTGGCACCGTTTTACAAGATACAGATAGCCAATTTGTTGGGTTAAGCATCGGCGAAGACATCGCGTTTGCACTAGAAAACCAGCTCACTTCTAACATCGACATGTACCCGTTAGTCAAAGCAACGGCGAAAATGGTCGACCTAGAACAAATGCTAAACCGCTCCCCTCATGATCTATCTGGTGGTCAGAAGCAGCGTGTTTCTTTGGCTGGTATTTTGGTGGACGATGTCGATATCCTACTGTTTGACGAGCCTCTAGCGGCACTCGACCCGAAAACCGGTAAAAAGACCATTGAAATCATCGATGACTTGCACCGTGAAACAGGGAAAACCATCATCATTATCGAGCATCGTCTTGAGGATGTGCTGCACCGTTCTGTCGATCGCGTTATTTTGATGGAAAGTGGTGAGATCATCGCCGATACAACACCTGATGCAATTTTGGCGTCCCCATTGCTGGAAGAATATGGCATTCGTGAACCTCTGTATCTTTCTGCATTGAAAGAAGCGGGCTGCGCGATTGAAGGTGACGCGAAACCATCAAGCCTAGATACGTTGCCACTGGCTCAGTACCAAGCAGCTGTCGACTCTTGGTTTAACACTTCACAAGAGACTTCAATAGCCGCCCCACTCGACTCACTGCTAGAAGTGCGTAACTTAACCTATTCTTATGACGGCGAGAAAAATGCCCTCGAAAACGTCAGCTTTGATGTTAAACGTGGCGAGTTCGTTTCTGTTTTGGGAAAAAATGGTTCTGGTAAATCTACGATAACAAAGTTGGTGATGGGCGTTATCGAAGCTGATCAAGGCTCGATGTCGCTAAATGGTCAAGACCTTAGTGAACTCTCCATCTTCGAACGCAGCCAAAAGGTTGGCGTAGTCATGCAAAACCCAAATCATATGATTTCACATCACATGATTTTTGATGAAGTGGCATTTGGTCTTCGCAACCGTGGTGTTGAAGAAAAACAAGTCGAAGCGAAAGTACTCGAAGTCTTAGAGTTATGCGGTCTCAGTAAATACCGTCATTGGCCAATTGAAGCTCTTAGCTACGGTCAGAAAAAACGCGTAACCATTGCTTCTATTTTGGTGCTAGAACCTGAGCTATTGATTCTTGATGAGCCTACAGCTGGTCAAGATTACCGCAACTACACATCGATGCTGAGCTTTATCGAGAAACTCAACAGAGAACTCGGCATCACCGTGATGATAATCTCTCATGACATGCATTTAGTCTTGGAGTACACCACTCGTTCCATCGTGATTGCCGACAGCAAACTCATTGCTGACGCGCCGATGACGGCAGTTTTCAGTGACCCTGCACTGTTAGATCAAGCAAACTTAACGACCACCAGTTTGTATGAACTCGCAACTAAGTTGAATATTGAGAATACGAACGGCTTTATGCAGCACTTTATCGATGTAGAGAAAGCGAGGCGAGCAAACAAAACCGAAGCTGAGATTACCGTTCAAGCACGAGAAAACGTTGAGAAAGTAGTGGCATGAAAGACAACAAAATGAAGTTTGGTATCAACTATATTGATACACAGTCGCCACTGCACAAGCTGAACGGCATCACTAAGTTCTTGATGTTTATCGCTTGGGTGACAGTAGTGCTGACGACATTCGATTTACGCATCATCGCATTATTGATCATTGTCGGTCTTGCCCTGCTCAAAATGACTAAGGTGCCATTCCACGTATACAAGCCATTGTTAATTGGTACAGGTAGTGTATTGCTTATCAACGCATTGTTTATGTTTGCATTAGCCCCACAACAAGGCACTGAGTACATGGGGTCAACGACCGTTTTATTCTCATTGCCAGGTAACTACTCCCTGACTCAGGAAACCTTGTTTTACCTTGTAACGGTAACGCTGAAATACTTCAGTATGTTCCCTATCGCTTTGGTGTTTGTGTTTACGACACATCCTACTGAGTTTGCGGCAAGTTTGAACCGTTTGGGAGTGCCTTACAAAATCGCTTATGCCGTCAGTTTGACCTTACGATACTTACCTGAGGTGAAGAAAGACTTTGTAAATATCATGCATGCACAACAAGCTCGTGGCGTAGAACTTAGTAAGAAAGCACCGTTGTTTACTCGAATGAAGAATGTCGCCAAGATTCTGGGGCCGTTGATTTTCTCTAGCCTAGATCGCGCAGACCAAATCTCCAATGCAATGACATTACGTGGTTTTGGTCGTCACTCATCTCGCACTTGGTATAGCTTAAAACCGCTAACTAAAGCAGACATGCTGTATATGGCGGGCATCGCTGTTATTGTTGCGGCAGCAATCGCTAAACGAGTATTAGACGCTCAACTGTTCTGGTATCCGCTGTAATACCGCAACACTAACAATAAAAAATGGGATGCCGCAGCATCCCATTTTTGTATCTAACATCTCATTTATTGAGAAGTGAGCACTAACTCAGTTCCATCTCAACACGCGTGTTTCATTACCCTCTTGCGGCTTGGCTGGGATGTTCAACGAAAGCAACAGGCTCACCACCGCCATGCCTGCGCCTATATAAAATACGCTTGATGGCGATACCAACCAAATCACCCCGAAAGTAACTGGGATGACGACAGCTGCAATGTGGTTAATCGTAAACGCCACGCCGGCAGTTGAAGCCATATCGGCAGGATCGGCAATCTTTTGAAAATACGTTTTGATCGCCAATGCTAACGCGAAGAACAGATGATCAATAACGTAAAGCGCAGCTGCCCATTCCGCTGTTTGAACCAAACCATAGCCAACAAAAACAAAAATCAAACCAACGTATTCGAACATCAAAGCCTTACGCTCACCAACAGCGCCGATAAAACGTCCAATACGTTTAGCAAACAAAAAGTTAAAGACGTAGTTAATAAGGAAAAGTAACGTAATGTCCGCAGCCGAATAACCGAACTTCTCTACCATCAAAAAGCCAGCAAATACGGTGAAAATTTGGCGACGCGCCCCGCTCATAAAAGTCAGAGCGTAATACAACCAGTAACGCTTACGTAAAACCAGCTTCTTATTTTGTGGTACTTCGGTTTTAAACTCAGGGAAAGCAAACGCCATCACGATAATCAAGACAAAACCAATCCCCCCAGCAAGTAAGTAAACGGTTTTGAAATCGAACTTAAGTTGCTCTAACAGCACCCAAATCGCACCGTAAGTAAAGAGTGAAGCCAACGCACCAACCGAGATGAATTTACCCAGCATCTCTGGCGCCTCTTCTTTAGAAAGCCACTGCAGCGACAAAGATTGCTTTAATGTTTCAAAATAGTGGAAGCCCGTCGACATCAACAGAGTTGTAAAAAGAAGTCCAAATAAAGATGGGAAGTAACCTGTTATTGCCGTCCCTAACGTCAGCATTGCCAACGACACCAACATAAAGCGCTGCTCACGAATAAACAGCAATACAAATACGACGGTAAAGGCTAGAAAGCCAGGGATCTCTCGCACGCTCTGTAGTAACCCGATATCTGCGCCATCAAAGTTAGCTTTTTCAATGACAAAGTTATTTAACAGCGCCATCCAAGTCGAGAAGGCGATAGGAACGATAATGGAAATCAGCAGAAGAAAGTTTTGTGGTGTTCTCCAGCTTTTCGGTGACGTGCTCATGATGTGTCCTTAGAATATGAAGCCGCCATCATACCGCCAAATGTAACAAATTCGCAATATCATTATTATTTCCTTGTTTGCTTGGCTTTCTTTTTTATTTCATCGTGTTAGCTTAAGAAGCAGATTCATCTCCTCGTTTATCAAACGATTTTATGTGACTATTTTTAAAGTATATTTTACAAAATTATTCCGTATTTCTAGACACCAACATTGAACCGCAACATCGTGATGAAGAGATAGGTGATGAGATAAAGGAAAGATACGTGCTTCTTGTTACACACCGGCAGGGTTATACTGTGCCAATCAACGTTCATTTTGACGTAAGTCTCTGCAATTCCTAATTTGATATGATGAAAAAACAAGTTTTGTTCCTTTGCACAGGTAACTCCGCGCGCTCGCAACTTGCCGAGGCAATTTTCAATCACATGGCGGGGGAGTTGTTTCATGCGGACAGCGCAGGTCTTCATCCTAGTGAGGTCGATGAAAGAGTATTTGAGGTATTACAAAGCCATGGAATGAGTGGCAAAGGTTTACGCTCAAAAGATTACGCAGAAGTCGAAGACAATCACTACGACTTCGTTATCACACTGTGCGATAACGCAAAAGACGAATGTGTCATCTTCGAACAAGATATCGACCAGCTGCACTGGAATCTTACCGACCCAAAACCGCTTGATGGTATTCAACCATTCCAGAATACGGCAAAAGAGTTGGTCGAACGTATTAGCTTGTTTTTGTTGTTAAATAGCGAAGAAAACACCAGTCATGTGGACCCAAGCAGTTTCTTCAAACTGATGAGCGATCCCTTGCGTCTGAAAATTTTGATGTTGCTGGAAGATGAGCAAGATCTGACGGTGACTGATCTTAAAAACGCACTAAATGAGAGCCAACCAAAGGTATCTCGCCACTTGGCATTACTGCGTGATACCACGTTTTTAAAAGACACACGCCATGGGCTTTGGATTCATTATCGTCTCTCACCATCGCTACCAATGTGGATTAAGCATCTGTTGCAAACGGTGCGTGTCGGTAATCCTGGTATCATCAATATTGAAAAAACACGTCTGAAATCACTCCAGAATCCAGAGTGATTTCACTTCTTTTAGTGGTCCATCTTTCCTAGCGTCAGCTTAACTGGACCACTAATCAATGTTCTTCACCTTGAGTCGGTTTTGGAATTCAAACACTTTTTCAGGGCACACATCTAAGCATCGACCGCAACTCATACAAGTTTGATCCATGACTCGTCGGTCACCTTCTTTGAGGGGTTGGCGCAAAATATCTGGTTCAGGACATACATAAAAACAGTCCATGCATTTGGTACAACCTTCTCGACGAACAGCCGTCACTCGCAACAAACTCTTACTACCAATTACGCCATACATTGCTCCCAGAGGGCACAAGTGACCACACCAACCATGCTCAACCAAGAGTAAATCCAGCACAAACACAAGTAGTATCAATACCCATCCAGCACCCATGCCAAAGACTAAGCCTCGATGAAGGGCGGCGACGGGGTCCAACCATGTCCAAAGCACAGAACCTGATATCGCACTGCCAAGCATTAGAGCAGGGATCAACCAATAACGGATGTTCGGCGACCAACGGTAGCTCGCTTTAAGGTTAAGCTTTCTGCGCAACCACGCCGCAAAGTCTGTGACAATGTTCAAAGGGCACACCCAAGCACAAAACGCTCTCGGGGCAAGAATCGCGTAAAAAACTAAGACAATCACAACCCCTAGCAGAGCATTAAACTCTGGGATATGACCTGTCGCCAGCGATTGGAGAACAATCAGAGGATCGCTTAACGGCACTTTGTTAAGCAACATACTCGAAGATAAGTTACCTTGCAGAATGCCCCATGTGGGACCGGCCATAAACAGAGCAATGATCGTCAATTGGCACAATCGGCGAACAATAAGAAAACGATGCGCTTGCCACCAGCCAAGCTTCTCGACAGCTTCTTTGCCAGCATCTTGCGCTAAATTCTTGGCCATCACTGACCTCCTTTAAGCGACTCTAGAGCACCACTAGGCACAGGTGTTTCTTCAGGCAATACGTTTTCGAGCGGCTTGTCGATTTCTTGCCAGCCAAAATTGTAGTGACTACCAACTTTGCCCTTGGCTAAATCTGTTGGAACAACTTTAATCGCCGCAACATCTAGCACACATGCTTGCTCACACTTACCACAACCAGTGCACACATCAGAATTAACCGTTGGAATCAATTTAGCGTGATAACCCGTTCGATCATTTCGGATGTTTTCTAGCGTTATCGCTTCATCAATCAGCGGGCATACGCGGTAGCAAACATCACAGCGCAAACCTTGCCAGTTGAGGCAGGTTTCATGGTCAATAAGCACAGCCGTTCCCATTCTTGCATCGTCAATGTCCGTTAAATCATGGTCTAACGCCCCGCTTGGGCAAGCGACGACGCAAGGGATGTCTTCGCACATTTCGCATGGAATATCACGCGCAGTGAAGTAAGGAGAACCAGTTGCGACAGGAGACAGTAAACTAGCAAGCTTTAACGTGTCGTAAGGGCATGCTTGAACGCACAACCCGCAACGGATGCAAGCCGATTCAAATTCACCTTCAGGTAACGCGCCAGGAGGTCGAATCGGTACGCCTTTAGTTTCTCGCGCTTGGCTTTGCATTGACTGCAAGCCAAGAACACAAGCCGCAGCACCAACACCAGCCGCAGTGCGTGCGGTGTCACGCAGGAATCGTCGCCGACTTTGCGAGACTTTTGATTGAGAGGATTTCATTATTATATTCCTCAACTACGCTCTAATTGCTCTTAAATAAGTTAAGCATAAATAGCGTTAAAAAGGCGGTCTCCCCATACCCCATAAGAGGTAACTCCAACCTGTCTTGATTAAAATCAACTCGTTGCAGATACCCAGTTCACATTTTGGTGAAATGGCTTTATTTCGATCAATATACCCAAGCAACTTCAAGATGCTGGACTCAGAGCGTTGTCATTGATTCGAGGTCAAGGAAAACAACTTGGAACGGCGAGCTCTTTCCAAGTTGTTTGAAGCAGAGATCGAGTCAATGACCCCCTCCCTAAGGGCACTCTTTGCAAATAGTAAGGGCCTTGGCTTATATACTTTGTTGTTGATTCTTGATTTAGACCCACTAGACCTTTAAATCGTCGCCGCATCTACAAACCAAGTCATTCTCGCGGAACCAAGCATCTCAAGGTTACTTGGGTATGCAACTTCACCATTATTCCCCATAAAGGTGAAGTTCTTTAGTATAAAAATTCAACACAAAATCACTCTCATTGGTGTTTTCAATGATAATTCACTATAAAAAGTTGAAATAAGCACTCGATAACCCACTAAATTAAAAGCGGTTTAGCCTATAAAGTTCAAAAAATGCTATTCAAAACAGAATTCTCTCGTTAGATTGAAGTTAATTCCAAAAAACTACAAAGGAGAGAAGCATGGAAATTATCGTTCGTCCAACCACTGTTGAAGACGCTGCTGCGCTAGTCGAAATTTATTCACAACCAAAAGCACAACGTGAAACCCTGCAACTCCCTAAGCCATCTATCGCTATGTGGGTCGAACGGTTATCGAAGATACCAGCAGGTGTGTATAGCTATGTCGCAGAGATCGATGGCAAAGTAGTCGGAAATATAGGCTTTCATCACTCACAGCGTCCAAGAACATCACATACCGCATCATTTGGTATTGGTGTTCATGATAAGTACCACGGTTTAGGGGTTGGCAGCGCATTGATCAGCACGGTCACCGAGTTGGCGGATAATTGGTTGAATGTAAGACGCATACATATTGAAGTAAACTCAGACAATGAGGCAGCCATTGGCTTGTACAAAAAACATGGCTTCGAGATAGAAGGCGAGTTTGTCGATGCATCTTTTCGTGATGGTGAGTTTATAAATACTTACAGTATGGCTCGCATCAAAAAACCGAAAAACTAACCAACACTAACGATAAACCTCCCAAAGCACCAATACCCAAGTAACCTAAAGGTGCTTGGGTATAACGCGGCAATTTCCTGGGAGTTTTTATTTACTGGTGAGAACCTAAATCGAGCTCATCGAGTGCGCGTTTGGTGAGTGATTCCGTATAGGGATTAATTTTCCAGTGTTCTGGACTCCATCCTTTCACAAATCGTTGAAAATCAGCCCAAGCAAGTGCGAACAATGGTCGCCATTCTTGCTCGACGACGTTGTTATCAAGGTCGGGCTGGTAGTGATTCAGCGCATTCGTTAACGCAGAAAAATAGTTATCTAACACCCAAGACTCCATCTCAGTACACTGACTCGGCTCGATTGCACTGCTCATAAACAACGCAACATCTTTCATCGCACAGCCATGCCCCACGTACTGGAAGTCTACCGCTGCCGCCGCTGAGCCTTGTTCGTTAAAACAAAAGTTTGCCAGCTTGGCATCACCATGCACTAAGGTTTGAAACCGAGCCTGACGCAACGTTTGGTCAATGCGCTCCGCGCGTTGCTTGAGCCTATTATCTTGTAACGCAACCAATTCATCCGGTCGCGTTTGCAAATGCCAGTAGGTTCCGGTTTGCCAAAGTTCATCATGGCGAACCCCAATATGGCGCGCATGAAAGTTGGCTAACCACGTCAAGCAAGCTTTTAACTGAACTTTGGTCGCGTCTTTGACGACGTTTGGATAACCCGCCAGAGCCAGATCTTCCATCACAATCAACCACTCTGTTTCATTCTGAAAGCACTTCAATCCTTGTGGAATTCGACAACGTTCATCAACAGGTTGGCTGAAGTGCTGATACCAACTCACTTCAACTTGATAAGAATGCAGTTTACGTTGATGCGAGCGGTCTGTATTCCACCCTCTCGGATGTTGTGACGGTCTTGGTAATTTGACGTGTTTTACGATAACGGAACGGTCTGGAAAAGTCAGTCGAACTAACTCCCCATAACCGCCCCATAAAGATTGAATCACATCGATGTGCTCTAAAGTGCCAAGCGCTAGCTCGTCACCTATGTTCTGATAAAGCGGATTATTCATTGGCTCCATTATGCGAGTAAATGTGCCCATTCAGGGTGCGTTGCCATGTATTTAATCACGTATGGGCAAACGGGTACAATGCGATAACCTTGCGCTTCGATCTCTGGTAAAACAGCTTCCATCATCACTTTGCCATACCCCTTCCCTCTTACTTCTTCAGGAATAAGCGTTGAAATGATATGCATCTCTTGCCCATCGAGCTTATAAACCACTTTCGTTTTGTGGTTTTCCTCCAAATCGACCCAAAAAATTTGGCTTGTTGTGTCTTGTGTCACTTTCTGCATTATCCGTGCCCCACTTTTCACTTGTGCTTTATTGAAACTCGCTATGCGACTGCATAGAATGATATCCACGCAATAGTCTAGTAATTTAGTATTACCATAACATAGCGCGAAACGTCTTCTCACATTAGGTACGACAATAATAATGAGAAATATGATGACGAGTGCAAGGGACAATCGTTCGTCTCAGCCAAGCAAAAATGCACCTGAACGTCAGGCAACAACATTAAACAGCACTGATGCAATGGCAATGGTGGAGCACGGTAGTGAAGTGACATTGAATGTTACGACGCCCGTGGGGACTAAGTTCATCACCACCAGCACCTTTATGGGCTGTCATTCCAACAATACCGCGCTAATTGAGATCCCAAATATCTCCGATGACGATTTAAAGTTTTATTTTCAAGAGGGATTTTGGATTAACGTGAAAGCTTATTCACACCGTGGTGAAGGCGCTGTTATTCCTTTTCGAGCACAACTTCAACATCGCCTTGGAGACCCATATCCACTCTTAGTTTTAGGCTTGCCAAATACCATGCAGGTCTACCAATTGAGAAAAGAAGTGCGATATGAAGTGAACTTACGCTCTCGACTCCAGTTTGAACAATTCCGTGCAGAGTGCGAAATTCGAGATCTATCAAAAAGCGGTTGTCGCTTTGTGACTTCACCGATGAGCCGAACACTTCAAGTTGGTGATCTTGTCACGTTGGATATCGCGATGCCCGGGAATGGGCGTATGCTCGCACCACTCAAAGGGCGAATCTGCAACTTACAGAAATCCACACATTATGCGCGATATGGCATGGAGTTTGATGACTTCGGCAAAGCAAATGCAAAGAACCTATTGAGCCATCTTAAATTTGATGGCACGAAACTGAAGCTGAAGGGATAACCCTCCTCAGCACCCAAAACAAAAAGGCACCGATAGTCGGTGCCTTTTGCTTTTCTGCTCAAATTACAATTTGAAGAAGCTTAATTGCTCTTTTTGCTTTTCCGCCAATTTAGACAGCTCGCTGCTTGCACTTGCACTTTGGCTAATACCAGCAACGTTCTGGTTGACCAGTTCAGACATATTGACCACATTACGGTTGATGTCTTGAGTCACCTGAGATTGTTGTTCTGCCGCCGTTGCAACTTGTGTATTTGAGTCGTTGATGTCTGCAACAGACTCTGTAATTCCCACCAACGCTTGGTTCGCTTGATGAGCCAACTCGTTGTTGCGAGACAACATATCTAAGCTCACTTGCATGCTGTCATTCGCCAAACCCGATTGCGCTTGCAGTTCTTCAATGATGGATTGGATCTCTTGTGTTGATTTCTGAGTGCGAGCAGCCAGCATACGAACCTCATCCGCTACGACCGCAAAACCACGTCCGGATTCACCTGCACGAGCGGCTTCAATCGCAGCATTCAGCGCTAACAAATTCGTTTGTTCTGATACACCGCGAATCACCTCAACCACGTTGCTGATTTGCTCAGACTGAGTTTGAAGACGCTGAACCACCTGAGCTGCGTCGTTCAGTGCTTCTGACATCTGTTCACTAGCGTGTGCACTCTCTTTGAAAATGGACAAGCCCGACTTCGCCAAGCCATCAGCTTCACGTGCCGTGGAGTCTGCTGCTGTTGCATTACTGCTTACATTGTCTGCGGTACTTGCCAATTCATTGACTGCCGACGCGACTTGTTCAATCTCGATCAACTCTTGTTGCGCGTTAGCTTCTGCTTGAGTCATCACAGCAGCCAGTTCGGTTGACGCCGAAGCAACCTCTTCACTGATACGCATCAATTGATCTACGGTGCTACGCAATTGTTCTGCGGTTAGGTTTACATCTTGGCTTAGTTTCGCCATTTCGTTTTCACCATCCGCTTCCGCACGCACGTTCAGATTACCCTGGGCAAGCTGACGCATCACACCTTGTAGATTGATGATTGGTGTCACTATCTTGCCAGACAGTAACCATGCACCGATAAGCGTTAGGGCAAACACTGACAGAACCGTGAACGTCGCATTGTCTTGTACACGTAGGTTTTGACGTTCACTTTCTGCCATGCTTTCTGCAGCAACTTCATTAACACGCTTAGACAACGCATTCATTACTGTCACCATGTCGTTACCTGCACGGCGGTATTGAGTGATCATCTCCTCACGCTGATCTGCGCTGAGTAAACCTTGATCGTATTTTGTCACAGCATCAATCACTCGATGAGCTTGCTCGATATATGCGCTTACTTTCTCACGCACATCGTTAGTTTGCGAATGGTAAGCAGGGTTCGCACCAATTTGACTTACCTTATTGTCTATCTCTTTTGCGATGTTGTTGAGCTCATTGATGTAATTTGTGCGACGCTCAGGGATGTACATGGCGTAAATGCCGTTAATTCGAAGGGGATAAACCAAGTTGTCGATTTCTGACAATAGGTCTTTGTACAGAATGACAGACTCGCTATTCTCCGTACTGCGTTTTAACTCTACTTGTAGCTCATTACGTGTGAACCACAGAGCAATAACCACTGCTAACGCCGTTGCCAAAACTGGCAAAAGTACCTGCATTCTGACTGACAGGTTTTTTAATAATTTCTGCATTTCCGAACCAATAAAAAATAAAAGACGTGGGGGCACGTCAAGTTTTGTAAAATGGGCGGGAATGTTATAGATATCAGTAACTTTCAGCCAACAAATTATGTTTATCGTATTGATAAGCAAGCTCAATAAAATGCTGGAATTATGGATAAAAAAATCCCCAAGCCTTCGCTTAGGGATTCTCGTAATATCAATTGGCGCGGATTGCTTATAGTTTAAAGAAGCTCAATTGCTCTTTCTGTTTCTCAGCAAGGTGAGAAAGCTCTGTACTTGCGCTCGCGCTTTGGCTGATGCCTGCTACGTTTTGGTTTACCAGTTCAGACATGTTAACCACGTTACGGTTGATGTCTTGAGTTACTTGAGATTGCTCTTCTGCGGCAGTCGCCACTTGCGTGTTTGAATCGTTAATGTTTGCAACAGACTCTGTAATGCCAATCAACGCATCGTTCGCTTGCTGTGTCAGCTCGTTATTACGGTTAAGCATTTCTAGGCTCACCTGCATGCTGTCGTTTGCAAGACCAGACTGCGCTTGAAGCTCTTCAATAATTGATGAGATTTCTTGCGTTGAGTCTTGAGTGCGCGCTGCCAGCATACGAACTTCGTCTGCTACGACAGCAAAACCACGACCAGATTCACCAGCACGTGCAGCTTCGATCGCTGCGTTCAGTGCGAGAAGGTTAGTTTGCTCAGATACGCCACGAATCACTTCAATCACATCGTTGATTTGAACAGACTGCTCTTTTAGGCGCAATACCACTTGTGCTGCATCGTTCAGTGCTTGAGACATCTGCTCGCTTGCTTGAGCGCTCTCTTGGAAGATCGACAAGCCAGACTGTGCTAGACCATCAGCTTCACGCGCAGTCGCATCTGCAGATGTCGCGTTATCACTCACATTGTTTGCTGTGCTTGCTAGCTCGTTAACCGCTGATGCAACTTGCTCGATTTCAGCCAATTCTTGTTGTGCATTCGCTTCAGCTTGCGTCATTACCGCTGCAAGTTCTGTTGAAGCAGACGCCACTTCTTCACTGATGCGCATCAATTGATCAACCGTATCGTGAAGCTGTTTCGCTGTTTGGTTGACGTCTTTGCTTAGCTGAGAAATTTCGTTGTCGCCATCAATGTCTGCACGCACTGACAGGTCACCACCTGCTAGCTTACGCATCACTTCTTGCAGTTTTTGGATTGGCGTAACAATCATGCCAGATAGGAACCAAGCACCCAGCAAAGAGAACGCAAATACCGCAATCACAGAGATCATTGCGTTGTTTTGTACGCGAGTATGCTCACGAGCGCTTGCTGCAGTTGCTTCAGTCGCAATCTCATTCACACGTTGTGATAGTGCGTTGATGGTTGCCACCATTTCGTTACCAACACGGCGGTAACCTGAGATGAAGTTTGTGTATTCGCTATCAGAAACCAGACCACGATCATGACGGTTGAAGAACTCTACAGCACGTGTTGAGTAATCAATGTATGCATCGATGCTTTGACGTACTTTTTGCGCTTCTTTACTGAACGTGCCGCGCTCATCAACAAGATCAAGATCGATATCAATCGCTTTCGCGCCTGACTTTAGATCAGCAAGGAATGCATCACGACGAGAAGCATCATAGATCGCGTAAACCGCGCTTATGCGCAATGGGTAAACTTGGTCATCGATTTTCGCTAATGTGTCTTTATAGAACACAAGAGAATCGGAGTTAGAAGCAACCAATTCTTGCTCTGCTTCTAGGTTGTTTTGAGTGATCCACAATGTAATAAACAGAGTGATCGCGGTGAATAAAACTGGAACCAAAACTTGCGTACGTACCGACAAGTTTTTCAGTGATAGCTGCATGAGTAACCTCAGGTATTTGAGTGTTGGCTTCCTTGCGATGGGATTATTCCCAGACGAATAAACAAGGAGGCAAATACTAGAGGTAGATCACACTTTTGTCCAGAACGAAAAGCCATCAATTTCATAACTTTATCGACAATATCCCGTCAAGTGCGACGGGATATTGTCGTTATGACAAGTTATGAAAATTTGTACGCTTTTCTATCAATTTTTATGTTAATAAGCGCCTATTTTCTCAACGCATTGAGCTTAGCTTGTGCCAAACCAAAAATAGTATCGATTGGGTATGTGCCTTCATCTGTTGCTTCGCCCGCCGCTTTGCCAGTGAACAGCTCAACAGCCTCAGTAACATGGTCGATTGCCCAGATATGGAAGTCCCCTTTCTCTACCGCTTTAACAATGTCAGAACGAAGCATCAGGTTATGTACGTTTGAGCGCGGAATAATCACCCCTTGTCCATCGTGACGACCTTTAATTTCGCACACATCGTAGAAACCTTCGATCTTCTCATTTACCCCACCGATAGGCTGTGCTTCACCAAATTGGTTCATCGAACCTGTGATAGCAATGTCCTGACGGTTTGGCTGCTTCGAGAATGCCGATACTACCGCACAGAACTCCGCCATACTCGCACTGTCACCGTCAACACCACCATATGATTGCTCGAAAGTAATCGTGGTTGTCAGTGGAACACGTGCCGTCTTACCAAATACAGACGATAGATAAGCCGACAGAATCATCACACCTTTCGAGTGAATGCTGCCGCCAAGATCAACGCTTCGCTCGATATCAATCACGTCGCCATCACCATAACAAGTAGTCGCTGTAATTCGGTTAGGTGCACCGAACATGTGATCGCTGGTGCTCAGCACTGACAATGCATTTACCTGCCCAACCGCAGAACCTTCGGTATGGATCAAAGTCGTGCCGTTGACAAAGGTTTCCATCACGCTGTCTTGCAAACGACTCACTCGCATTTCCTGATTACTCAGCGCCTCTTCTACGTGCCCGATACGAATCATATTGGAGTTCGCTTGGCGAGCCACGTAGTTAGACTCACGTAATAGGTTTGCAATGTTGGCAGAGTGCAGTGAAATCTTCGTCTGGTCACCAGACAAACGAGAGCTGTATTCAATGATGCGTGCGATGGCTTTCTTATCGCAATGCAGCATATTATTGTCATTCACCACGCTTGAAATAAAGCGTGCATATTGTAGTTCTGAATCCGGTGTACGCTTCATCTCATCTTCGAAATCAGCTGTAACACGGAATAGTTCACCAAATTCTGGATCGTAGTGCTGTAGCAATTGGTAAGTGCGGTAATCACCAAACAAGATGATCTTGATATCCAATGGAATCGGTTCAGGATCGAGCGAAACCGCCCCAGTCAACGTCACCTCTTTCTCTAGCGAAGTGAAGCTCAATTGGCGAGAACGCAATGCGCGCTTCAACCCATCCCACACATAAGGTTGCTCCAGCACCTTTTGTGCATCCATCAGCAGCACACCACCGTTCGCTTTGTGTAAGCTACCAGCTCGAATCAAAGAAAAGTCCGTGAACACGGTACCTTTGAACGTCGCCGTTTCAATTGAGCCAAACAGTGAGTGATAGTTTGGGTTTTCTTCCACCACAATAGGGAATTCACAATCTTTACGACTCACCAACACGTTTACTTTGTAGCGGCGTGGGAGCTTCTTATCTAAAGATGCTGTTGCAATCTCACCTTGCTCTCCACTCTGCTCCAAGAAGATCTCTGCATTTTCAACAATGTCTTTTTGCAGATCGGTCAGGTACGTTTTGATTTCTGGGTACTCTGCATAATCCAATTTCAATTGCTTAATGAAATGGGTGATCACATCCAGAGTCACGTCATCGTTGAGCTTTTTAATCTTCTCGCTGAACGTGTCTTCCCACTCGGTCAACTCGCGAACCATGTTGCGCAGGCTGATTTCCAATTCATCAATGCTGCTGCCGAAATACTCTTGTTCTTTCTTACTTAGCTCATCGAAAGATTCTTCGGTGTGCAGATCTTCACCGTTCATCGCCACAAATTGGTAATCGCCTTGTGCCGTAATCGTTAGACTAATGCCCTTCTCTTTGGCTTCTTTACTGATACTGTCTAACTCTGATTGCTGCTTATTCGCCAATTGGTTTTTTAGGCGATCGGCACGGCTATAATACATCTCGTTATCGAAGGCGAGTGGCAATGCGTTAAGCAATTTGCCCATCAGCTTTTCAATATCCACTTTCAGCTTATTACCAATGCCACAAGGCAGCTTAAGCACTTTCGGTATACGCGTATCTTCAAAGTTTGCAACGTAACACCAATCAAACAGTGCCGCAGCATCATGTTGATGACGGTTTAAATAGCGCAGGATCATCGTGCGCTTACCTAGACCATTCTGACCTATGGCGTAGATGTTGTACCCTTTCTCCTTGATTGACATAGCAAACTCAACCGCTTTTTGTGCGCGCTCTTGTCCAACAATTTCGTCAATCGGAGGTAATTCCTTGGTCGACTTACATGGCATATTCTCTAACTCAGCTACAGAATACAGCTGTTTAGCTTCCAATCTTTGTACTGCCATACTTGCCTCCTTTTCTTATTGTCTTTACCTCAGTGTAGAGATTATTTGTTTAAATTTAAGTGATTTATCTTCCACCCCGGTTCGTTTGCACATTTTACGAGCAGCTGTTCTAAGTTTAAAATGCTAATAAGTCGCACTTGCAATTGATAATTAATTTCATTTAATATCTATCCAAATCGAATTTTGTGGAGACGAAGATGAATATTGAGCAATGCTGGATGCGCTACTTGAAAGCAGAGCAATTGATGGAGCAAGGTCACTGGCCTGAAGCCCATCGTCTGTACGAAGATGTGCTCAACCATTTGCCAAATCACATTCACTCCGCTCTTGAAAATGAACAAACTAAGCCATGCCAGTTCGTATGTTTAGTGAGTGGTTTACGCGATGCCAGCGTGGCGCAATCTGAAATCCTAAACAAACTCGGAATGCAGCAAGAGGCGTTCTCGGCTCTTAATCAATCTTATGCGCTACTCCAGTTTTTACAGCTAGAAACCCACGATTTAATTGGTCGAGTGAGCCAGATGCTCAGCAAACACAGTGAAGATTTGTTGGCTCATATGGCAGCGTTTTGCTCTGCTCAGAGAAATGCAGAGTGGATGATAGAACTCGATCATGTCACTCGTGCTCATGAGCAGTTCTTGTATTTACAAACCATGAGTTCTGCAGAAACCGGAGCGACTCAGCTATATAATTGATCGTTCAAGATGATTGATCATTTGAGCGATAAGGCATAGGAATTTGCCACGGCAAGGCGAGAGCATAAAAGTAATAACAACTCGATACACAAGGAAACGTGATGTCCACACAAACCATTCTTTCGGTGAGTAACCTATCTGTCAGTTTTACGACAAACGATGGTATCGTCGATGCAGTAAAGAAGGTGAGCTTTGATCTCAAAGCTGGTGAAACACTGTCTATCGTAGGCGAATCCGGCTCAGGAAAATCAGTATCAACCAATGCGTTGATGAAACTGCTGCCAGACAATGCCATTTTGCACTCAGATTCTTCTATCTTCTTCGAAGGCGAGTCCATACTAGATAAAACCGAACGTCAGATGCAGAGTATCCGCGGCGATCGTATTGGCATGATCTTCCAAGAGCCGATGACCTCACTCAATCCTTACATGCGCGTTGGTATTCAAGTGGCAGAAGCCATTATGTGTCATCGTCCTGTAAGTAAAAAACAAGCCAAAGCAAAAGTACTTGAACTGTTCGATTTGGTGCATCTACCAAATCCTCAACAAGCTTATGATAAGTACCCGCACGAATTTTCAGGTGGTCAGTTGCAGCGCATAATGATTGCCATGGCATTGATCAACGAACCAGATATCCTGATTGCTGATGAGCCAACCACTGCGCTCGATGTCACCGTCCAAGCAGAAGTGCTTTATCTGATTAAAGAGATTCAAGCCAAAATGGGCATGGCGATCCTATTTATCACTCATGACTTAGGCGTTGTGAAGCACTTTGCAGACCGAGTATTAGTCATGTGTAAAGGTGAAGTCGTCGAAGAGGGCATCACTGAAGCGCTCTTCTCAGACCCGCAACATGATTACACTAAGATGTTGATTAATTCGATTCCAAAAGGCAGCAAAGACCCAATTGAAGAAGATGCGACTGAACTGCTAAAAGCCGATGACATCCGCGTTAAGTTTCTTGTTAAACCTCACTTCATTGCGAGTAAAAATGAATACTTTGAAGCCGTGAAAGGCATCTCCTTAGCGTTAAAACAAGGAGAGACCCTAGGTATCGTTGGCGAGTCAGGCTCCGGCAAATCGACCCTTGGTCGTGCATTGATTGGCTTACTGCCGTCAACGGGTAAAATTCAGTTCAAAGGGCAAGACCTAGCGCTTCTGACGGACAAAGAACGCTTTGCGCTGAAGAAAGACGTGCAGATGGTTTTCCAAGACCCATACGGTTCGCTTTCGCCTCGTATGACCGTTGGCGAAATCATTACTGAAGGACTAACCGTTCATCAACCTCAAATGAACAAAGCGGAACGAATGCAAAAGGCGCGTGATGTGCTGCGTGAAGTGCGTCTAGATCCAGCATCTATTAACCGTTACCCACACGAGTTTTCTGGCGGTCAGCGTCAACGTATTGCGATTGCGCGCGCGTTGATTCTTGAGCCTTCTTTCATTTTGCTTGATGAGCCAACCTCAGCTCTCGACCGCTCTGTTCAGTTAACCGTCATTGATTTGCTAAAAGATCTGCAGAAAAAGCACAATATTGGCTACCTCTTTATCAGCCATGACCTTTCTGTCGTTAAAGCACTCTCTGATCGTGTATTGGTCATGCAAAAGGGTGAGGTAATGGAGCAAGGGACTGCGGAGGAGATCTTCCATAACCCGAAAAGTGATTACACTAGAAAGCTGATTGATGCCTCATTTGATCTTGAAAACAATGAAAATCAACATGATGCTGCTTAGATTAGTCACAGTTTCATATTCATACACTAGGATTAAAGTATGGTGAGATTTTCGCCATAACTACGAAAATGGTATAGCTGCCATTCGGTTTGGCCGCCGAGACTGGTTGGTTCAAAGTTAGGCTTAGTCACCCTAACTATCAAATTGAGTTCCCCCAACCATGAAAAATGCCGCGAATGATTTCGCGGCATTTTTTATTGTGTTTCAGATGGTATCTCGCACCTGACTGGCTGCTAGCCTCTGACGCCAAGGAAAACAACTTAGCGTCAGGTCGTTAGCCTTTAAATATCGAGTGCCGTAATGCCCATGTTATGTAACGCAAACGCGTAAACATCCGTGGTCAGGTCGATTTGTTTACTCAAAGGCATACCCGCGCCATGTCCTGCGTTAACATCAATACGAATCAATACTGGATTGTCTCCCTGATGCTTGTCTTGCAACTCTGCGATGAATTTGTATGAGTGTGCAGGTACCACACGGTCATCGTGGTCTGCGGTCGTGACAAGCGTCGCAGGGTACGACTCGCCCTCTTTCACGTTGTGTACGGGTGAATAACCGAGTAGATACTTGAACATAGACTCAGTTTGCTCTGACGTGCCGTAGTCGTACTTCCAGCCTTCACCAGACGTAAAGGTGTGGTAGCGAAGCATATCCAATACACCAACCGCAGGAATCGCGACTTTAAACAACTCTGGACGTTGAGTCATACACGCACCAACTAACAAGCCGCCATTTGAGCCCCCACGAATCGCAAGACGCTCTGAACCGGTGTAGTTCTTCTCAATCAAATATTCCGCCGCGGCAATAAAGTCATCAAACACATTTTGCTTTTGTTGTTGAGTACCTGCATTGTGCCAAGCTTTGCCATACTCACCGCCACCACGCATGTTTGCCACCGCGTAGATGCCGCCCAGTTCTAGCCAGTTCGCAATATTTCCCGAGAACATCGGCGTCAAACTGATATTAAAACCACCGTAGCCATAAAGCATGGTTGGTGCGCTACCATCGAGTTTGGTGCCTTTTTTGTAAGAGATGATCATCGGTACTTGCGTGCCATCTTTCGAGGTATAGAACACTTGTTGAGATTCGTATTCTTGACGGTCAAACGGCGCTTTTGATTCTTGGTAAAGCGCTGAACCACCACTTTCTACATCAAAAGAGAAGATGGTTGGAGGGGTCACGTAGTTAGTAAAAGTATAATAAAGCGTCTTGTCTTCTGCTTTGCCTTGTAAGCCATATACGGTGCCTTGATCGGGTAGAGTGACTTCGCGTACCAACTCCCCCTGATAAGTAAACTGCTGAACCTTGGAGAGAACATCAACCATGTAAGTGGCAAACAAATAACCACCACCTTTGCTGATATCCAGTGGTTGTTCCTGCTCGGCTATGATCTCTGTCCATTGTTGAGATTGAGTGTTGTAGCCAACCACCTTGCCGTTTGGCGCATCCAAATTGGTGTAAAAGATCAATGTGTCATCTTGGTTATCGATAAGATAAGTGTCACCTTCGACAGTATCTTGAAGCGTACTCACTGCTTGCTCTTCTGAAGTAAGATCGACATAAAACAGTCTGTTTCCTGATGTCGATTCCGCACCAGTGATAATCAAGAAACGATCATCTTTGGTTGTCACTCCCCCTACATAACGGTGCTTTTGTGACTCCAATGCACCAAAGATCACTTTGTCTTCAGATTGTGATGTGCCTAGCTCATGGTAGTAAAGCTTGTGCTGCTCAGTGCGTGCTGAAAGCTCACTGCCTTTTGGTTTGTCATAACTTGCATAATAAAAGCCTTTGTTGCCAAGCCAAGAAATCGTAGTGAACTTAGCATCTACGATTTCAGGCTCAAGTTGCTCTTTCGTTTCGACGTCAATGACAAAGATCTTACGCCAATCACTACCACCCTCAGAAATTGAATAGGCGACAAGAGTGTCGTCATTAGAGAACTTCACTTCCCCAAGCGATGTCGTTCCTTCCTCTGAAAACGTGTTTGGATCGAGAAAGATTTCCGCTTCTTCATCCCCTTTACGGCGGTATAAAACGCTCTGGTTCTGCAAACCGTCATTTTTATAGAAGTAGGTATAGTCACCATGAACAAAAGGTTGAGAATACTTTTCATAGTTCTGACTGTTCGCCACTAGTTCACGAATTTGTTGACGGAAAGGAATCTGACCTAAGTAATCGAAGGTGATTGAGTTTTGTCCTGAAACCCACTCTGCGGTTTCTTGGCTCAAATCGTCTTCCAGCCAACGATATGGGTCTGCGATGTCGTGACCAAAATAAGTGTCGACGACAGAATCTTTACGAGTTTTTGGGTAATGCATAACGTCCGTGTTACTCCATTTGAAGTTAAGTGTTTAGTTTTATTATTTTATTGAGATTTATTCTCAATACCTACCTTAGGGTTCAGGTACAGAATTTCAACCAATAGATTGAAACATTTCTTATATTTATGAACCGACTAAAAGTAATGTGAGATAGTGAGATATCGCTCTCGAATGTGTTCTATTAAAAGCTTCACTTTGTTAGGCGGTTGACGAGTAAAAGGGTAAACCGCGTAGATACCTAGCTTTTTACCAACCAATTCTGGGAAGATATCCACCAACTCCCCACTACGAATGTCATGATAAACCAAGCAACGCGGTACGTAGGCAATGCCGTGCCCACCCAAAGCTGCTTTTCGTAATGCGGTAGCGTTATCTGTCGATAAACATCCAGAGACTCTAACGATGTAATCGCCATCTTTGCCTTTGAACTGCCAATCCGTTGCCCCCGTGGTTTGATAGGCGTATTGCAAGCAGTTGTGTGTCGTTAAATCGATCGGTTCGATCGGTTTACCATGTTTAGCAATGTAAGAAGGAGAAGCACATACTACCCATTGAGAGTCCAGAATATGCCTCGCAATCAGACTGGAATCTTCCAAGTAGCCGGTACGAATTACCAAGTCAAAACCACCAGCAACCAAGTCGACAAAGCGGTTATCAAGCGACATATCCACTGTTAAACCAGGATGCATATTACAAAACTCTGCAACCGCGTCCGCTAGAATCAAATCACCGGAGATAGTCGGCACCGACATTTTAATATGACCACTGACATTCTCACCAAAGCCTGAAACTGCATCCATAGCCTCCTGAGTGGCTTGCTTCACATTTTTAGCACTATGTAACAAAACCTTTCCCGCTTCGGTCAGGGTCAATTTACGCGTTGTTCGATATAATAGCTGAGCGCCAATTTCTTCTTCCAATCGAGCAATTCTTTTACTAACTACCGAATTTGTAAGGTTATTTTCTTCAGCCACCTTACTAAAGCTGCCCATTTCTACTACCTGAGAGAATAGGATTAGGTCGTCTGCACGCATCGATTATGTCACTTTTGGAATAAATTAATTTCATTATTTCCCTATATCTATAAAAAATAAAGGGGTAAATTCACGCCAAATTAACAAAACCATTACAACAAAAATCATCTCTACAGCATAAAGCCGTTCGAGAAGTCAGCGTACGAGGATGTACCAATGAGTGAAACCCTACTTGCCCTTGTGGCGTTTTCGCCAATTGTTGTCGCCGCCATATTATTGGTTGGTCTCAACTGGCCTGCTAAAAAAGCTATGCCTGTTGCGTTCGGTCTAACCGTCGCTATCGCCCTAATGTTTTGGGATATGTCAGCTACTCGCGTACTGGCCTCTGTATTCCAAGGGTTAGGAATTACTGTCTCTGTTCTATGGATCGTGTTCGGTGCCATCTTCTTGCTCAACACTTTAAAACATACCGGAGCGATCACGACTATCCGCAATGGATTTACTGATATTTCGGCAGACCGTCGAGTGCAAGCCATCATCATCGCTTGGTGTTTTGGTTCATTCATTGAGGGTGCATCGGGCTTCAGTACACCTGCAGCCATCGCAGCACCACTATTGGTTGCGATTGGTTTCCCTGCTCTTGCAGCGGTCTTGATGGGCATGATGATCCAATCAACACCAGTATCATTTGGCGCGGTTGGTACACCAATCATCGTGGGTGTGAATAAAGGTCTAGATACACACAACATTGGTGAAGCACTTGTCGCACACGGTTCAACGTGGGATGCCTACCTGCAACAAATCACCGCAAGTGTGGCAATGATTCACGCGACCGTTGGCACGCTAATTCCTGTACTAATGGCAATGATGCTGACTCGCTTCTTCGGTAAAAACAAGAGCTGGAGCGAAGGTCTAGACATTCTGCCATTTGCACTATTTGCTGGTGTTGCTTTCACCGTTCCTTACGCACTTACAGGCGTGTTCTTGGGTGCAGAGTTCCCATCACTCATTGGTGGTCTAGTGGGTCTAGCCATTGTGGTTACCGCGGCGAAGAAAGGCTTCCTTGTTCCAAAAACAAAATGGGATTTCGAAAGCGAAGATAAATGGCCAGCAGAATGGCTCGGCTCTCTAAAGATCAATCTGGATGACAACCCGGCAAACCAATGAGTCTGACCAAAGCATGGGCTCCATACGTACTACTAGCGATTATCCTTGTTGCAAGCCGTGTTAGCCCTGAGTTCAAAGGTCTACTTAAGAGCGTAAGCCTTTCGTTTGGTAATATTCTTGGCGAGACAGGCATCAGCACAGCGATTCAACCTCTATACCTTCCTGGTGGCATCCTAGTCTTCGTAGCATTCCTTGCGGTTCTTCTACAAGGTGGTGGTGCGAAATCATTGGGTAAAGCGTTTGGCGAATCGAGTAAGACGTTAATTGGTGCAGGTTTTGTTCTTGTGTTCACCATTCCTATGGTTCGCATCTTCATTAACTCAGGTGTCAACGGTGCAGATCTCGCAAGTATGCCAGTAACCACGGCAAACTTCGCAGCAGACCTAGTTGGCTCAGCATTCCCGGCGTTGAGTGCTACCGTTGGTGCCCTTGGTGCATTCATCGCCGGCTCTAACACAGTGTCGAACATGATGTTCAGCCAATTCCAGTTCGAAGTAGCACAGACACTGACCATCTCAAGTGCCATTGTCGTGGCTCTACAAGCGGTAGGCGCAGCTGCGGGTAACATGATTGCTATCCACAACGTGGTTGCTGCATCCGCAACCGTTGGCCTGTTAGGACGCGAAGGTGCAACGCTACGTAAGACGGTCATTCCAACGTTCTATTACCTCGTGGTAACTGGCATCATCGGTCTGATTCTAATTTACGGTTTCCAAATCACCGACGCTTTAATGAATTAATAATAAATGCAGGGCTTCCCCCGCCCTGCTCTTTCTCTGGTACATCGGTCTGCACTACTACCCCGACACTTTTGGTGTGGCTTGCTGCATCAATCCCCCGACCGGTGTACCAGTCTTTTTCAGTGCAGATAATTGATTGTTCAGTGTATGGAATCCACCACAGCTCAATCACTTATCTATACTCTATTCTGACGTCGACTGCCGAAAGGATGGCAGTCAGTGGAACACTGACAGAGCAGGTGCTCATTGACTCAGGACGCAATCTTAGAATAACAGCCAGGACACACTATTATGATTATCTCTGCTTCTACAGATTACCGCGCTGCTGCGAAAGCCAAGCTGCCTCCATTTCTTTTCCATTACATTGATGGTGGTTCATACGACGAGCGCACGCTGAAACGCAACACCGATGATTTAGGTGATGTTGCGTTGCGACAACGTGTTCTGCGTGACATGAGCGATCTAAGCCTAGAGACTGAGATCTTCGGTGAGAAACTTGCTATGCCAATCGCACTTGCTCCTGTTGGTCTTACTGGTATGTACGCAAGACGTGGCGAAGTACAAGCCGCGAAAGCCGCAGAAAAGAAAGGCATTCCTTTCACCATGTCAACGGTATCCGTTTGTCCTATTGAAGAAGTCGCACCTGCGATCGAACGCCCAATGTGGTTCCAACTGTATGTTCTAAAAGACCGAGGCTTTATGAAGAACGTACTTGAGCGCGCGAAAGCGGCAGGTGTAACGACACTGGTTTTCACCGTAGATATGCCAGTTCCAGGTGCTCGTTACCGTGACATGCACTCTGGTATGAGTGGTCCAAATGCAGCGATGCGCCGAGTATTCCAAGCCATGCGCCATCCAAGCTGGGCACTGGATGTCGGTGTATTAGGTAAACCTCACGACTTAGGGAACATTTCTACTTACCGTGGCGAACCAACGAAGCTGGAAGATTACATTGGCTGGCTCGGTGCAAACTTTGATCCTTCGATTTCTTGGAAAGATCTAGAGTGGATTCGTGACTTTTGGGACGGACCAATGGTCATCAAAGGCATCCTAGACGAAGAAGATGCAAAAGACGCAGTTCGCTTCGGTGCAGACGGTATCGTTGTATCCAACCACGGTGGGCGTCAACTTGACGGTGTCCTTTCGACAGCGAAAGCTCTGCCTAGCATCGCAGATGCAGTAAAAGGCGACCTGAAGATTTTCGTCGACTCCGGTATCCGCACTGGTCTGGATGTCGTTCGTATGTTGGCGCTTGGTGCTGACTGTACGTTGCTTGGTCGCTCTTTTGTTTACGCTCTAGCGGCACAAGGCGGTGCGGGTGTTGAAAACTTGCTTGATTTGTATGACAAAGAGATGCGCGTAGCGATGACACTCACTGGCGCAAAAACTATCGCCGATCTGTCGCGTGATTCTTTGGTGAAGATTCCATAGACCTTGCCGACTCTCCCCCTAATAAAAAAGCGAGCTCAATAAGCTCGCTTTTTTAGAAATTTGAATTAGCGGACGTGATGTTCGTATTCAATCACCACTTGGTTGCCTTCAATAAAAACGTTACGAATGTCGCCGTCTACGGTCACTCTGTTTTGTAAGTAAACCGAACCAGAACCCGATACATCGCGTTCGGTCATTGATGGGATAACTTGTCCGGGACGAACGTGCAATTGCTCACATAACTGCTTAACAAAGCCCAAAGTTAACGGTGCGTTACCGCGTAACAACGAAGAGAACTCATGTAGACTTAAACCTAGACGTTTTGCCATCTCCATTTGGGTAAGGTGCATTTTTGCTTTTTGCGACATCCAAATGTCGTAGAGCGCATTTCGGTCTAGCTCTGTAAATTCCATGGTTCATCTCCGCATTTCAAAGTGACCTTAAAGTCTCATATTTAAATGTGATAAATGTTAGCGATGAGTCAAAGAACCTACAATTGATGGTTCGTATGGTAGTGCTTATCTTTCAATCTACGAGTTCTATCACATCTCATAGGTTGATTTACTCATACTTTACATTTCGTCATACCTATCATCATCTTGAATTAATATAAAAGTCATTAATGGCAATGTAAACAGCAAAACATCCCTGTTACAACACAACGAGACTTTGTCACTTTCGTTCCGCCTCATCATTTTTCTAGGGCGAATTGGTAAATTCTGCTACCTTTCCCCCATTGTTCTATAAAAAGAAACTTTACTTATGCCACAGTGGTTTACAGAACTTCAAACTTACGTCATGGCTAACCACCAAGATTGGAGCAGCAGCGTTTTATTTATCACGATAGCCAGCTTCTTTGCTTGGATTGCTTGGCGTGTCTTGCATTCGCGCCTCGCGATTCTTGTAGAGAAAACCCCCTTCCATTGGGATGACCTTTTATTAGAAGCGTTAAAAACCCCCGTCAGCACACTCATTTGGTGTTGGCCCGCTACGGTATCAATCGGCATTGTTCTGCAAAGTGAGTTAGGCAACGAGTTCAACTGGCTTAGCACACTCAAACTCATCCTAGTGATCAGCATATTAGTTTGGATAGTGATGCGTCTTATCACTAATGTTGAGGACTATGTGCTGGAACAGAAAACTCGTGATGAAACCACGGTGCAAGCGATCGCCAAAGTCGCGCGCCTGTTCTTCATCGTGATTGGTGTGCTTACCGTCATGCAAGCATTCGGGCTTAGCCTTTCTGGTTTGCTAACCTTTGGTGGCGTCGGTGGTTTGATTGTCGGTTTAGCAGCAAAAGACTTACTGTCCAACTTCTTTGGCGGCTTAATGATTTACTTCGATCGCCCATTTAAAGTTGGCGATTGGATTCGCTCGCCAGATCGTAAAATCGAAGGCACTGTTGAACGTATTGGATGGCGCATGACCAGTATCCGTACTTTCGATAAAAGACCGCTCTATGTACCAAACTCAGTGTTCAGCAATATCGTCGTAGAAAACCCATCGCGCATGCTAAACCGACGCATCTTTGAAACGATAGGATTACGTTATGATGATGCAGAAAAAGTCCCCGTCATCATCGATGCGGTACGTGAAATGCTACAAAACCACAAAGATATTGATACGCGTCAAACGCTGATTGTGAACTTTGATTCGTTTGGAGCTTCCTCACTGAACTTCTTCATTTATACCTTCACTAAAACGGTGAACTGGGTGCGTTACCATGAAGTGAAGCAAGATGTGTTACTGCAAGTAATGGCGATCATTAAAGAACACGAAGCGGACATCGCATTCCCAACTCAAACGCTCAAACTCGATCCAATTCAAATGGCGAAAGCACAAGCGCAAGAAGATCAAGGCTACTAGCGATTGCAGACTGCCATCATCTAACGATGGCTTATCAAATAAGGACCAAGCCCCGGACGTTATGCTGGGGCTTTCTTTTTATCTATAGGGCAAGTTCGAGCAACTATTGTTAAAAAGTGTAGGAATTGGATAAGCTAGCTTCTAGCTCAAGCGAATGAAAAGGACAGCGCAGTGAATTTAAGACAATTGGAAGTCTTTTACGCCATCATGCAAACCGGAACCGTTTCTGGTGCCGCGCGCTTATTGCATGTATCGCAACCCAATGTCACTCGGGTACTTGCCCACACGGAACAACAACTTAGCTTTGCCCTGTTTGAGCGCGTCAAAGGCCGCTTAGTACCGACCCAAGAAGCCAAAGCCCTATTACCAGAAGCCGAGAAAGTCTACCAACAGCTTGGGCAATTTCGTTCCCTCACCAGTAAAGTGAAACAAGGCACTCAGCACTTGAGAGTCGGAGCACCTCCTGTCTTAGCTTCCCAACTGCTTGCTCCAACGGTTGCTGCACTGTCGAAGCAACAAGGCATCTCATTTGAACTATTAACGGCAAACCGTGATGAGCTGTGTTCAGGCTTACTTAAGCACGAATTGGATGTGGCGATTGCCTTCGGTGAAGAAGCGCCACCCGCAATTTTGAGTGAGGTGTTACTCAAGCAACAACTTGTTCTGATTGCGCCAAAAGAAGCGCTCAGTTCAACTGAGGACTCGGTATCGTTTGATGATTTGATTCAGCACGAATTGCCAATCATCGGCTTGGACAGTCGAGACCCACTCGGTTTGTTGCTTCATCAAACACTCTCGGCACGCGACGAACATTATCACCACGCAATCATAGTACGCAGTTACGCCGCTGCTGCTGAACTGGTCAAACACCATGCCGGCTTTGCGATTGTCGATCCATGGACAGCAAAACAGTATCAAAATGATGAATCGGTAAGCGTGCGCTCACTTTCTCCTGCACTGTCATTTTCAATCTCTATCATGTTTGCGGAACATACACCGCAATCCATTTCGACCAAGCTTTTTATTGATTCACTTAAGCGACATGTGAATCAGTAAGTTAGCACTCACCTTACCCTATAACCTCAAGTTATAGACGCACAACAAATAGGCATTCGGCTTCCCTCTTCAAACTGGCTACATTGTTTGAAAACGCCATTACTTGAACGTATTGGTTAAAAACGTCTTGTTTGAAAACGTACTGTTTAAAAACATACAGAATGACAGAGGGAACCATCATGCAAATTGCTCAACCTTACTTACTTTTTCTTGGTGACGTCACCGATCCATTAGCCGCAAAAACTGCACGCGGTATCCATCAATGGCGCCCAGAGATTTGCTTAGGGCAGCTTCGTCTTACGTCAGAAACCGTTTCATTAGGTTTAACCGATATGACGCTGCAACAGGCTCAGCAGCAAGGCGCAAAAACGCTCGTCATCGGCACAGCAAACCCTGGTGGTGTTATTCCTGAATCATGGCAAGCGACGTTACTAGAAGCGGCGGAAATGGGGTTTGAAATCGCCTCAGGTATGCACCAACGTCTTTCTGAATTCGCTCCTTTAGATGACTTACAACAACGTGGCTTAGCCAAGTTACACGATGTACGCCATTACGATGCCTCGCTCAAAGTGGGCAATGGTAAAGCGCGCTCGGGGAAACGCTTACTAACGGTTGGCACCGACTGCTCGGTTGGCAAGATGTTCTCTGCCCTCGCGATTGAGAAAGCTTTACAGCAATCTGGTTGTAACGCTGAGTTCAAAGCCACAGGTCAAACGGGCATCTTAGTCGCGGGCAGTGGTATTTCGATTGATGCTGTTGTCGCGGACTTTATCTCTGGTGCGGTGGAAGCCATCAGCCCTGAGTTCACAGACCATGAATGGGACATCATTGAAGGACAAGGCTCGTTGTTCAATCCTTCTTTTGCGGGCGTGAGTTTAGGCTTGCTTCACGGCGCACAAGCGGACGCTTTGGTATTGTGTCACGAGATCGGTCGCCCACACATTCGCAACCTTCCCCATGCGAAATTGCCAACGATTGAACAAACCATCGAGGCAAATTTACAAGCAGCACGTTTAACAAACCCTGACACACAACTTGTTGGAATCTGCTTGAATACCTCTGCAATCAGTGAAGATGATGCCGCACAGCTTTGCCAAGAATGGACGGAGAAATACCAAGTGTCCGTAACCGATCCTGTGCGTTTTGGCGTAGAGCAAATTGCTCAACAGATTATTGCGAGTTAAGTTGCGATTTAAGGATTGTAGACGCGATGAAAATTCATGTAGAGCCCGTCACCATTGCAATGGCGACGCCTTTCCGTATATCCCGTGGCAGCCGAACCGAATGTCACGTGGTGCGCGTAACCGTAGAACAAAATGGCATCAGTGCCCAAGGTGAATGTACGCCTTACCCTCGTTACGGCGAGTCGGTGGAATCGGTAATCAAAGCCATTTCTCAAGCCGCTCATGAACTGCAAGGTTTGTTTGCCAAAGGTGACGCGAACATAGTCTCCCTCAGAGAAAAACTACAAACTCTTCTCCCTGCCGGTGCGGCACGTAATGCGCTCGACTGCGCGATGTGGAACTTACAAGCCAAACTCGCAGGCAAGCAACATGCCCAAGATCTATTTGAATTGCCAACATCGATTGTTACTGCGATGACCGTGTCGATTAACACGCCAGAGGCAATGGCAAACCAGACCCGCAACTACATCGAACAAGGCGCAAAACTACTTAAAGTGAAGCTCGATGGCGAACAAGTGATTGAACGCGTTCGCGCTGTTCGTGAGGCGGCAGGCGATGCGATGATCGTGCTGGATGCAAACGAAGCATGGCAAGAGCTGGATTTAGACGCCACGTTTGCCGCGTTAACGCCACTGAATATTGCGATGATTGAGCAGCCTTTACCCTCGAATGACGATGATAAGATAAAAGACATTTCGCACCCAATTCCACTTTGTGCCGATGAAAGTTGCCATACACGCCAACAATTGCATGAATTGGTAGGCAAATACGAAATGGTCAACATCAAACTCGACAAGACAGGTGGTCTTACCGAAGCCTTATTGCTTGCAGAAGAAGCGAAACACCTTGGTTTTACCTTGATGTCCGGTTGCATGTTAGGCACTTCATTGTCTATGCGTGCAGCGCTACCCATCGCGGTCCAATCGAAAGTGGTTGATTTAGATGGTCCGATTTTACTGGGTCAGGATATTGAGCCCGCTTTGGTATATCGAGAAGGAGAAATCGTTCTGTAAAGAAGCGATGATAACCCCATCACCGATTTCATGACCTAGATTAAAAAACAAACACCATCAGCATGAAATAAGTCACATAAATTACGAGGTTATTACGGCATGCTAACACGGTAGTAACCTCTAATGCGCTTTTTCAGCAAGGTGGTGGTTGTATGTATAGAGTCATCCGAAAAATGACATGGAAGACGAACAGGCGGTAAACCCGCCCTACTCCAATGCAGTTCGTACCTGATATCAGGTTTGCTTTGGAACCGTTGATTTGCCGATAACGGCTCACTCGGTTTCGCACGTCATTTGCAAGGAGGCTCTATGCCTATCAATAAGATCCGCAACGTCGCCTTTGTCGGTCAAACGGGTACCGGCAAAACCACACTGATAGAAAAACTGCTCTACACCTGCCAAGCCACTAGCCATTTAGGGTGTGTGGAAAAAGGCGATACGGTGACCGATTTCGACCAACAATCCATCCAATATCAACACAGTATCGAAGCCACACCAGTCGCCCTCAGTTGGAACAAACACCGCCTCAATATCATCGACACTCCCGGACAAAGTGAATTACTCGGGCGCACACTCAGCGTGTTCCCTGCCGTCGAAACTTCTGCGTTGATCATCGACCCACAAATGCCCATCAACCAAACTTCTGACCGCTTGTTCGCCTTTGCTAAAGAGCAGCAAAAGTGCCAGATGATCATCATCAACAAGCTCGACAATCACGGCAACCAACTTGAAGCCGTGATGGAAAATATCATCGAACACTTTGGTGATAATTGCTTACCAATCAACTTACCTTCAGCCGATGCTCAATCGGTGGTGGATTGCTATTTCGAACCAGAGATCGAACGCGACACCTTGCTCGCCAAAGTCGAAGAAGCGCATGAAACCTTGATAGACCAAGTGATTGAAGTCGATGAAGAGCTGATGGAACTGTATCTCGAACAAGGCTCAGAACTGACAGCAGAACAGCTGCATGATCCGTTTGAAGAAGCATTGAGAACCGGACACGTAATTCCAATCTGCTTTGTGTCATCCAAAACAGGCGCGGGGGTAGAACTACTGCTGAGAACCCTAGCGGAAATCATGCCGATGCCAAATGAAGGCAACCCACCGCTGTTGGAGAAAAACGGCAAGAAGGTCAAAGTAAACTGTGAAGCACTTGAGCACAGCGTGGCGCATGTGTACAAGATCAGCGTCGATCCTTACATGGGTAAACTCGCCTATTTGCGTGTTTACCAAAGTGAAATCAACGCAGGCAGCCAACTCTACATTGGTGAAAGCAACAAAGCGTTCAAAGTTGGTCATCTTTACCAGTTGCAAGGCAAAGACAGAACGGAGATCCCAAGGGCGCTTGCCGGCGATTTCTGTGTGCTCGCCAAAGTGGATGAGTTGGAATTTGATTCCATTGTTCATGACTCTCATGAAGAAGATGGCGTACAACTCAAAACCCTCAACTTCCCAGATTCGATGTACTCACTGTGCCTCAAGCCCGTTAAGCGTGGCGACGAGCAAAAGCTTGGGGATGTGCTGAATAAAATCGCCAGCGAAGATCCTTCTCTTCGAATCGAACATCGTGCACGCACCAATGAAACCATCATCAGCGGTCAGGGTGAATTCCACCTCAAAGTAGCGCTTGAGAAAATGTCTGCAGTCTACAAACTGGAAGTGGAAACCAGCCAGCCAAGCGTCGAATACTTTGAGACCATAACCAAACCAGCAGAAGGCCACTATCGTCATAAGAAACAAAGCGGCGGCGCGGGTCAATTTGGTGAGGTGCAATTAAAAGTACGCCCACTCGAACGCGGTGCGGGCTTCAAGTTCATTAATAAAGTGGTTGGCGGCGCGATTCCTACTGCACTCATCCCTGCAGTGGAAAAAGGCATTGTTCAGGCATTGGAAGAAGGGGCGATTTCTGGCAACCCAATCAAAGATGTCGAAGTGACCGTTTACGATGGTAAATACCACTCGGTTGACTCGAAAGAAATCGCGTTTGTCATCGCAGGTAAGAAAGCCTTCTTAGATGCGATCAACAATGCAGACCCGATAGTGCTCGAACCGATTGTACAAATGGAGCTTCATATTCCAACCGCAAAC
This sequence comes from Vibrio harveyi NBRC 15634 = ATCC 14126 = KCTC 12724, assembly GCF_001591145.1. Taxonomy (GTDB): domain Bacteria; phylum Pseudomonadota; class Gammaproteobacteria; order Enterobacterales; family Vibrionaceae; genus Vibrio; species Vibrio harveyi. Next base: position 116,262 of record NZ_BCUF01000005.1, on the reverse strand, counting down.
GTGGGTGATGTATCCGGCGACTTATCCGGTAATCGCGGGCTAATTGAAGGAACAGAGCCTATCGACGCAAACTTCACCATGTTAAGAGCCAAGTCTCCAGTCAACGAACTGCAAGATTATGCTCGTCGTCTGCGCTCAATTACTGGCGGTGAAGGTAGCTTTAACATGACACTCAGCCACTACGAACCAGCGCCACCAGCTGTGCAAAAACAGGTCTGCAACGAAGCGACGCAGCAAAGCTAAGGCTTAATACGTTTAACCTCACTAACAAAAAACGCCCTCAAAACTTGAGGGCGTTGTTGTATTCAGTTGAGGTCTATTTGTCTAACGACATACCAATATGTTCAAGCTTGGATTGGAACTGTTCAACACTGTCGGCTTTATAGGTAGGAGAACCGTTAAAATAGCGTGGCTTCTCTGGCAACATCGCATTCTTGAGTTCTTGTTCCTGATCGACATTGTCATGGTACACCGTTACACGGTTTGGGATATCCTGCTTCATAAATGCCATTTTGGTTCTCCTTTATTAAGACGAATCTTAAGCGTAGAACTGAACAAAAAATGCGCAAAAACTCATCATTAAAAATTTGATCTTCTAGACAATATTAGGATCTATTGACCTTTCGAACTTGGCTCTTGGATCTGATAGAGGCGGCGTTCATTCTCTGCGCAAGTAGTCTCACAGTTACACACTTTGTCAACGCCGACGTTATTCAAGCCGCCGCAACTGCCTTGAATGCGTTTATTGTGAAAGATCACACCCAGTGACATCAACAAAATGATGGCTAAGAACCCAAGAAAAGTGAACAACCAAACCATTACTTCACCTCTTTCACGTAAGAAGAAACCAATGCTTTAAGTTTAGTTGGGCGCAACGTCATGAGTGTGTTTTTTGATTGAGATTGAGGATTGATCAATAGCGAAGGCGCTTTTTTGCTACCACAGCCACCGCAACCACCTTTTTTGACGTGATTGGTCGAAGGGCGACCTTGCGTCGCAACCGTTAATGGCGATCGAGGCACACCCATTACATCATCCAGTGAGCTGCGAGTCGATAGCTTAAAGACTTTTTTACCACTGCTCAAAAGCTTACCAAGCGCACGTTCCCCAATGTTGCGAACCAACACTGCATCCACATGATATTCTTGCAAAGATTGAATAAGTTGAGATTTTGCTTTACAGCCAGCTTGTGGCATAGAAGCAATATTAGCTAGGTTTTTCAACAGCCCTTCCGTGTCGGAATAAATCGCAATGTATGGGGCTTTAACAAAATGATTGGCGACGCGTTCGCCGTCATTCGGAATAGCGTAAATCATGAGTTTGACTCCTGGTCAGGAAAAACAAGTGCATGACCCTCAACTAGGCTTTTCGCGACTTTAAAACGCGCGCTTTTAACCGTATTACCAAAGGTCTGGCGAGAGACTCCCATTTGGTCGGCAGCTTGCTGCTGGCTCAATCCTTCCAGATCGGCTAATCGCAATGCCTCTAGTTCTTCTGGCAATATGTTGACTTTCTCCAGCTCATAAAACGGTACGCCATTGGGCTTAAAACAATGGTGTGCTGCACGTCCACATATGCGTCTTTCTATTTTTGGTCTCGCCATCACATCCTCTCTACAAAACGCCTTAACCTTACGCTCGTTTATGGCATATGCCAATTATAGTTTTTAGCATATGCCAATATCTTAGTTTGCAAAAATCGTATTCATAGCGAAATATTCGTTAGACATCTAATAATAATGCAACAGTACATACAAACCACCATACGATTCATTGACATGAGTCGATAAAAAACCTTTCATTTCTGTGGCTATTTTCATCAAAAATTCACCAACACTTTCACGCTCATTAATAAACAAAGCTATAATTCACCTAACACATTAGTTTGAACACTAATGATTAATTAGTTACCCTAAGTGAGCAATTTAGAGAAAGGAAACTCAATATGACGTACAAAACTCCCTTACTACTAGCGATTGGTGCGCTAGCAGCGACCAACGCAAACGCAAGTGAGTGTGGAACGGTTACCATTGCAGATATGAACTGGAACTCTGCAACACTGATTGCCAACGTGGACCGTTTTATTCTTGAGCACGGCTACGGCTGTGATGCCGAACTCATCCCTGGCGACACCATGCCAACTGGCACCTCAATGATCGAAAAAGGACAGCCCGATGTGGCACCAGAGCTTTGGAGTAACAGCCTTAAAGATGCACTAGATAAAGGTGTTGAAGAAAAGCGCCTACGCTATGCTGGTAAAGCACTCGTCGATGGCGGTGAAGAAGGTTTCTGGATCCCTGCCTACCTTGTTAAACAATACCCTGAAATGAAAACCATCGAAGGTGTGAAAAAACACGCGAAGCTGTTCTCTCATCCAGAAGACAAAGCAAAATCGGCATTTTACAGCTGCCCAGCTGGTTGGAACTGTCAAATCAGCGCCGGTAACCTTTTCAAAGCGATGGACCTTGCCGGATCAGGCTTTGATATTATCGACCCAGGGTCAAGTGCAGGTCTGTCTGGCTCAATAGCAAAAGCCTACGAACGTGAAGAAGCCTGGTTTGGTTACTACTGGGCACCAACTGCAGTTCTCGGTAAGTACGATATGGTGAAAGTGGATTTCGGTAGCGGCGTTGATGAGAAAGAATTTGTCAGCTGTACGACACAAGCTGATTGCGAAAATCCAAAACCAACCATGTACCCACCTTCACCGGTTCACACCATTACGACTGAAGAGTTTGCTTCACGCTCTCCGGCTGCATACAACTACTTCACTAAACGTGGTTTCACCAATGCAGACATGAACCAATTGCTGGCTTGGATGGAAGACAACCAAGCGGACGGTGAAGAAACCATGTTCCATTTCCTAGAAAACTACCCACAGATCTGGACCGCATGGGTTCCTCAAGACGTAGCTAAAAAAGTGCAAGGTGCACTGTAAGACTTAGACGTTTCGTAAATGGTATAGGAATACCAAAATTGTTGTATGCCGAGGCTCACTTGGGTCTCGGCAAGAAAAGGAAGTAAACATGTCTGACTCGAATTGGCTTAGCGAATTCCCAGAAATGGATCGCTCAGATCTCAGAGCTATCCGCAAAACCCTAGATGGTGCCTACCGCGATTTCTCTCGCGAATACGGCGACCTTATTGAATCATTCTTCGATCCTCTTCTCTCATTTCTCGTTTGGTTCGAAAAACTCCTCATTTCTACACCATGGATGATCATCCTTGGTGTGTGTACCGCGTTGGTTTATGCCGCAAGCCGATCGTGGAAACTGGCTGTCGCGTGTTTCGTGTCATTAATCCTGATTGGGTACTTTGGCATGTGGGAAGACACGATGCGGACGCTCAGCATCATCACGGTGTGTACCATGCTCGCCATTGCGCTCGGCATTCCTATCGGTATTGCCATGGCACGCTCCAATCGCGTGCAATCCGTCGTGACACCACTGCTCGACGTGATGCAAACCATGCCCGCGTTCGTCTATCTGATTCCGGTCGTTATGCTCCTTGGTATCGGTAAGATCCCAGGTTTGATTGCTGTTGTGATCTACGCGATTCCACCAGTCATTCGTTTAACCAACTTAGGCATTCGACTCGTAGATAAGGAAGTTCTTGAAGCCGCCACCGCCTTTGGTGCAAGTAACAAGCAACGCTTAGTCGGCGTACAATTACCTTTGGCAATGCCAACCATTATGGCTGGTATCAACCAAACCATCATGATGGCACTTTCTATGGTTGTTATCGCTTCTATGATTGGCGTTAAAGGCTTAGGTCAGCCAGTATTAAAATCAATTACCAACCAGTATTTCACCCTTGGTCTGCTTAACGGGCTAGCAATTGTGGCACTGGCGATTCTGTTTGACCGAGCGTCGCAAGCTTACGCGAAGCGAACCCAAGCACACTTAGGAGATCTGAAACATGACTAAGCCACTTATTGAAATTAGCGGGCTGTATAAGATCTTCGGACCAAAGCCAAAAACAGTGATTGAGCGAGTAAAACAAGGCCAGAGCAAAGACCAAATTCTGGCTGATACGGGTCATACCGTTGGTTTAAAAGACATCAATCTGCAAATTAACAAAGGCGAAATCTTCGTTATTATGGGGCTATCTGGCTCTGGTAAGTCGACCATGATTCGCCACTTCAACCGTTTAATTGACCCAACCATGGGGCAAATCTTAGTTGAAGGCGTCGACGTAATGCAGCTGTCACCAAAAGAGCTAGAAGAGTTTCGCCGCCATAAAATGTCGATGGTATTTCAACGCTTCGGTCTTTTGCCCCATCGTACTGTGGTTGACAACGTAGCTTACGGCTTGGAAATCCAAGGCATCAAAAAAGAAGCGCGTCTTGCGAAAGCCAATGAATGGTTGGAGACAGTTGGTCTGAAAGGTTACGAGAACCAATACCCTGCGCAGCTTTCTGGTGGTCAGCAACAACGTGTAGGCTTGGCTCGTGCACTGGCGACTGACGCCGAGATCCTATTGATGGATGAAGCGTTCTCGGCACTCGATCCTCTGATCCGTAGCGAAATGCAAGATCAGCTGATTGAACTGCAAGAGAAGCTACATAAGACCATTATCTTTATCACTCACGATTTGGATGAAGCGCTTCGCTTGGGTGACCGTATCGCTATTTTGAAAGATGGCGAATTAGTACAACAAGGTTCTCCAGACGAGATTCTGCTCCACCCTGCCGATGAATATGTAGAGGCCTTCGTGAAGGACGTAAACCGAGCACGCGCTCTGACGGTTGAAACCGTGATGCAGCCACCAGCGTATCGCATTGCAGCAACAACCATTGAAGAAGCCCTTGTTGAGATGAAACGCGTGAAACAAGACTACGCGTACCACGTGACCGATGATGGCTATCAAGGAGTGGTTACCAAAGAGAGCTTGCTAGATGCTGCGAAAACCGATGCAGCACAAGAGCTGGCAGAAGAGATCTACGAAGAAGTGCCTGTTGTCTCTCCTGATTCCGTAATTGAAGAAGTACTTCCAGACACCATGTCTTGTGACTACTCACTGCCGGTTGTGGATGACGAAGGTAATCTGCAAGGTGAACTAGAACGTAGCGCCGTGGCTGAAATCTTTACTGATAATACCGAAGAGGAGTCTCCGTCAAAGGAGGTCAAAACACCACCCGCAATGGATAAAGCATCCTAATACGCAAAAGGCTCATCATCTGATGAGCCTTTTTTATCTGGTGGCGGTTTAAAAATTGCGCTACGAAAGTCAAAACATAAACACAAGGAACACAACCAACAGAAAAATACCAAAATAGCTGATGCGTATTCGCATCGCTTTCGACATTGGTTTGTGCGGACGCTTGCCTAAAGTAATAATCGACAGCCCGATATAACCGGTGCAATAACTCAATCTCCACAGGAAAATTTCTATAATAATAGAACGAACAATTGCTCGAAGAACGACTGTAACCAATTCTTCCATTTTCTTCTCCTATCCCTTTTATTTGCAAATCACTGACGTTAAAGATTTTTTCTTACAGAGGCCGTTCAATGGTTTGCTTTGTTCTGACGCAGGTTTAGGAAACAAGTCTATTATTATCACGGTATACCTAAGTGACCTTAGCATACATGCAACGAGATTACTTTGGTATATCAACTTGTTGATTTAGAGAGGAATAAAATGAAAAAGACACTATTAGCACTCACTGGTGCGGTCGTTATTCTAGCAGGCTGTCAGGATGAGAAACCAGCAGAGACAACTGCGGTTGACATTCCTCAGGCCTCAGAAGTTGAAAGCACCGTTGATGCAACACCGATTGAAGAAGAGCAAATGATCACGACAGATACCTTTGTAGATTCTGGTCACAATGCGCAAAATTCGTTGGATTGGAACGGCATTTACAAAGGCAAACTTCCTTGTGCAGATTGCGCGGGTATCGATACAACGTTAACCCTTAACGAAGACGGCACTTATACATTAGTAGAGCTGTATGAAGGCAAAGAAGGCAACCCTATCAAATCAGAAGGTAAGTTCACTTGGAATGAATCAGGCAACACCATTACATTGGTTGATGAGTCTGGTCCAAACCAGTACTTCGTTGGTGAAAACATGCTAATGAAGTTGGATATGAACGGCGAAAAAGCGACTGGCGAACTGGCTTCATTTTACAACCTGAGCAAGATGCCTTAATACGGTATAACCATTTAATCTAGTCCTGATAAAGGCCAAATCCGAGCCTCCCCCGCTCGGATTTTTTCATTCTTGTTATTTAGAACGACAATCAAGAATTTTCATTTATTAAGAAAAATAACAATTCAACCAATTGACGCAAACGATTGCTATTGGTAGATTTCGCCATCTTTCTCATTTGTAAGTATGTCGTATGCAAATCTTTAAACGTTTCGCTGCACTTTTTCCTGCAGTACTTTCTTTCTCTGTTTTCGCTCAAACTCAACCAATCCTTGTGCAAGGCGCGATGGATATTGAAACCAGCACCCTAGTTGAAGCATTGGATGATGCCAAACAAACCACCATTGGTTCTTGGACCTTCTGGCAAGGTGATATAGATGGCTATCCAGTCGTGGTTTCTCGTACCGAAGTTGGCTTGGCGAACGCTGCAGCCTCTACCACTATTGCGATTGAACACTTCAATCCAAAGTATATTATCAACCAAGGTACATCTGGTGGTCACGATCCTAAGTTATACCGCGGTGACATTGTGGTTGGCGAAGCGAGTTTCAACATGGGCGCTTACAAGTCTGAGTTTGCTAAAAAAGGCAAAGGCATCGACCCAACGAAGTGGCAGAACTTCGACGTAACCATGCGTCTACGTGAAAACGGCGAGTTTGTTGAACACAAACAATTTAAAGCGGATCCGGCACTGGTTGAAACCGCTCTTTCTTTGTCTGAAGAATACAAAAAAGGCAAAGTCGTGAGAGGCTTGATTGGCTCAGCGGACGAATGGAACCGCGAAGTGGATCGTATCAACTGGTTCCATGAAACATACGGTACGTCTGTTGAAGAAATGGAGACTTCCTCTGCGGCATTGGTTGCTCAAGCTTACCAAGTGCCTTTCGTTGGTATCCGTATACTTTCGAACACAGATCAACACAAGCAAGACTTCGATCCGCAAACCGCGGTCGATTGTCAGCTATACACGATTGATGTGATTAAAGCGCTGATCAAAAAGCAATAGTCGCTTTTAGAATCATAAAGGGAGGCTTAGCAAAGCCTCCCTTTTACTTTGTAATCTTGAGTGAGGGCTCAGTCCAAATATACGACGAGCAAGTCTGCCTCAATAGCATTGGCGAGCTTGGGAATAGAAGAGAACAAGCGGCTCATAAACTTATGATGGTGACCACACACCACCAAATCGATGTCATTTTCCTTCGCTATACCAGCCAACTTAATATGTAGATCCCCCACCACCACCATGGACTCGCTAATTGGATAATCACTCTGCTTAGCTAAAGCATCAAGTTCTTGCATTAGCTTTTGCTCGTCCTTCGATTCCAGCGCGACCCTATCGTGATCAACAAAAACAAAAGACACCTTACTGTTTGCATCTCTTGCCATCGCAATAGCTTTGTCGATCACTACTCGACTCGAATCTGATAAATCAACTGCCACCAAAATGTGCGCGTAGCTCATGATACTCTCCCAACTGACCTGCCTAAATTAAGTCTAGCATCACAAGGAATACCACGAAGCAATCACACAATCTGCGCTATAAGCACTGCTGTTTAAGCCAGTTAGTCAACTTGATGATTTCAGGCTGACGAGCACGATTCTTCTTATGTACAAAGTAAAAGCTATCCCCAGTTTCTAAGCCGTGAGAGGGGATATAAACCAAGTCTTGAGCCTTATCCCGTTCATTCAACATAAAGTCATTGGCAAACGTAATGCCTTGGTCATAGCGAGCAGCTTCGATAGCCAGCAGCATGTGACTGAAGTGCTGCATATCAATATCTTTTGGCAACTCAAACCCACCGGCTTTGCACCACTCTGACCAATCTTTACCGCGCTCACGATAGATAGAGTCGGTCGAAAGGATCGGATAGTGCCAGAGTGCATTCGGCATTGGTTGGTCTTGAATTTCTTTCCAGATATTGAGGCTACATACCGGATACAAAGTCTCATCATATAAACGCACAGCCACGTAATTACGCTTAGGCTTCTGCACTGTGATAAAACAGTCACCAACGCTGTCGGTTTGTTCTGGATCTCCTGCAACCATGTTGAGCGTAAGATCAATTTCCGGATGCTGACGCTTGAAGTCCGCCAATCGTGGGATTAACCATTTCACCGCCAGCGAGCTGTAAATTGCCAAGCGTAGACTGCCCTTTTCGCCTTCACGCACTTTTTGACTCGCCATCGCAATGGCACTAATAGCAGGACTGATATCTTCAAGATAACGAAAGCCAGTATCCGAGAGCGATAACTTACGCCCCTGACGAATGAACAGGGCTTCACCAAGGTAGTCTTCTAATATACGAATCTGATGACTCACCGCACTTTGCGTCACGTTGAGCTCCTCTGCTGCAAGGGAAAAGCTCAAATTACGAGCAACGGATTCAAAACAGTGGACCGCTCTAAGAGGTGGCAATTTCATTATCTAAAAATCTCATACTTAAACTAATAAATATCATTTCACTTCATCCTATGACATCACCTACTCTTTGGCAAAGAATGAGGAGAGGAATAACGTGAAAGTCACATCTGTCGGCGCAGCCATGCTGCTATTAATTGTTGGCAACCTAATTGCGGTGCTCTCAGACGCTTTGATCAAAAGCGTCGGTAATGAGGTGCCGGTTTTTCAGTTTGTGTTTTACCGACAATTGTCAGCTGTGATGATGTTATTACCCGTGTACCTACTCACTAAACATGCCCCATTAATGGAAGGCTTTAAATGGCATGCGGTTCGTGCGCACGTTTGGTTAACTGGTGCGATTTTTATGGTGTTTGCCATCTCATCAATGCCACTCGCGACCGCGAATGCGATCTTCTATGCCGCACCTTTAATCATGTTGCCACTGGCAGCCATCTTCTTTGGAGAGAAGCTTTCTGCACAATCTATTGCGGCAGCAGTGATGGGATTTGCAGGTGTACTTGTGATTATTCGCCCTGATCAGATTGATTGGGCGGCGCTATCGGCATTGGTTGTCGCAGTCACTTTGGCGATCAACAACCTGCTAATTCGGAAGTTACCGAAGAACCAATCCGTACCACACACACTTTTGATGACGAATCTAGCCGGTATGCCTGTATCACTCTTGTTGGTGTTTATCGAGGGCGAAGCATGGGATTGGAGCTCATTCCCTGTAGCAGCAGGTTCAAGCTTATTCATCATGATTTATGCAGCAACCTGCGTGTTGGCTTATCGCTCTATCGATAGCAACAAAATTGCTAGCGCAGAATACAGCGGCTTGATTGGTGCCGTGATCGTTGGTTTGATTTGGTTCGGTGAAGTGCCAGATATTTTTATGGCAATTGGTACAGTAATGATTGTCGTGCCTCTGATTTGGCTATCAAAACGAGAACGCCGCAAACAAAAGCAAGCACAAGCCGCCAAACTCGCAGAAGAGCAACATCACCGAGCCCCTGCAGCGTAAGTATTTAAAAAGCCGAGCGTTCATCGCTCGGCTTTTGTATTTTAGTATCCGATATTCATGCTCGCTTCTGAAACTCACTCTATGCGCAGACATCAACACAACACCCGAATTGTCGTTGCCCTTAATTACTTGTAGAAGAGGTGATCTTACCTAGCCCGTACAGCGTGATTTCTCGCTCATTCATATTGTAGATATTGTCAGCCGATGCTGCGTTTATAGTGAAGTAGTAAAAGCCTTCTGGGTCGGGTAATCCCATTTTTCTGTAGTAATCAATGTATGGCTGATGATATTCGTGACCAACAGGAAAGTCTGTGGCAATGTCATCCCCAGCTCCCCAAGAATGCACTCCGATCGTCGCCCCACTTTCTATCGTTCTATTCACGCCAGCTACAAACAAATCTGTACCACCAGAGGCTATTTCTCCATCAGCAGCAATGTAAGAATCTAATTGGCTTGCACGTACTTGGTAAGCGAGCTCTAGGTTTGCATCATCATCAGCAGAGCCATCAATACTAATAAACTTAAGTAGTTTAATCTCTGGGTGCTTTTTCATCATACGTTCAAATGCAGCAGGTGACCCTTTACAAATGACCCCTTGTAATTCTGCCACATCCCCCTTAACTGCAAAGGACAGACTAGGTTCATCTGGAAACAGTTGATCTCCACATTGTGATACAAACAAATTAGGTGCATTAGCTGGAGTAGAAGAATGGCTTTGTCCTTCGATACCACAGCCTGTCAACGCAATCAAAATAATCATCGTCAATGTTTGTTTCTTCATCACTACTCCAATAAAACATCATTCAATAAAGAGACAAATTTTAAACAAAAAAACAGCCTCTTCTATCGATGCTTACATACGCTTACAGACTCTCCCAACGCTCGTCTCGCTGTTAACGTCATCGAACTTGAAATTCAATGAAGCGTTGCCTGCTATAGTTAAAACAGTAAATAACAAAATTAAGGCAGCATTGAATTCATCATTACCTCTCGGAAACTCTCAACACTCGGGCTTTTTTGTGCAAGAAATCGCTCTTGATTCAATTCAGCGCTGCCACTTTTTTGAGGGTCTGCGCATGCAAATTGGTTTGAAAACGACACTTCAATTCCTTGTAATTACAACATTTTTGCTTCTTTCTTTACTGACTAGTTCCTCTAACGCTTCTCCGCTTAAGGTCGGGACTTACCCATGTCCTCCTTTTGTTATTGGTTCTGTTGACAGTGATTTGAACGGTCTCAGCATTGAATTATGGGAGCAAATTGCCAAAGAAATGAGCGTCGAGTTTCGTTTTGAAAACCAACCTTTAGACGATCTACTCAACGCGATAGAAACAGAACAAATAGATATAGGTGTTTCATGTATTTCTATAACTCCAGAACGCGAACTGTTCGCTGATTTTTCTCATTCTTTCTACGAAACCCATCTCGCGATTGCGGTAAAAAACCAAGGCTATCTGCATACCTTGCAATCTATCTTTTTAAACCCGGCTTTGTGGCTCATCGTTGGTGCCATCATATTGGTAGCTGGCTTAGTCGGAGCATTTTTCTATGCGTTAGAAGAAGGGAAAAACGAAAAGCTATATTCAATGAAAAACAGAAGCGGTCGCTGGGTTGAAAGCTTTATTCTTGGCTTGCTGTTTATTACCCGAGGACCGTTTAACTACTTTGAATTTAAAAGCTTAACTGGGCGAATTGTGACGGTATTCATTGGTGTTTTCAGCATGCTTTTTATCGCCAGTATTACTGCAGTTTTGGCTAGCAAACTCACCCTTAGCCAAGGTTATTCACAAATCAAAGGTATCAATGATCTTGCCAATGTTGAAGTCGGTACCAAAACGGCCACCACCTCTTCCTTGTTACTCACTAGCTTTGGCATTCGCCACAAAGACTATGCAGACATGACGGCGCTTTTAACTGCCTTAGACAAAGGTGAAGTCGAGGCGATTGTCGCGGATGATGTTGTGCTCAAATACATGATTGGCAGCAGCAGACTATCTGGGCAATTTGAGGATTTAGAAGTGTTGCCGTACCAACTAGAAAAACAGAACTACGGCTTCATCATCACAGAGAACAACCGTTATGAGGAAGAGATTAACCGCGCGCTGTTACAAATCCGTGAATCACGAAAGTGGCGTAAAACGTTGGTCGACTATTTCGCAGACAAGTAGTATTCACCACTATCTTCTAAAACGAAAAAAGCCCTTAAGTTCAATGAACAAATGGGCTTATGTATTCAATCTAGTTGGCGATTATTGCGGTAGAACCACTTTACCATCTTGAATTGGGAAAGTTTTGCCTGCAGGTTTGCTCTTCATGCGCACAGTCGTTGGTGCACCTGCAACTTCATAAGTGACATCGTAACCTACTACTTTTTCTGAAGTGGTGTATTCAGTGTGACATTGTTTCTCTGTTGAAGTCACAACATCGCCCTTCTGCACATTGTCTTGAATTTCACGCCCCGCCATTGCACCGGCGATGGTTCCTGCCGCCGTTGCAATCACTTTGCCTGAACCACCACCGATTTGGTTACCTAGTGCAGCACCCGCCGCCGCACCGCCAACCGTGCCAAGGATCTTGTTGTTGTCTTTAGGTGCAACTTGGTGCGTCACTACAACATCTTTACACACTTGATGTGGGTTCTTCACGGTTTCAGTTACCGCTTCAACAAGCGTAATGTTTGCTTCAGTTGGTGCAGGTGGCGTTTTGTCTTTACAGCCTGCCAGTACAGCAACCACTGCCGTCGCGATTGCGATAGATTTCATATTCATGGATTACTTCCCAGTACAGTTATCTTTGATTGGCGGTATAGTAAATCGTGAACTGGAATTCACATCAGGTAAAAACAAGCCCGAGGTCATTAGCAGGTTAAAAAACGGCGTTTTATAAACGGAATGTCAGGAGGTAATCTTGAAAAGGTCAATCGGAGCCAGATCACATCAATGCTGACTATGAATCGCCCAGCAACTACTAAGTCAGATTGAGCAAACTTTAAGCAACCACCGTCCATCGAGTCCAAAAGGCGAGCAAAATCGATGCGAACATGACCCAAACCAGCGTCGCGGCTGTCAGTGTACCCACCAAGCTCAAGCGGTAGCTAAAGTAAAAGACAGAGATCAGATACGCCGCATAAGGTATTAGAGAGTAGATACCGAACAGTGCGGTTTGACGCAGTGCCTCCATATCTCGCTCGCTGCCCACAATAAAGTGCGCAATCAATGCGAAGGTCGGAAACAAAGGCACCAAACCTGCAATATAGAAGCTTTTTGATTTAGAGAGCATGGCAATGACGAGTACTGCCACCGCACCGAGTAACGATTTGAGAAAAAGACTGGTCATCAATATCTATCAAACCGTCTAAGCTAAACTCAAAAACAGCTCATCATCTGTCAGATATTTATGACGATGGCTTAGACTGCGTAAGTGCATAAACATAAAGTCAGGAAAACCTGGAGCAATGACGTTGTTTGGCTCCCAGAAGATGCCACCCACGAAAACGTAGCGGCCTTGCTTTTCATCATCATGCAAAGGGTTATTGATTGGTGTCGACAATTCAGCGCGGCATCCTTCAACCACACAGACGATTTGCCCTTTAAAAATGCCAATTACACGTTTAACAAGGTTCGCTTTTATTCCGCACTTCCATGCTTGGCGCGTTGCCCACTCATAACCGTGTTTGTTAATCGCTTTTTTCTGTAAATGCACAACCAAATTCATCGCTCATTCCCGAGTTGACCTTTGTTTGTACTATAACCAAATCGCCTTCTCGGTTTGCCGATTTTAATTTGTCGAAACCATAGAAGATAAAAATCAAGAAACGGGAGCTTTACAACAATTCGCCTTTTCCTTAACGAATTTTAGGATTTTTCTGACAATATAAAACAACTTCTGTTGCATAGAATGGCGTCATATTTATAAAAATAACGACAACAATAAGGTGACGTATGGCTTTTGATGACTATTGGAAGAAGGTTCGTGAAAAGCACTTAAAGAGTGCCAACTTAGAAGGGCTTATTGTTAAAAGAATACGAGCGAATACAGGCAGTAAGAGACTCCCATATCGAACGAAGTGTGGCGCACTGTGTGAAATCAAGTACAACGAAGTGTGCGACAGTCAAAAAGAGTGATGATTCTGCACCACCCTTTTCTCAGTATTTCAACTTTACCGCCGATAAACACCGTTCTTACCGGACTACGCGTCAATAAGGTAGTTATCGCCTTCGTTTTCTAGGCGATCGATCAGTACGCGACACTCATCGAGATCAAGCGGCTGCTCAAAACGACGCTTCAAATTCATCAAAAAGAAGATGTCTTCGCACATCGCTTTCTCTGGCTCATCGCTGATTTTCGCAACAGGTGAGCCGTTGCATGACACCATTTTAATAACGATAGACAAAGGTTTGTACGCAACACCTTGTGCGTTCACGTAATCACCCATATCGTTCGCAAGCGACGTACCAATGCCAAAACTCACTTGAACACGACCTTGGAAGTGCTCACAAATATCTAGCGCTTGATCGAAGTTCAAACCATCGGTAAACACCAAGGTTTTCGTCATTGGATCGATGCCAAGCGATTGATAATGCATAATCATCTTTTCGCCCCATGTGTAAGGGCAGCCACTATCATGACGCACTCCCACATAAGCATTACTGAGTTCTTCATCAAAGTCTTTTAAGAACGCATCAATACCAATGGTGTCCGTTAATGCAATGCCTAACGCGCCATTAAACATCTTTTGCCAACGCTGCAGTGCTACCTTTTGTGAATCACGAACATTCACGAGCGCTTGGTGCCCCATAAACCATTCGTGTGCCACTGTACCGATTGGCGTGAGATCGAGCTCTTTCGCCAAATGGTAGTTACTGGTTCCAGTTAGACTGTCAGGCAACTCTTCGCTCAGATACTGCAACATTGATCGCTGAGCTTGGAACGAGAAACGACGACGAGTCGACATATCAGCAAACTTAAAGTTGGTGATATTACGACGTTTCAGCTCTGCTTTAAGGAGACGAACCTTCTCTTCTAAAACCGATTGGAACTGCTCGACTGGGATCTCTGCCCAACGTGCACGGCTACGCACTTCGGACACAATACTCATGATGATGGTTTCGTAAAGAATGGTTTCTTTCCAAAGACCATTGATGGTAATACGTAATTGGCTTGTGCCATCAGCCATGGTTTTCGTATTGAAAGAAACATCGCGTTGAGGGTTAAAACGAAACGCATGCAGTGCATCAACAAACTCAGGACTTAGATAAGGCGCAACACCTTTCATGTACTCAATTTCTTCTGCAGAGAAGGTAATATCTTGCAGTTTAAGTACTTCAGCTTTCACCTCTGGCAGCAATTCAGATAGGTCTTCTTCACTGCGCACGATGAATTTATAAGACACCATCGCATCGGGATAAAGCGCTGCAACAGCACTCATCATGTTCACTTTGTATACGTCAAAATCTAACGCACTTTGGATGATGCGAGACGAAAATAAATTGGTGGTCATTCGGAGCCCTTCTACACGCCCTTTTTCGTTTATACCCAAATTCCCTCAGCACGGTACAAACCGCATCTTATTGTTTTCCCGACAAAGTTGGGGGAAAGTTCTCAACAAGGCAAACTTGGGTATATAACTTGTTGTTACTAACTTAATTGCGTAAACAATAAACACCCACTTAGGGTTTGTCAACTTTTGTTACTAACCACTCATTTTTATAAGGTTTTTACGCACAAAATTCGGACAGTTATTGTGGATAACCTGAGCAGATAAGCACACCTTTGCTTAAAGAGGAACGCTAGACAACAATGAACACGTTTCTAACAATCGGTTACTTACCCATTGATTGACTACTTGTTATGCGCTAGATTACTTACAAATTATTCTCAGGACCAAATCATGATCGTAACCGTCGACATTATTCCATTCAGACTATCTGGCTGCGCCGATAAGGGGTTGGAAGTGTTGCTGATCAAGCGTTCGAACCCGGAACGTCCGTACCACGGTGTATGGGCCCTACCCGGCGGGTTTGTGTTTGATAAAGACTTGACCCACGAAGGTGGACGCCCGGCGGACGAGAACTTTGAAGCAGCACGACGCCGTATCTGCCGCGAAAAAATCCATACCTACCCTCGTCACTTTAGTGAAGCCTTTGTCGATGGCGACCCAAAACGCGATCCTGAAGATTGGAGTCTGAACATCACTCACTACGCCTTGGTTGACCGTAACAACAAAGAGCAAATCGACAACGCTGGCGTTCCAGAATGTCATCTAAAGTGGTTCCCACTACAAGCAATCCTTGATGGCGAAGAGACCCTCGCTTTTGATCACCAAAAGATGATTGAAAAGGCATGGCAGAAGTTGCGCGCCTCTATCGAATACACCTCGGTCCTATTGTTCGCACTTGATAAAGAGTTTCTGGTTGCCGACATCATTGCCGCCTATCAAGAGTTCGGTATCGACATCAGTCGCATGACGATCAAACGACGCTTGATTGATTCAGGTGTACTCAAGCCAACCAACAAAGTCGCTTCCACTAACAAAGGTAAAGGCGGCAAACCTGCGATGGTCTACACCCTAGCAAGCGACGAAGTAACCTTTTTCCAAAACTGTTTGCGTGGCTAACGCAAGCATAAAGACAGACAAGGAGTCTGCCATGACAGTTCGAGTTAATTACCAAACCACAGCAGTGATCGACGTGGATCCTGAGAAAGGTTTCACCGAACTTTGCCCTGACGAACTGCCAGTCACTGGCGCATTAGAAATCGTTCCAGAACTACTAAAGAACCACGCGAAAGGTCGCTTAAAGCTCGTCAGCCGTGATTTGCATCCACCAAAAGCGGCGTGGGACGCAGAAACACCAGCGAATATGCTTGAACCAGTAGGCTTACCTAACGTGGATATTAAGTGGAACCGCCATTGTGTGCTTGGCACTACGGGCGTTGAACTGTTGGACGGCCTACCTCCTGTTCTGGAGTACGATTTCCAAGTGAACAAAGGCATGGACCCAGACGCACATCCTTACGGTATCTTTTTCCACGACGTGGCTGATACCAAAACCACAGGTGCGAATGAGTTCCTCAAGTTCAACAACATCGATACAGTTGTTGTCGGCGGCTTAGCGCTCGATTTTTGTGTAAAAAAATCCGTCACTCAAGCACTCGACTTAGGCTTCAAAGTAATTGTGAACCTAGCTTCTAGCCGTGCGGTCTTGCCAGATACCGTCGATGCGGTGATTGCAGAGATGAAAGAGAAAGGTGCGATATTTGTCGACAAGGCGGATGACATCATCGTTGAGAACTTCGCGTAATATATGTCGATTTAAATCTAAGCCCATCAGCTTTTGCTTAAAAAGAAAACGGTCCAGCTTATCTGGACCGTTTTTTGTTTGTGGCGTCTAAGAAGGGGATTACTTAATCACACCACACACAATGCGAGCACCGCCGCCGCCAAGTTTCGCCGGATGGTCAGAGTGGTTATCACCACCAGCATGAACCATCAAAGCACGACCTTTTACGTCATCAAGTTTCACTCGTGGTGCCAATACTGGCTGATCCGCCATTCCATGAGCATTCACGTAAAGCGCCGGTAAATCGCCAAGATGATTGTCGTCCGTCCAAGGGAAGCCATGCTTGCCTGTTTTTTCTGGGTCATAATGCCCTCCAGCAGCACCGCCAAGAATGGTTTTACCTTCTTTGGTAATGCTGTCACACGAGCCGTTAGCGTGTAAATGGAAGCCATGCGTACCAGCGGGTAAACCCTGTAGTTTCGGGGTAAAAACGGTGCCGTAATCACTGTCGCTGATCATCACGGTACCAGTTGATTGCCCAGAGCCAAGGTCAATCATTTCTACGCTTACTGTCTCGGCAAAAGTTGGAGAAGAGAGAAGCGTTAGTGCAGCAAGCCATGTTGTTTTATTCATACTGTGGGTCCTATTTATTGTTATTTATCAGTGTTGAAGCGATTTCAACACATTGGATTGACCATAGATCTCGGCAAATTCTTTCAAATTTAGCCCAGCTTTATTGCGCAGCTCTGGTGAACAATCCGCTTGATAGAGGTCTTTAGCTATGCCTATTTCACGTTTGATGAGTGCCCCCATTAATGCAGTGTTACCACGCTTATCTTGTAGGCAGGCGTTGGCTCCGGAGTCGAGCAGCAAGCGAACGGTTTCTCTATGTCCTTGATATGCGGCCACCATCAATGCGGTATAACTTTGGTTATTGCGTTGGTCGATTGGGAAGCCTTGAGAAACAAATGTATCGACCACTTCGTTATTACCAATTCGCGCAGCATCGAAGAACAGTTCAACCAGAGATTGGTATTCCTCTTCCAGCTTGTCTTCGGCGGCCAATAAGCTCAGCGAAAAGCTCAAAGAGAACAGAACGGCACTGAGCAAAAACACGGTTTTCATTTACTCACCCTCATTAACAAAATTGGAGAATGACCCACGGGAGCCCTGATTTTCGGGCAGAAAAGAGCAGATAAATCTCCCGCAGGTCAAAACTTATTGCTTACATCATCGCTTTGTTTTTCACTTGCTTGAGATTGGTATCTGTCGCCTCAGCCAGACGCGTACCGTACTCTTTGTCTGCGCGGTAGAAATAGCTCACCATGGTTTCCTTAACGTCTTTATCCATCACCTTGTTCAGGTCACCCGCTAAGTTGGCAATCAAATCACTCTGGTCTTGCTTGTTCATGCTGCGGAACAACACACCCGCTTGGTAGAAGTTACGAGGATTGCTGATCGCTTTTTGTTGAACAGTGCCAACCAACTTGGTTTCAACTGCTTTAAACTGC
This sequence comes from Vibrio harveyi NBRC 15634 = ATCC 14126 = KCTC 12724, assembly GCF_001591145.1. Taxonomy (GTDB): domain Bacteria; phylum Pseudomonadota; class Gammaproteobacteria; order Enterobacterales; family Vibrionaceae; genus Vibrio; species Vibrio harveyi. The sequence continues at coordinate 97,897 of NZ_BCUF01000005.1, read as the reverse complement.
GTGTCTTCTGCCAGCGCCAGTTTACGGCTTGGTTCGTAGTTCACATCACCATTGCCTTGCTTCGCGTTGTTGCTCAATCCATCTTGGTTATGGTTATTCACTGATGCTAACGGACGGTTTACTGGCAGTTGGAACAAGTTCACACCCAAACGGTACAACTGTGTATCTGCATAAGCGAACAAACGACCTTGTAGCAAACGGTCTTCCGATGGTTCGATACCAGGAATCAGATTCGAAGGCGCAAATGCCGACTGTTCAGTGTCTAAAAAGAAATTTTCTGGTAGGCGATTCAACGTCATAGTGCCGACTTTTTGATCCGGTACATTCAGCCATACTTTGGTTGCATCCAACCCGTTGTAATCCAGTTTGCTCAGAGCTTCTGGTGACAGCACTTTCACGTAGAGATCCCACTTAGGGTAGTTACCGCGTCCAATTTCTTTGTACAGATCATTGGTTAAATGGTTGAAGTCCTTACCCTGCATCGCAGTTACTTCATCAGGACGAAGGCTTTCAATACCTTGTTGGCTCTTCCATTGGAACTTCACGTAGTTCACATCGCCTTGCTTATTGATCCACTTGTAAGCGTGCACACCAAAGCCATCCATCGTGCGATAGCTTGCTGGCGTGCCTAAGTTGCTATAAACCCAAGTCAGCATGTTGGTCGCACTCGGCTCATGACTGAAGAAATCAAAGAATCGGTTTGGATCCTGAACGTTGTTAACTGGAGACGGTTTGAGAGAGTGCACCATATCCGGGAACTTAATCGAATCACGGATGAAGAACACAGGCAGGTTGTTCCCTACCAGATCCCAGTTACCCTGTTCAGTATAAAATTTAGTGGCGAAACCACGAGGATCGCGAAGTGTCTCTGGTGATCCTTTTGAGTGAATAACGGTCGAAAAACGTACGAAAACAGGAGTTACCTTTCCTTTGTTAGTAAAAGGAGCGGAAACCGTTAAGTCACTAAAATCACCCGATGCAACAAACTCACCGTGAGCACCTGTACCACGAGCATGCACAACACGCTCAGGAATTCGCTCTCTAGCAAAACGCTGCAATTTTTGGATCAGGTGAACGTCTTGCAGTAATACGCTGCCATTTTCACCTGCTGTGATTGAATTCTGGTTGTCACCAACTGGTGCACCATTGTCTCTTGTCAGGGTTTGCGCCTGTAGAGATGTGCTGGCTAAGCCAACTGTAATTAATAAAAAGCTTTTTGACATCTGCATGGTTGCTCTCCAATGCGTGCTAACCATTTGACCAGTCGAGTGGTCAATGGATACTCAAAAGCTCTTTTCTGCCCACCGAGAATATATCTTCAACAATTACATTTGTTTAATGGGAAATAACGATAGATTTAATAGGGAGAACCAATGAAATTTTTGAGGTTTTATCGGTTTGATTAATAAAACCTAGACTCGGGCTGAGAAACTCGACGGAAGAGTTAATACACTGACAGAAAAGCACAGCGATGAAAAGGACACCAGAATGCACCAAGATGAAAAGTTAAATTACGTTGAGTTTGGCACGCGAGACATCAATGCGACTAAACAGTTTTTCGAGCAAGCCTTTGGATGGGGCTTCGTTGATTATGGTCCAGAGTACAGCGCCTTTTCAGATCAAGGTTTAGACGGTGGCTTTTTTGCAGCAGAGCAAGTGAGCCAAACAACAAATGGGGCGGCACTACTGGTGTTCTATAGTTCAGATATTCACGCTACGTTAGCTAAAGTCGAGCAGTTTGGAGGTCAAGTAATTCGTCCGATCTTCGAATTTCCCGGCGGTTGTCGTTTCCATTTCACCGAACCAGGTGGCAATGAATTCGCGGTCTGGTCTAAAAACCATTAATTAATAACAAGCAAAACAATAATTAATGACAAGTAAAACAACAACGTACCATTACATTCGATAATTGACTCGAAGAGTTACAAACCAGCTCGCCTCGCCTTCTCATTTATTGATAACGCGGGGCTTTTAGAGCGGTTAAATCTTATACAGTTGTTTTTGTTCTTTAAATACAAAAGCAAAGGTAAAACATGGAAGTTTTGAAGCGTTGGTTCATCGCCCTTTCAATAGGGGTTGTATTATCGGCATGTGGCGGGGGAGATGGCTCCTCTGTAGACAGCAGCTCCGCATATGTTCCTGCGGAAAAAATACAAGACAATATTTTTTCCAATATCACTGGCGTTAGTTATCCCTACGACATCTACTTGCCAGAAAACTATGATGAGCGCACGACATCTTTGCCCGTCATCTACGTTTCCGACGGTAATGGGACAGGTCAGGGGTTTGGTAACCTCATCGCCAATGCCGAACTCGATGTCATCCTAATCGCCATTCATGAAGGTCCTCCTGGACGCAGAAACATTGATTATTTGCCACCAGGCGTCGATGACTTCTACCTTTTCTTAACCCAAGAACTCATCCCAATTGTTGAAGCCGAATATGATATTGATCCAAATGAACGCACACTGGCTGGACATTCATTTGGAGGCGCAAAAACTGCCTATATCATGCTAACGGAAGACATCGGCGTCGAATTCTTCAAAAATTTCATCATCTCTGACGGGTCATTTTGGCGCATTGATGACACCATCTATTCTTTGGAGGAGCAACGTTACGAGGCTTCACCATGGTTAGAAGCCACCGCTATATTGAGCTCAACAAACATCGGAAATCATCCATCGGTTGATGCTTTCTATAAACATATCCAATCGAAGGGCTACATGGGTTTTAATTTGCCACCGCTCATCGAGTACAAAAAATTAGATCACGGGAAGATGTGGTACCACACCTACAGAGACAGTCTACCAATCTTGTTTCCAAAAGAAGAAATTTAAGACCATCAAAATAAGTCAGTGGTAGCCAGATTCGGAACTGACATTGCATTTCTGGTTGATCTCATCCTTGGTTTAATCCACTGTTAGCGCAACAATTAATCAATGGGGCGCTAGACCTCGACCAAGGATGTATCATGACTGCAGCCAGTTTTTTTCGCTTACTTTGTCTCGCTGCTATTTGGGGTGGCTCGTTTCTGTTTATGCGAGTCGCCGCTAATACGTTCGGACCGGCTTACTTAATCGAGTTTCGTGTTGCATTTGCGGCAATAGCATTGCTCTTGATAGCTTTCTATCTCAAAAAGAAACTTGCCTTCACAAAACACATTAAGCACTTTTTCATTATTGGCTTGTTTAATAGCGCCGTGCCCTTTCTGCTTTTTGCTTACGCTGCTCAAACACTAAATGCGTCGACCTTAGCCATTCTCAACTCAACCGCACCGATATGGGGCGCGTTAATTGGTTTTGTTTGGTATCGCAGTCCTTTAACGGCAAAAGCCATTCTAGGTATGATGATTGGTATTGGTGGTGTGGCTGTACTTGTCGGCTTGGATTCTTCAACCATCGGCAGAGAGGCTATCTTCCCCATCGGGGCAAGCCTAATGGCTTCTTTCAGCTATGGGATTGCAACCAACTACACTAAAAATGCTCCGCAAGTTCCAGCTTTCGACAATGCACACGGCAGTATGTGGGCAGCGGTTATTTGGGTTCTACCGTTATTACCTTTTCTACCAATGCGCGCTGAACCGAGCAGTTTTGAATGGAGCTCCGTCATCGCTCTTGGCGTTGTGTGTACCGGTTTCGCTTATTTACTCTACTTCCGCTTAGTTTCGGATATTGGTCCTGCTTCTGCCTTGACCGTCACTTTCCTTGTTCCCGTTTTCGGTATTTTATGGGGTTACTTGATTCTGGATGAACCTGTCGGTTTTAACACCATCATAGGGACAATTTTGGTGTTAGGCGGAACCATGTTGGTGACAGGTTTCTCACCTGTTGCAATGCTGGCAAAGCGAAAACAAAGAGTGGCATAACGACCGTTGTAGTACACAGTCACTTTATTTATGCCCAAGTAACATCAAACCATTTGAGACCGCGGGAATAGCGGTCTCAGTGTATGAGATAGACAAAGCACTCAGTTATACGCTCTTGCTAGCAAGCCACTCCCTCGATATTGGTAAAACTTACAATCGTTAGTGATAAATGCAGATTCTCCGGCTTTAAGGGTCAGACTTGTCTCTAGTGTCATGATCTCAACTTCGCCTTCAACACAAAAAACAATCTCTGCACCACGCACAAACTGTTGTTTGCATTCACCATCGGAAGAGAGAATGTCAAAACCAAAATCATCTACCGGAATTGGATAGCTCAACTTGCCCTCTTTATGAATTGGCGGCAGCTTAATCAGTTCCGGTTGCGTGGTGTGAAATGCCGTATTTGAGATAAGCTCATCCACATCAATGTACTTGGGCGTTAACCCAGCTCTAAGCACGTTGTCAGAATTCGCCATGATTTCCAACGCTGTACCTTGCACATACGCATGAGGCGTTTCGGCATGGAGAAACATCGCTTCACCAGGTGCAAGTTCTATCGTGTTCAACATCAACGGAGACAGCAATCCAATGTCTTTCGGGTAATGCTTTTGAAACTCAGCCACATAACTGAGCACTTCTCTTTCCAATGCCGTCTTTGGACCACGCTCTAATGCCGCGTCCAATTCTGCCAAGGCTTGAATTTTATGAGTTTCGTTCAACGTCATGATCGCCGTGAAGAAACCTTTCAACCCTTCTTGATTTGGGTGCTCGGCTAACGCGGTCACCTCGCTGTCTAAACTGCATATGCCGAATTGGCGGAACAGAGTCAGTATTTGTTCTATCGGACGAAAGCCATTCATCGCCTTGTAGAAAGTCAGCGCATAGACTAACTCTGGCTTGTGATTGGCGTCTTTGTAGTTGCGATTAGGAGCATCAAGTGGAATGCCTTGTTCATTCTCTCGTGCAAAACCAAGTTCAGCTTTACGCTTGTTAGGATGAACTTGAATCGAGAGCGGAGAATCCGCCGCAAGCACTTTGAATAGGTACGGAAGTTCACCGAAACGCATCATGGTGTAATCACCAAACATGCTTGCTTTGTCTCTCGCAATCACATCAGATAATAACTCACCGGTTGCTGCGAGGCGCGAGCAACCATTAGGGTGCGCTCCCATCCAAATTTCAGCTTGAGGTTGATGTTTCGCATTGTCGATGCCAAATAGTTTAGAAATCGACTCTTTGCTTCCCCAAGCGTAGTTTTGAATCACGTTATCTAGCTTGAACAGTGACATCTCACACTCTCCTGCGGTGTTTTAACGCTGCAATTCGATAGCTTGAATCAAGGCTGAAACGCCCTGCTCGACTTTGCTTCTCGGGCAACCCAGATTGAGTCTGAGATAACCTTTACCGGAATCGCCATAAACATCTCCAGACATGATGGCGACATTGAATTGTTCAATTAACGCCTGATTAAGCAGCGTCATATCTAGATTCAAAACAGATAAGTCAATCCAAGCTAAATAGGTCGCGTCTGGGATAAGGTAACTCACTTCAGGAAAGGCACTTTCAAGTGCTTCTTTCACGTATTGATGGTTAGCCAATACATACTCGTTGAGTGCCTTTAACCAATGCTCTCCGTGACGATAAGCCGCCATCGTACCAAGCACGCCCATGATAGAAGGCGATGAAAGACCATCCACCTCTTTGAGTTTATGCAGGTAACGTTCGCGAGTTGGTGAATCCGCGATCAACGCATACGCGCCATTCAAAGCTGGAATATTGAATGATTTAGACGCCGATGTAACCATAGCCCAATCTTGTGAACGACCAACCCCCACGTAAGGGATGTGACGCTTAAAGCACACATCCATGTGGATCTCATCCGAAATCACTTTAACTTGGTGTTGGTTACAAAGCTCCGCCATCTTTTCCAATTCGCTTTGGCTCCACACTCGCCCTGTTGGGTTGTGAGGGCTGCACAACAACAGCACAGTGTTGTTCTGGTCAGCGAGTTTGGTTTCCAGATCTTGCCAGTCAATTTCAAATCGACCCTGCTGTTTGATGAGCGGACTGCGAACGCACGCACGACCTTGTCCTTCAATCATTTTGTCGAACGCATCATAAGCTGGCGTATGGAACACCACGCCCTGTCCCGGCTGACTCCATTGCTCAATCAGTTTTGACACAATGTAGATAACCGATGGTCCGTACACCACTTGCTGAGTGTCGATTTCGCAGTCAAAACGAGTTTGATACCAGTAGCGAATCGCGGACTTAAAATCCTCATGATTCCAGCGGCTATAACCTAATACCGGATGCTCTAAACGTTGTTTAAGCACATTCATTACAGGCTCTGGGGCAGCAAAATCCATATCTGAAATAGTAAACGGGAGCAGACCCGCTTTACCAAATCTATCCTGAACATAGTCCCACTGCGTGCAGTAAGTGCCAGTGCGATCAATCGGTGTATCAAAGTCGAAATTCTGAGTCATACGAATATTCCAATATTAAGGTCCCTCGTCACAATCTCATTGGGGGGGAGGATGGAGATTGTGCCGAGGGGGAGCATCTATCAAGGCAATGATTAGCTAGCAGACATGATGGCTTGCATTTCATTCTTCACTAGGTGAACTTGCGTGCCAATCACGACTTGCAGGTTGTGCTCATCAAGCTTCACTACACCCAGCGCACCGTTGGCTTTCAACTTTGCATCGTCGACCAAACTCATATCGTTAACAGACAAGCGAAGACGAGTGATGCAGTTATCCAAAGCCGTGATGTTCTCTTTGCCACCAAGGGCTGCCAATACTGCGGCACCTTTGCCAGATTCGTTGATGAATGCCGCTTCAAGTTCTTTGTCCACTTCCGCCGTATCGACTTCACGACCTGGTGTTTTTAGGTTGAACTTAGTGATCGCAAACTTAAATACTGAGTAATAAACCACGAACCAAACACCCGCCACCAGCGGTACTAAGTACCATTTCGTTGCCGTGCCTTGCAGGATACCAAACACCAAGAAGTCAATCAGGTTGCCGTCTGTGTTACCGATGGTGACATCAAGCAAGCCCATCACCATAAAGCCCAGACCAGTCAGAATCGCATGGACGAAGTAAAGCACTGGTGCAACGAATAGGAACAAGAATTCAAGCGGCTCAGTGATACCGCCTACCACACAAGCTACGACGCCAGAGATAAGCAGTGCTTTAATTTTTGAGCGGTTCTCAGGGCGAGCACAGTGGTACATCGCAAGAGCTGCACCCGGTAAACCGCCTAGGAAAGTTGGCATTTTACCTTGAGACAAGAATGCCGTGATTTCCGGTGTAAATGCCGTTGTGTCAGGACAAGACAATTCAGAGTAGAAGATGTTTAATGCGCCAGACACGGTTTGACCACAGACGTCCATAGTACCGCCTGCTTCAGTGAATCGAATCAGCGCAACCAAGATATGGTGAAGACCGATTGGCAGCAATAAACGTTCGCCTGTACCAAACAGCATTGGACCGAAATCACCCGCGCCTTCAATCACATGACCGATACCATTGATGCCTGCAGCAAAGTAAGGCCATACGAATGGGATAAATACACCGACAACGCCCAGTACCAATGCAGAAATGATTGGAACAAAACGAGCACCACCAAAGAACGCTAGCGCATCTGGCATTTTGAAGGTGTAAAAGCGCTGGTGAAGTTTCGCAACAATCACACCAACGATTACCGCGCCAAGGATACCAGTATCAATCGATTCAATGCCGATGATGCTTTTCACACCGTAGGCGGCACGTTCCGCTTCACTGTCTAGTACACCAGCGACGGTTAGGAAGAAGTTGATCGCAAGGTTGAACGCAGCATAGCCAACGAAACCCGCGAAACCTGCCACGCCTTTCTCTTCACGCGCTAACCCAAGCGGGATAGCGACTGCGAACATTACAGGTAAGTAAATGAATGCGACAAGACCGATTTTGGTCATCCACATAAACAGGTATTGCAAAGGGGTGTTGTCTAAAAATGGGATGGCTTCTTTGATAGCAGCGCTAGAAAACGAGCTGCCGACACCAAGAAGAATACCTGAGAATGCCAGCAGCGCGACTGGCAACATGAAGGTCTTGCCGAGGCTTTGCAAGAACTCCCACATGGTCGATTTATTGCTTTTAGACATAGTTTGTCTCCGGAATTTGAGAACTTGTAGGGCTCATACACATCACATTATGTGCGCATGAAGTGTTGTTTTTATGCACTCAATATACGCTGCTAAAAATTTTGATAAAACGTTTTACCAAAAATTCTGTGATCGAGTTAGATATCTTTTTCCACAAACTGTCTAGGGCTTTTAAAATCAACCTAATAGGGTTACAGTTTGATGATAAAACGTTTTTCTAATCCATAAAGTGAATCTATGTCGTCAAAAAAAGTGACCATTACAGAAGTCGCTAAACATGCTGGCGTGTCAGTTACCACCGTCTCTATGGTGTTGGGGAATAAAGGGCGGATCTCTCCAGACACAATAGAAAAGGTCAACGCTGCGGTTGAAGAGCTTGGCTATATCCGTAACCGTGCCGCTGCCAACTTGCGCTCCAACTCCAGTGAAATCATTGGACTGATCCTCAAAGACATCAGCGATCCCTATTACGCGGAAGTCGCGGCAGGACTGAGCGAAGAAATCGAGCAGCAAGGTTACATGCTGTTTCTGGCTCAAAGTGGGGATAGCCAAGAAAAGTTTGAGAAGTGCGTATTAACCATGGCACGCCAAGGTGTCGGTGGGATTGCCTTTTGCCCGATTGGTGAAAGCCAGCAGTTCAACGTCGAAAACCTCAAGCAGCACAATCTGCCAATGGTGTGCATTTCACGCGCTTCGGTGGATAAGCAAATCGACTACGTGGGACCAGACAACATGTACGCTGCCAAGTTGGCGACGGAGCATCTGGTTAAGCAAGGTCATCGCAGAATCGCTTATGTCGGCGGTGCGAGCAGTTCTTTGTGTCGTGCTGAGCGTATTGGTGGGTATTGTTCAACTCTGATGCAGTTTGGTTTGCCTTTCAAACCAGAGTGGGTGGTCGAGTGTGAGAAAAGCCAAGCGTCTGCCGCTCAAACTGTGCAGCAATTGTTGTTGGAACATCCACAGATTACCGCGGTTCTTTGTCACCATTCCTCGACGGCACTAGGCGCGGTTTATGGCATACATCGAGCAGGGCGATCCATCGGTAAAGATCAGTTTATCGGCGAGCAAGTATCGGTGATTGGTTTTGATGACGTTGAAGAAGCAGAGTTAATTGAACCACCGCTCACCTTCGTTAATTCCAATGCACGAGAGATGGGAAGACAAGCGGCAAAACGATTGATCAATCAACTCAAGCAAGAAGACAGCGAACCTTACAGCTTGATCCTGCCTCCCAAACTCATTGTTCGTGAGTCGGCTTAACCCAACACCACTTCCACGCCTTGCTTTCTCAACTGTTCGAGGTCGCTTTTCGGAGCGGCTTTGTCGGTTAACAACACAGAGATTTCACTCGTTTTACCAATCGAAGATGGGTAGATTTGCCCAAACTTGCTTGAGTCCGTCAGCACGATATTACGGCGCTTTTTCGCAATGATGGTTTCAGCGATTTCTGCACGCATCATGTCTCGGCTAGTAAAGCCTGTGTCTTGATGGAAACCGTCAATACCTAAAAAAGCCGTGCTGAAGTGAATGTTCTCAATACACAGCTTAGTCAGCGGTCCAACCAAGCTCTCGCCTTGATGCTGATACACACCACCAAGCAAGATGATGTTGGCTGAAGTGTTTCGGATGAGGTGGGCGATGTACGCCGATGGGGTAATGATGGTGACGTCACCACGTTCAGCCAATGTGCGAGCTAAAAGCGCATTAGCACTGCCGCCTTCGATTAACACGGTTTCGTTTGGTGATACCAAATCTGCCGCTTTGTTGGCTAACGCTTGTTTGATGTCGAAACGCACTTCGAGTCGCGTATCAATATCGTCACTTTGTAGCGCCGTCGCAGCGCCGTGTACGCGCTTTAAGTAGCCTTGTTGCTCAAGGAAGTTCAAATCCTGCCTGATGGTCACGCCCGACACGCCAATGATGTCAGAAAGCTCCGTCACTTGAACGCGTTTGCGGTCATTAACCAATTGCAGGATTTCATTTTGTCTTGAGTTCACAGGCTCGCTCCTTTTTGATGAGCTTGCAGTATACGCCCGAACACTTTCATATGAAAGCAGCCTGTGAACGATGGAAGTAAGCTAAGCTGCGTTACACCGTAAGCTCAAGACGGTTGCCATCCGGATCTAAGATGCAGCTTTCATAATAACCATCACCTGTTTGTCTCGGACCGTCGACCCATTGGTAGCCATCATCTACTAAGGTTTTGGTTAGTTGGTCCACCGCCTGCTCTGATCCTAAGGCGAAGGCAAAGTGTGCCAACCCTGTGACCTGCATTGCATGAGATTTTTCACAGGCGGTCACACCTTCCATCGACATTAACTCCAATCGTGCGCCACTTTCAAACGAAAGAAAGTAAGATGAAAATTGCTTAGTTGGATTGTGATATTTATCGTTAGACACCGCGTTAAAGTATTTCTCATAGAAGGCTTTAAGCTCTTCCAAACGTTCAGTCCAAATCGCGATATGTTCAATTTTCATTAGGATTCCCCTAGCTCTTAACTGCGCTCAATCTAACGAGGAAACGCAGCACAAAAAAGAGAGCAAATCACTTCTGAGTTGTTCCTGTTTTATGGTTGGAGTTGTGTTTGAGCGAAAGTGATGCCCATAATGACGCAAAGTTTTTCAGGACAGAATGATGGAAGAGATTTACTTCGCAGGCGGCTGCCTTTGGGGCGTTCAAGAATTTATGCGTCACCTTCCGGGCGTAATCAGCACCGAAGCAGGACGAGCAAATGGCACGACGGACAACACTCAAACCGAATACGATGGCTACGCGGAATGCGTGAAAACCCAGTTCGACCCTGAACAAGTGTCGGTTGAAACTTTAATGGGGTATCTGTTTGAGATCATCGACCCGCACAGTGTTAACAAGCAAGGTGAAGACGTAGGTGAGAAGTACCGTACTGGTGTCTATAGCCAAAACGAACAACACCTAGCGATTGCTAAAGCGTTTATCGCAGCCAGACCAGATGCCGATAAGATCGCCGTAGAAGTGCTGCCACTCACGAACTACGTGCCAAGTGATGATGAGCATCAAGACCGACTCACGCGGTTTCCAAACGACTACTGCCATATCCCGTTAGATTTGCTGCATAAGTACAAGCAAAACTAATGGTATCCACTGAGCACTTCCCAATTTTCAAATAAAAAAGCCCAGCATGTCGACTGGGCAAAATTGCTGCTTAAAAAACATGACGTGCCTTAATCAAGGCAAATAGGACAGATAAAAGCAGTATGCTTGGATATTTATCGTCTATCGCAATACTAGAAGTTGTAGATCACTGCGATTTCGGCACGAGTAATGTTATCGCTTTGAGGACCGACAACATCACGCGTATAGTCACTATCCAACGCATAGTACAGGTTCAACTCCGTTTTTAGGTTGCCCGTAATGTAGTTGTGGAACTGCAGATAAAATTGAGTGTAAGCGTATTTTTCATCAGAGTTTTCACCGAACAAAATATCCTGATTTAAGGTATAAATCGCATCGTCTGTATCGGCGCGCCACGTTGACATAAAGCCAGTGATAATGCTCTGTTTTGGCATGTACTCAATAACTGAATAACCGCCAACCTGCATCGCGTTACCGTAAGCCCCGTCATGAGCAAAACCTAGAGGATCCCCCGTCCATAGTGGGTTGAACGTGTTCACTTTATCGCTATCCTTGCTTGTTCCCGATGCATAATGAAGGTTTAAACCTGCACGTACATTCCAATCTGCACTCCAGTTGTAGTTCAGATCTGCATAAGCCATATACGCTGAAATATCTTTGCCAGCATGGTCACCAAACTGATAAACACCATCAACCATGTACCCGAAGCCTTCACGAACAAAATCATGTGCGTGCAAGCCCAGCACTTGAATATCCACATCCCCATCCGGAGCATTAACGAATGAACTGTTGGTCACGTCATTGCTCATGAAATAAGCCTGCATTGCGCCATAGTCCGTGCGCCAATTCGCAAAGATACCTGTGGAGGTTTTTCCGTTGGTTTTGTCATCCCAGTTCCCACTCCAACTGCCATCTTTGCGCAATGGGAAGACTTCTTCACCGTAATAAACATCAAAGTTGATGCCATTCACTCTGTATTTGGCACTCGCCGCATTCCAACTCGATTGCACGGGTGTTGGTTCTCGGTTCATCATTTGCCATTCATTGAGGTAGATCTCTTGGCGTCCTAAACGTGTGCTCAAATACTGTTCACCATCATCGAGCAGCTTGAACTCTGTGAATAGTTGGTGGAAGTCAGTACCAGCATCATCTACCGGACCAGGGTTATCTAAGTTGGTGTAGTTGGTGCGGATTTCACCGTAGATTCGAGCCCAATCTTGGTATGTCACATCAGTAGCAAACTGCATTCGGCTACGGAACTCATTTTTCTTACGTACATCAGAGTCATACATATGATTCCAACGATTATCAAAAGCCGCTTTAATGTTACCGCTAAATGAAACTTTCCACTCTCCATCATCAGTAATATCAAGGCGTTTTAACTTCTCTGAAAAGCTCTTTTCGCTCTCCGCAAGATTGTCTACGTAGCTCCAATCTTCATTTGCACGATCACCCCAAAACACGATTGGGTTTCTTTCAGACCATGTAGGGGCTTCGGTTGCGTGTAGCGCACCAGAAATACTCACTGCAAGCAAGGTTAGGGACACTTTTGTTATATTTTTCATAATTATATTTCCATATTTTGGGTACAGAAATCCCTACCCGTGGTGCTCGCACCACAGGAGGGTTCACTTGTTATTGGTTTTTTATTTGTAGGGGGGAATGATTAAGAGTCGACGCCCAGCGCTTCTTTAATACCTGACGCAATGGTAATAACGTTCGCACCGTAGATGACCTGAATTCCTTTTGGCATTCTCACCACGCCAATTGCATTCAGTTGTTTTTTCCAGACATCATCTGCTGCCGCTAACGTTTCATCATGTAGGGAAACCCTTAAGCGTGTGGCGCAGTTTGAAACGTTATCGATGTTCTCAGCACCACCCAGCGCTTTAATAATTTCGACTGGAAGACCTGCAGAGTTCTGCTCTTTTCTCTTCTTGAAGTCTGCTTTTGAGTAAAGAGCGATATCTGCATCATCGTCCTCTTCACGACCTGGTGTTTTAGAGTTGAACTTCAGAATCACGTACTTAAATGTGTAGAAGTAAACAACGAAGTACAGTGGGATAATCCATAGCAACGCCCAAGCATGTACCTTCTCTGGCTGTAGTAGGTTTGGCACCATAAACAACAGTTGGTTACCATGAATAGAGACGCCAAACATCTCAGTAATGACATAAGCCAAACCATTTAATGGCACGTGCACAGCAAAGAACAAGAATGGTTGAACAAACAAGAAAGTGTATTCAAGTGGCTCTGTGATCCCGATAACTGCTGCAGTAAATACGGCAGGGATCATAATCGCAGCGACTTTCTTTTTGTTTTGTGGTTTCGCGGTGACATACATCGCATAAGCCGCACCTGTAAGACCACCAATCTGAATTGGAATACGACCACTAGTAAAGTTATGTGTGATGTAACCAGTTGCCTCAGGGGAGCTCATTTGACCATTCATGATATTACGTACGCCTTCGTACACAACGCCATCAATTTCCATTACCCCACCCACACGAGTGTATTCAATTGGGAAGGCGATGAGATGGTGGAGACCAAATGGCAGTAACCCCTTATCAAACACGCCGAATAGGAAAGAGCCAAAGATACCCGAGCTAGTAATAAGCGTCGTGATAGATTGCAGCCCACCAGCGATCGGTGGCCAAGCATGATAAGCGACAAAGCTGATCGGCATAATCGCAAGATAAGCAAAGATTACGACAGCACGTGGACCAGAGAAGAAGCTCAGCATTGCTGGCATTTCAAATTTGTAGAAACGGTTGTGCAGTGCCGCTGTGATACAGCCCACAATGATCCCGCTAAAGATCCCCATGTTGTATGAGAATACGCCTAGGTTTTCACCCCATAGTGAATTGAAATTTTGTGCGGCAACTTTGTCGTAACCCATGTTGTTAACAAGGTAATCAACACTGGTCGTTTCCGGTGTCCAGCCGTTAAAAGCGGCAATGGAACCAATCGCGACGTTGAAACACATAAACATGGTAAAGCCTGTAAATGCTGCCCAACCTTTTTCAGATTTTGACAAGGCAAAGGCTAAACCAATCGCAAAGAATGGTGGTAGGTTTCGCATTACCATCAAACCAAGATCGAGCATCAGTTTGAAGAACGCAAAAATGACAGAGTCTTGAGCTGACATTTGGTTTACAACGCCAGCACCTATCCCTATAAAAATACCTGCAATGACCAGTACAATGATGGAAACCATCATACCGCCGGCAAGTGCTTGAACCTTATCTCTCATAATTTACTCCTGAAGTGATATGAGAACTTTCACGTATATCGTTATTGCTTTTATTAGTGACTCTAGGTTGAGCTGTTCATTTGGCTCGTGCACAAAGGTCACTTCTTCAGGGAAAGTTGGTCCAAAAGCTACTCCATGCTCCAATGCACGCGCGTACGAAGCCGCGCCTTTACTAAAGCAATTTGCATCCGTTCCAGTAACATCGGAATAAGCTTTCCCCATCGCTTGGATAAGGGCACTTTCGGGAGAGAGGTAGGATAGAGGTAAGTACTGATGTTCGACAAAGTTCACACCAGCTTGTTGGGATAAAGCCAGTAATTGGGAACGAACTCTCTCGATACTCAGTCCTTTAGGAAACCGAAAATCAAAATCCAAATTGTAGCCATGCGAATCCATGTTGATGGCAGAAACACAACGCGTTGTGTATCCCATCTCATCATCGTTATGGTATAGACCTAACTTATGCCCGACGTAGTCATTTGCAAAGTGGGAATCAAGCAAGTGGACCAAGCTGGCAGAGTTTGGATCTAATCCTTCCACATGACGCATAATGTTGACGAACTTGTCCATGCAGTTATCAACTTTATGCGGGTTGCGGGATTTCTCCCACGGCGTTGAAATCTCAACGCGGTAATGTGACTGACAGTCAATCACATCAGCAAAAGCAGCAAACTGATGCGCTACTTTTTCAGCACTAGAGCCTGCCAATTCAAGCACCAAAAAGTGACAAGTGGATGTTCTATCTCGTTCACTCTCGATGCGTCTAATTTGGCATGCGCTATCACTGCTTCTGGCAGAAAATTGCTTCCCCAATGACGCATACAAAATACCCTTTTCACCGTTGACGATTGGGAAGTCGCCATCTGGAGAAAAGCCATATTCTGGCTGCGGATTGTGTTGAAAGTAATGCTCTACACATTCCCAAGTTGTCTCTTCTGCACCACCAATAATGACTCTTATTTTCTTATTGAGAGGGACAGTAAGTTGTTTAAACAACTTGAGGATGTACAAGCTAGCAATCAGTGGACCTTTGTTGTCTGTTACGCCTCGTCCAAAAACCTTGTTATCAATTTTAGTCATGCGGTATGGCGGCGTTCGCCATAGCGTCTCATCCCCTGCTGGCACCACATCAACATGGTGCAGCAGAGCGATTTCTTGATCACCTTGCCCAAAGCTTATATCCAAAGCATAACCTTGGTGATCACGCACTTCTAAACCTTCTCTTTCAGCAAATTTGATTAAGTAATCAAACGCTTGTCTAATTTGATAACCAAACGGAGCATTCTCTGTTTGTGTCGTCAAATCACGTACTGATGGAATAGCAACTAGCTCAGATAAATCGTTAAGTAACTCATCAATATGCTGTTCAAGATACTCGATTGCTTCTGTCGAAAACTTGCTTTCCATCATGTTTAATCCCTTAAATCCCTAGCCAAGAAGAGGTTATTAATAAACTTGTTATCAGGCTCTCAATTTACCGATAACCAACGAACGCCTTGTGTATTTGAAAACGCCATATAGTGCGCACGGCATTGAGAAAATATGCCATTCTCAACCACACCTGAAAGGGAGTTCAGTCGCTGTTCTAATTCGGTTGGCTCACTCATATCTAGACCAGAAACATCCAAAATGATATTGCCATTATCAGTAACGCAATCAGGGCGTTGCAAAGGACGACCACCAAGGGATTTTAAGGCGAGAATAACTGGCATTTTCGCCGCTGGGAGGACTTCAATTGGCAGAGGGAATTTCCCCAGCGTCTCCACTAAACGTCCTTCATCTGAGATGGTGATAAAGCACTTAGTCATAGAGGCAATGACTTTTTC
The DNA here is from genome assembly GCF_001591145.1 of Vibrio harveyi NBRC 15634 = ATCC 14126 = KCTC 12724. Classification (GTDB taxonomy): domain Bacteria; phylum Pseudomonadota; class Gammaproteobacteria; order Enterobacterales; family Vibrionaceae; genus Vibrio; species Vibrio harveyi. Next base: position 81,688 of record NZ_BCUF01000005.1, on the reverse strand, counting down.
ACGCCCTAAAGCCGCGCCTCCACCTTTGATTGTGATGCCGTTTGTTAACCCTTCATCAATGCCATCAACGTAATAATCCACGTACAAGCAGTCTGCGAGAGGGATTTCTTTCAAACCTGAACTCTGGATGGCTTTAGAAGAGCGTTCTGAACTTGATACACAGTGAGCAAACGCCACGCCACTAGCTGCCAATAATTGGACAAATACTTCTGCTGTTGCACCTGTACCAATTCCAATAACCGTATCTGGAGTGACATTTTGTAGAATGTGGTCCAAGGCTGCTTTCGCAGCCTTGACTCTTACACATTCATCCACCGTATTTGTGATGAAAGTTTCCATTACGCGTTCTCCATCATACGCTTGGCAGTATCAACAACGTTTGCCACAGTAAAGCCGTACATTTCAAAGAGCTGATCAGCTGGTGCAGACTCACCAAAGCTCGTCATACCGATGATCTCTCCTTGTAAGCCAGCGTACTTAAACCAATAATCTCGAATACCAGCTTCAATCGCGATACGCTTGGTCACATTGGTTGGGAGAACGTGTTGTTGGTATTGTGCACTCTGCGCGTCAAACACGTCGGTTGCAGGCATCGAAACCACACGACAGCGAACATTGTTCAACTGCGCCTTTGCTTCCATAGCAAGAGCAACTTCAGAACCCGTGGCAATGAGAATAAGCTCAGGTTCACCGTCACAGTCGGACAAGATGTAACCACCTTTCGCGATGTTTTCTAATGTCTCCTCATCACGCTCAAATTGAACAAGATTCTGGCGCGAGAAAATCAGTGAAGTTGGACCATCCGTTCTCTCGACAGCGGCTTTCCAAGCGACTGCGGTCTCGACTTGGTCACAAGGACGCCATGTGCTCATGTTTGGCGTTAAACGCAGTGATGCGATTTGTTCCACAGGTTGATGCGTTGGACCATCTTCACCCAAACCAATTGAATCATGCGTGTAGACAAAGATGCTGCGTTGCTTCATCAATGCGGCCATACGCAATGCATTACGTGCGTATTCCATAAACATTAAGAATGTGCCGCCATAAGGAATAAAACCGCCGTGGAGAGCAATGCCATTCATCATGGCTGACATGGCAAACTCACGAACTCCGTAACTAAGGTAATTACCTGAAGCATCCTGAGCGGTAATCGCTTTTGAACCAGACCAATTCGTTAGGTTTGATGGAGTTAGATCTGCCGAGCCACCTAGGAATTCAGGTAAGTGCGCGCCAAAGGCCTCAATCGCGTTTTGCGATGCTTTGCGAGTCGCGATAGTCGCAGGGTTGGCTTGCAAAGTTTTAATCACATCTTCACTGATTTGAGTCCAGTTTTCTGGTAGGTCGCCCTTTACTCGACGATTAAACTCTGCTGCCAGATCTGGGTATGCCGATTCATATTCCACAAAGCGATTCGCCCATTGTGCTTCCGCATCTTTACCTGCAACTTTGGCATCCCACGCTTGATAGATTTCATGCGGGATTTCAAACGGGGCGTATTCCCAACCTAGGTTTTGACGTACTAGCGCTACCTCTTCTTCACCTAACGGTGCTCCATGACAATCGTGGCTTGCTGATTTGTTTGGCGATCCAAAGCCAATAATAGTTTTACAGCAAATTAACGTTGGCTTACTGGTTTCTGCCTGAGCCTCTAGAATCGCTTGGCGAATTGATTGAGCGTTATGACCATCAACATCCGCAATGACGTGCCAACCATATGCTTCAAAACGTTTAGGCGTATCATCCGAAAACCATCCCTCAACCTCGCCATCAATTGAGATGCCATTGTCATCCCAAAACGCAATCAGCTTGCCTAAACCTAATGTGCCAGCTAACGAACAAGCTTCGTGGGAAATGCCTTCCATCATGCAGCCATCACCCATAAACACATAAGTGTGGTGGTCAACGATATCATGACCTGGACGGTTAAACTGATCAGCTAATACCTTCTCAGCGAGTGCCATACCAACACCATTGGTAATGCCTTGACCTAGCGGACCAGTCGTTGTTTCAATCCCCGGTGCATAACCATATTCTGGATGTCCCGCAGTCTTAGCATGCAACTGACGGAAAGATTGAATATCTGCCATCGTCAAATCATAGCCAGACAAATGCAATAAGCTGTAAATCAGCATAGAGCCATGACCGTTAGAAAGAATGAAACGGTCACGATCCGGCCAATTAGGGTTGGTGGGATTATGTTTTAGAAAATCACGCCACAGAACTTCCGCAATATCCGCCATGCCCATCGGTGCACCAGGGTGACCAGAGCCAGCTTTTTGCACCGCATCCATACTCAATACACGAATCGTGTCTGCAAGTTTATTTCGAGAGATCATCTTCACTGCTCCTTACAGACGTGCTTCAATCATTGCTTCTAGTTTGCCTTGGTCTACGGCAAAGTTACGAATACCCTCAGACAACTTCTCTGTCGCCATTGGATCTTGGTTCATTTCCCAACGGAACTCAGCTTCAGTCATTGCCGTTGGCGCAGGGTTCACATTCGTGCGTTGAGCATAAAGCTTTGGTTCAACCTCACCCTCTTGCGCTGCAAGTTGATCTAAGATTGCAGGACCAATCGTTAGACGATCACAGCCAGCTAGAGCGAGCACTTCGTCAGCATTACGGAAGCTAGCACCCATAACCACAGTGTTGTAGCCATGATCTTTGTAGTAGTTGTAAATCTTAGAAACCGAGACAACTCCCGGGTCTTCATGTGGAAGGTATTCTTTTTGATCAGTATTGTTTTTGTACCAATCTAAGATACGACCAACAAATGGAGAGATAAGGAATGCCCCCGCTTCTGCACACGCTTTTGCCTGAGCAAAGTTAAACAGCAGCGTTAGGTTACAGTTAATGCCTTCTTTTTCGAGTACTTCTGCTGCACGAATGCCTTCCCATGTTGACGCCAGCTTGATCAAAATGCGCGCTTTCTCAATGCCAGCTTCTTGGTACATGGCGATCAATTTTCGCGCTTTCACCAAACTGGATTCTTTATCAAATGATAAGCGAGCATCAACTTCAGTAGAGATACGCCCTGGTACGGTTTTTAAGATTTCCACGCCGATGTTGACCGCCAATTTATCGCTTGCATCGATGATCTGCTGTGCTCTATCTGCGCTTTGTTTTTTCGCCCATTCAATCGCATCTACAATCAAGTGATCGTATTGAGGCATCTCTGCCGCTTTAAGCACTAATGAAGGGTTTGTCGTCGCATCTTGAGGCTGGAATGCAGCAATCGCATCAATGTCACCAGTATCAGCAACAACCGTTGTGTATTTTTTCAATTGTTCTAATTTGTTCATAACTCTATCTCGATAAGTTGATAATCAATTGCGCTAGCGAAATTTGACTCATTGACGATAAAACAATGTCTGCATGCGAGACATCTAAGTGCTGAGTCAGGTAATTGGTTACCGCAACTGTTGAAATACCTGCCGCTCGAGCCGCTGTAACTCCTGGAGGAGAGTCCTCAAAGGCAATGGCTTGACTGGCAGAAACTCCGAGTTTTTCTAGGCTAGTGAGATAAACGTCCGGAGATGGCTTACGACGTTCAATCGAGATTTCTTCTGCTCCGGTGAAACAGTCAAAGTAATGTTCTAAATTCAGGCGCTTCAGAATCGGCATGTAATGCTCGTATTCAGAACTTGTTGCTAACGCCATCTTAAGCTCCATTTGCTTTGCTGTGTCTAGATAGCAGCGAACACCTTTTCGTTCTGTTTGAAGTGCAATCAGTCGATAAGCATGACTAAAGACTTGTTGTCTGATTTCATCATCAGATAACACTTGCTTTGAATGATATCGATAAAGGTCACAAAGAGAGGTTGCTGGTACTGAGCTCCCAACTAGACCAGCAACCTGGAGTGGCGAAACATCAATCCCGAATGGCTTCATTAGAGCTTCCCAGGCCCTAAACAAACAGGTTTCTGTATCGACGAGTAGACCATCGAAATCGAAGATTAACGCTTGAATATCACGACGTTTGATGTCCTCTCTATCCACATTCAACGCTGCAAATTTCATTGTTTTTACTTCGTTTCCCATGTTCTCAACCCCTTTTTGTTCTGCTATACCAAGCTGGCGTGCAGAATCGTTTTCATCTCTTCGCCTGTTGTCAAAGGTAGGTTGAAGCAAAACGCTGGTTCTAATGCCTTTACGTCTTCCTCTGTGACTCCTACCTGCGTTAGGTTGTGCTCTAAACCAATTTGCCCTAAAAACGTGACTAAGTGCGTTGCTAGCGATTGCGCTTTTTCTTCAGTGCTTCCCACGGCACCAAATAGCTCAGCAACTTTTGCGTAACGTTCTGGTTGTTTACGCCATTGCAGTTGAACATAAGCGGGATAAACCACCGCTAGTGTCAAACCATGAGGTAAATTCGTTTTTCTACTACCTAAGATTTCCCCTAGAGGATGCGGTGCGCCTGCGCCACCATTAGCCAAGGAGATCCCAGCCAACGTATCAGCGCTTGCCAATCGACAACGACCTTCGATATCGGAGCCGTTCTTCACAACAGCAGGCAAGTTTTCTACCACCAGCTTCATGGCTTCTAGCGCCAAACTATCAACTAATGGTGAAGGCTTTGTGCCGGTGTACGACTCAAACGCATGTGAAAACGCATCAAAACCAGTCATCGCTGTCATACGAGGTGGTAAGGTCAGCATTAATTCAGGATCAATAATGGCTTCACATGGATAAAAATCAGGATGGAACAATGTCAGTTTTGAGTGGCTATCAAGATCAGTAATAACCGCTGCATGAGTAACCTGAGAGCCCGTTCCAGATGTTGTTGGTATTGCAATCAAAGGCACAGTTGATGCTGGCAGCGCCTTAATATCACCAAAAGGCGAATCATAATTATTAAACCAGTGTGCCCAATCAATTGTGTCAACCTTCATGGTTGCTGCGATGATCTTCGCGGTATCGATCGATGAACCACCGCCAATGGCAAGTACAACGTTACAGTCAGCTTCGATACCAACTTGTCGTCCAAGCTCAACAACCGTCGTTGGCGGATTAGGTACAACGCCATCGAAGTGCGTTACATGAATATCTTGTTCGGCAAGCAAAGCAAAAATACGCTCATAAGCTGGTTTAACTGCTTCAAATATCGGTTCAGAGACAATCAAACAGCGTCGACCGTATTTGGCAATCATATGACCAATTTGGCTCACATTGCCCGGGCCAAAGCTCAGCTTAGTCGGTTGGTAGTGATTAAAATGTGTCATGGCAATTCCTTGGTTGGTGTCGAGCCGGAGCATTTCGAGGGGGAAGTTCAGCCCGACACCATTAACTCTAATTAAGCTAGTTCAGCGGCAACGGCTTCTTCAGCAGCATTCAGTGCAGCACGGAAATCTTTTACGCCAGCTGTAATGCCTTCTTTGTGACCGAAGATGTTGGTTGATGCCACCATCACATCAATGTCTTCTTTCAACAGCGGCTCTAGGTTGTGGTTACGGATACCACCGTCAACACACAATTCACAGTTAGGGTTACGCTCGTTAATTAGCTGACGCGCTTCGCGAATCATTTCAATCGCAGACTCACGCCATAACCATTCATCGTTGTTCACGCCATGAATAACAATGTGAAGTCGGTCTAGGTAGTAAATTGCTTCTTTAACGAAAGAGACAGGAGTAAAACAGCCAACGGTTAGACCAAACTTCATGTTGTAGTCACGGCAGTACTTCATCATGTACGCCAATGGCGCACCCAAGAAGTTCTCTGCTGGAAGAATCAGCATGTCTGCGCCAGCTTTAGCAATCTTTTCTACAAATAGACGATCACAATCTTTAAAGTAAGCGTGGACTTCGATTGGCTTATCCGTGTACTGACGAATACCTTCAACGATTTGATGACCACCCATAAGCTGCATGTTTTTCAAATCATGCATATCAGCAGCATCACAGTGAATGTAATCCGCACCCGCGTCAGACACTTCTTTTACGATATCTGCGATGTGGCCGTAATCTACGTGTGCAAGACCTGCTGCGATTTTTACTTTTTTCATTGTGTTTCCTTAATAGAAGTAAGAGTGTTGGCATGAATGCTGACCTTCAGACACGATCAATCTGAGGTACTGCCCAATGCCGCAACCGTTGTTATCTGTGACAATTAAGTTCGCTAACCCACGAATGGCTGGACTAGCGTTTTCCATTGCTACGGGTTCCCCAACAACGCGTAACATTTCTGCATCGTTGTCTCCGTCACCAAAAGCAATGGTGTATTTCGGATTCAGGTTGAGTTGATTAAGTAGGTGAAGAGTTGCGGTGCCTTTGTTCGCTCCCTTCGCTGTGATATCAAGCTTGTTCGGCGTTGAAAGATCGGCTTGTACATGATGATGAATCAGCGCATCACGTAATTCACAGAGAGCGACTTTGTCTTCGCTAGAGACCAAGACTTTATATACATCACCACATTCATTAAGTAGTGAACGAACACTCGGCACAATTTTCATGTTGTCCTCAACGCCCAGTGCCAACATCTGTTGCTGAAGACCTAAGAAGTGTTCAGATTGTTGAGTCGCAAAAATGCCGTTTTCGCAGTAAAGCGTGAAGTAAAACTGACCAATATTGAGAGTGTCGAGTAATGCATTGAGTGCATTTGAACCAATGACTTGGCTATCGTTAATGCTGCCTTGAACATGGTCAAACTGGTAGGCGCCATTACAGCAAATCATCGGCAGTTCAATGCCAAGCTGCTTGGCAAAAGGAAGCATCAGGTTATGTGGACGACCACTTACTAATGTGACTTTATAACCTTCACTAATCGCAAGTTTGATCGCTTCGATATTGTTACTACTGATTTGATTATGGTCATTTAACAGTGTGCCATCTAAATCGATAATGATTGCTTGATACTTCATTTTGGTCTCCAATGACTCTTTGTGACGCAAAATGACTATAAACGGTCAAATGACGTCACGTAAAGTCATTTTTGACTTAAAACGATTCAAAACAGGCTAAAGATCACAAAAAACGGTCACAAACAATTCAAAAAACGTCATTTTGATTTTTTATTTGCTCAAAACGTCAAATTCGGTCAAAATTGGTCAAAACAAAAATCAAGGACTTAACTATGAATGAAGCTCAGCGTCATAGAAGGCTTTTGGAGTATCTAGAAAATCACACGTATGTCAGCACGAGCGACTACGTTGAGATGCTTGATATTTCTCTATCAACAGCCCGACGCGACATAACAAAACTCGCAGAAGACGGGAAACTCACGAAGATCCGCAATGGTGCGGAAGTGATTAAATCAGAACAAGTAGCCACACAATCTCATGTTGCTTCTCATTTCATTCCTTCAGAAAAAGACATTGAGAATTTTGCAGCTAAATCTCGGATTGCCCAAGCCGCCGCTGAAATGTGTGATGAAGGTGATAGTGTGGTGGTAAGTGGCAGTAACACAACGTTATTGTTGGGTGACTATTTAGCTGGCAGCAACATTCAAGTAGTGACCAACTTTATGCCACTTGCTTACCAACTCATTCAGAAGAAACATTCTAGTTTGATCATTCTAGGTGGGCAGTATCTACCAGAGCGTCATATTACCATCTCACCAGATGCTGAAAATACTGACGACTATTCAAGTCGTTACGTTTTCTTCACAGGTACCGGTGTTTCGAAAGCTGGCGTGTACACTTCTGATCTCTTGGTTTACATGGCTGAGAAGAAACTATTGGAATACGGTGATCGTCTAGTAGCATTAGTCGATAGTAGCAAGATAGGCAAACACGGCGGAAAGCTTCTGGCTTCTGCCTCTCAACTTGATACCCTAATTACGGATCAAGGTGCCGATGAAACAACACTTAAAGCACTAGAAGAAGCTGGCGTTCAAGTAATTACGGTATAGCAACGTATTACCATAGACATAACAGCCGGAAGCAACAGTCATGTTCTTCCGGCTTTTTCAATTAATATTTGATTCCCTTCTCGTTTATTTTCAAGCTTCATTATTAATTTCAAAATAAATGGAACATAAGTCACAATACTAATTACCTTCTAGCTCATTGATATTAATGACTTCTATCACACTTAGCTCTCAGTGATACAAAAATATAGTTATTGGTTTTTTTTTACTATTTCAGAAAACCGTAACATTAATTAAATTTGCCTCATTACTTCAGTACCAATGAGTCAAAAAATGATTACAGAACTAACAAACGTCAATTTAATTAAAGGCAACCTTCAAGCAAATAATAAAAAAGAAGTCTTTGAAGAGCTAGCACAGATGCTATTCGAAAATAATCGAATCAACAGCAAAGAGGCTTTTTTAACCGACATCGAAGCACGTGAAGCATTAAGCGTTACTTCAATGGACGGCATCGCTTACCCACACGCAAAAAGCAAAGCGGTTACAGAGCCTGCAATCGCTGTTGGCGTAAAGCGCGAAGGCATCGAGTATGGCGACGAAGAGGGAGTCAAACCGACCGTATTCTTCATGATTGCCTCACCAGATAACGGTGCCGACCACCATATTTATGTTCTTCAAGAATTATTCGGTAAATTTAGCGAAGAGTTTATTGAAGATATTCATAACGCAAAAGACGAAAACCAAATACTAAATATTTTAATTAATTCATAAGGCGTGAAATTATGAGTACAATCACAGCTCAAGCTAGTAATAATAGCGATTTCAAAAAAATCCTAAGTACCATGAAAGGTCACCTTTTATTCGGTACTTCTCACATGCTTCCATTTATCGTTGCGGGTGGTGTACTACTAGCGCTAGCGGTAATGGCATCAGGTAAAGGTGCGGTTCCAGCAGACGGTTTATTGGCTGATATTTCTAATATCGGTATTAAAGGTCTGGTGCTGTTCCCAATTATTCTTGGTGGCTTCATTGGTTACTCAATTGCAGACAAACCAGCTCTAGCGCCAGCGATGATCTCTTCTGGCATCATGGCTGATATGGGCGGCGGCTTCCTTGGTTGTATCGTAGCGGGCTTCATCGCAGGTGGTGTGGTATTCCAACTTAAGAAGATTCCTCTTTCTGCTAACATGACTGCGTTGGGCGCTTACTTCATCTACCCTCTACTAGGTACGCTTATCTCTGCAGGTATCGTTCTATGGGGTATCGGTGAGCCAATCAAGATCTTCATGGCGTCTATGAACGAATTCCTAGCTTCTATGGCTGGCGCTTCTAAAGTGGTTCTAGGTACGATTCTTGGTGGTATGACTGCATTCGATATGGGCGGTCCAATCAACAAAGTAGCAACGCTATTCGCTCAAACTCAAGTTGATACTCAACCATGGCTAATGGGTGGTGTTGGTATCGCAATCTGTACACCTCCTCTAGGTATGGCACTAGCAACATTCCTATTCAAGAAGAAGTTCACTAAGCAAGAACAAGAAGCAGGTAAAGCAGCAGCAATCATGGGCTCTATCGGTATCTCTGAAGGTGCTATCCCATTCGCAGCAAACGACCCTGTACGCGTTCTTCCTTCAATCGTTGCTGGTGGTATCGTTGGCTGTGTGTTCGGCTTCCTAACAGACGTACTGCTACACGCACCATGGGGCGGTCTAATCACAGCACCTGTATCAAGCAACATCCCAATGTACGTTGTGGGTATCGCACTTGGCTCTCTAACAACAGCAGTTATCGTTGGCTTCTGGAAACCAGTTGCTGAAGAAGAAGCAGAAGACGAAATCGTTGAAGCAGCACCTGCACAAGCTCAAGCGGCTCCAGCAGCAGGCGAAGGCGAGTACGACATCGTAGCAGTAACATGTTGCCCATCTGGCGTAGCACACACATTCATGGCAGCGAAAGCACTAGAGAAAGCAGGTGCAGCAGCAGGTCTGAAAATCAAAGTAGAAACTCAAGGTCAAAACGGTATCCAGAACCGCATCACTGACCTAGATGTAGCAAACGCGAAGCTGGTTATTCTAGCTCACGATATCCAAGTAAAAGATGCTCACCGCTTTGCAAAAGCAAACGTTGTTGAGTGTTCAACGAAAGAAGCGATGCGTAACGCAGCGACTCTTGTGAAAGCTTAAACCTTAAGCTCCTCCCCCTAAGAGCCCTTTCCCCCAAAGGGCTCTATTTCAAGTTTTTAAGTTTTAGTAATACCCCTGATTTTTTTAATTATATAACCCTACTATTCACAAGGCTTTAAAAATGAAATTCAAACCTTCCCTACTCGCTTGCGCAGTTCTCAGTGGTCTAGTCGGTCTGACTGGCTGTAACGACGACACAACCAACATTTATGAAGGCGGTGACACCAACCCTGCACTGCCGGATATTCCTGACGGTGGCAAGCCAGTATGTCCTCCAGTTGGCGATGGCGACTGTGATGACAAGCCAAACCCAGAAACACCTGAAATCGACATGGGTGTTCACATCCCGGTAGATTTCGCCGATATGGACGTAACACGCTACGTCAACCCATTCATCGGCACAGGTAACCTAGGCAACACCTACCCTGGTGCAACCACACCACACGGCATGGTGCAGCTTTCTCCAAACAACGGTTCTAACGGCTGGGAATACATTTCAGGCTACTACTACCACGACGCACGTACTTCCGGTTTCTCTCATACCCACCTTTCCGGAGCAGGTGCTGGCGACTTGAACGACATTCTCGTCATGCCAATCAACTCACGTTCGGATTACATGATTGATGAAGGTTCGGCAACGCTAAACCTAGAAGCGTCTCGCTTCCAACATCGTGACGAGCAAGCGACAGCAGGTTACTACAAAGTCGATCTATTGGATTACGACATCAAAGCTGAATTGACGGCGTCTGATCGCGTTGGTGTACACCGCTACACCTTCCCTCGTGATGAGAAGTCAGAAATCATCGTGAACACTGGCTTCAAAATTAACTGGGACTACACCTCAGATTCTTACTTGAAATGGGACAAAGACAATAACCGTCTTGAAGGTCACCGTTTCTCTGATGGTTGGGCACCAAGCCAAAAAGAATTCTTCGTGATGGAATTCGACCAACCAATCAAAAACGTTCGCTTTGCTTACTACGATAAAGAGCAAGGTCGTTACATGGACGTGCCAGAAGGCATCACTGAAATCGGTAACGAGACACGCGGCAAGTACCAATACGCGCGCGCTTACGTTGAATTCGACACATCCAAAGACGGCTTAACGGTTGAAGCGAAATTGGCACTATCAAACGTTGAGATCGGCGAGAACGGCAAGTCTGGTGCTTCTCTTAACATGACAGAAGTTGCGGGCATGAACTTCGATCAAGTACGCGAAGCGGCAACGAAGAAATGGGAAGACGAACTCGGCAAGATCCAAGTCTCTGGCGACGAGGATTACAAACAGACATTCTACACCGCGATGTACCACTCGTACCTAGGTCAAACCATTCACTCTGACTTAGATGGTCGCTACCGCCAAGTTCACCAAGGTCGCAATGCATACCCAGATGGCAACACACCTTGGGGCGACAAGATCGATACGCTGAAAGAGTCAATCCGCACTGCCGATGCCAACAAAGATGGCAAAGCAGACTTCACGCGCTACGACACTTTCTCTTTGTGGGATACCTACCGCGCAGTTCAACCGCTGTCTTCGATTCTTGAACCAGATCGCCTAACTGACGTGGTGCTGTCTATGCTGTCTTACGCCGAAGAAGAATGGGTAGATGACAAAGGCAACGTGCGCAAAGGTCGTCTGCCTGAGTGGACATTCAAAGGCAACGAAACCGGCATGATGATGGGCATGCACTCAACGCCTGTGATTCATGATGTGTTGTCGAAAGGCTCACTAGAAAAACGCATGATCGATCTTGGCTTCACAGAAGCAGAGCGCAAAGACGTCAAAGAACGCTTAGTTGAAGCAATGATCACTGACGCGCGCGCCGCAACGAGCCAAGGCGTAGCATGGATCAAAGAGTACGAAGAACAAGGTTACGTGCCAGCGCAATTGCACGACACTCCACCAGATTCTTACGGCGGTCACTCACCATTTAAAGACTCTTGGACAGCATCTTACTCGCTTGAATACTCAATGAACGACTGGGCAATCGCGCAATCGATCAAAGAAGTATTTGGTGAAGAGGACCCACGCTACACCGAGTTCGCTAACCGTTCTAAAAACTGGCAAGCGCAATTCGACTTCGGTGGTAAGCAATACCAAGGTTGGTTCAAAGCCCGTGACTACGATGGCGAGTTTATCGATGCAGGTTGGGTAGACCCAATCACCGGTCGCGCGGTTGGTAAAGACTGGCGTCCAGACATGTTCAACTGGGCATTCTCTGAGTCGAACGGCTGGCAATACTCGTTCAGTGTTCAGCACGACATTCATGGCTTGATTGACCTGATGACACGCTTCGACAAGACACAAAACCCTGAAGCAGAACGCGGTGACTTATTCGCAGCACGCTTGGATGAGTACTGGTCAACCTACCCAGACCGCAACGCTGGCGACAACCAATTCCCAGTGTTCAACACAGGTAACGTTGGTCAGCACGTTCAAGGTAACGAACCAGATATCCACGTACCGTACTTGTACAACTACGTAGGTCAACCTTGGAAAGGTCAGGCAGCCATCGCCGCAGCAACCAACATTTGCTACAAGAACACCGCTGACGGCATTTGTGGTAACGATGACTTCGGTACGCTCTCTGCGTGGTTCGTGTTCCGTGCGCTTGGCTTCTACCCAGTGAACGCTTCTTCTGGCATCTACGAAATCGGTACTCCGCTGTTTGAAAGCGCGTCTATCGATGTCGGCAACAACCAGAAGTTCACGGTGACCGCGAAGAACGTTAGCCGCGAAAACATCTTCATTCAATCGGCTCGCTACAACGGCAAAGACTTCAACCGTACTTACCTGACTCATGACGAAATCATGTACGGCGGTGACTTGGAGTTCGTGATGGGCGACAAACCAAATCAACGTTGGGGCTCTCTAGAGCAAGATCTTCCACCAGCACAAGGCATCGGTGAGTTCTTGCATGAAGACGAGATGCCAGCAGGTTCTCGTTAATCCCAATAGTGACAACTCAGCCGGGGGAGCGCATCTCCCGGCTATCCCTACAAGAAAATTTTATAAGCAGTCCTTTATAAACAGGCTCTTATAAACACTTTTTATATACGAATAACGACAAAACGGTATGCACATGTTTAAACGTAATCTTATCTCTTTGGCTATCCTGGTTGGTCTGACGGGTGGCTTGGCTGGCTGTAACAGCGACAACGATTCTTCCTCTTCACTGCCTGGCGATCCAATTGTTGATCTTGCGGTGTTGAAATACGTCGATCCAATGATCGGCACAGCAGCTTCAGGTCATACGTTCCCGGGCGCGACGGTACCGGCAGGTATGGTTCAACTGTCTCCAGATACTTTCATCGGTTCTAACACAGACCATGAATCAGGACTTAACCCTTGGCACTCGGCATCTGGCTACTGGGATTCATCCAACTACGAAACTGGCGAAGTGGTTAACACTGACGTTCCGCTGTACGGCTTCTCACATACTCACCTTTCAGGTACAGGCGCAACGGACTTAGGCGACATCTTGGTTCTGCCATACGCAGACATGGCGAACACACAACTGAACTCTTTCGACAAAGCCAATGAAGAAGCAAGCGCAGGCTACTACAAAACCAAGCTAAACCAAGGTCAAATAGAAGTAGAACTGAGTGCGACCAAACGCGTTGGTTTGCACAAATACACCTTTGCTGATGGCGCAGACCGTAACGTGAAGTTCGATTTGGGTCATACCCTGATGAACAACAACGGCAAGTCTTTGAAGAACAAAGTTGAAGTGGTGGACGAATACACCATTCGCGGTCGTAAAACCTCAACTGGCTGGTTCCAAGGACAAGACCACCAAGGTCAAGACATCTTCTTCTATGCGAAATTCAACCAACCAATCGCCAAAGCACTGTTGGGTGAACAAGATCTAGAACCAACGCGCGAAATGCGTAATGGTGCGGTTTACTCAGGCGATGAACTGACCGCTTACCTAAACTTCGGCACAGGCGAAGAGCCAATTGAAATCCGCGTCGGTATCTCTCCAGTAAACTGGCAAGGCGCACAGAAAAACTTAGAAGCAGAAGCACCAAGTTTCGACCTAGCAAAAGTAAAAGAAGACGCAGAATACGCGTGGGCTGAGAAACTTGCAAAAATCAAAGTCGAAGGCGGCACAGACGCAGAGAAAACCAACTTCTACACTGGCATGTACCATATGATGATCGCACCAATCGAGTTCTACGATGTGGATGGTCAATACGTGGATATGCTTGGCACGGTGCGCACACTGAAAGATGGCGACACACCAAACTACTCGATTTACTCAACGTGGGATACGTTCCGCGCGGTTCACCCAATGTGGACCATCATCGACCCAGATCAAGCAAAGCTTTACGTGAAAGACTTGATCCGTAAATCCAACGACGAGTTTGGTCTATTGCCGAAATGGGAAGGTCACGGCTCAGAAACCGGCACCATGATCGGCTACCCATCAGCAGCGATTCTGGGCGATGCGGTAACCAAAGGCTTGATTGATGCAGAGCAGGCTTACACGGCGTCGGTGAAATCAGCGCGTTACACACCGCATGAATACCCACAGATTCATGACGACATCCTAAGCTCACTCATGGCAGGTCAGCTGAATTACCACGAGAAAGAACAGTGTGTTCGTTACCCGAACTGGAACTCAGTGTCGTACTCGTTAGAATTCTCATTCTACGATTGGACGATCGCAGAAATGGCAAAAGCCGCTGGCGATATGGACGCGTATGAAGAGTTCAAAGCTCGTTCTTACAACTCTTTGAAACACTGGGATGCAAAAGCAGGTAACTCAGACGGCACAGGCTTCTTCGTACCAACAGAGCTGAAAGAAGGCGACCCATGTGCACTGAAATACGCTTCAACTGACTTCGACCCTTACAAATCTGACGCGTTCTACTACACAGAAGGTAACGCGTGGCAGTGGCAATGGGCGTTCATGCAAGACTTAGACAAGCTGACTGAAATCATGGGCGGCACGCAAGGTCTGAACGACAAGCTGAACAACCTATTTACTGCCGATCCAAATGGCGGCGAAGCGCACCAAGACATGACAGGCTACATCGGTCAGTACATTCACGGTAACGAACCTTCGCACCACGTCATCTACTTGTACAACCGTACTGAAGAGTCTTACAAGGCGCAGGAATACCTAGACCAAGTTTACGACCAGTTCTACAAACCGACGCCAGACGGCATCATCGGTAACGAAGACGTGGGTCAAATGTCGGCGTGGTACTTGATGTCGGCACTGGGCTTCTACCAAATCTCGCCAACCGATCCAACCTACAGCATCGGTCGTCCAATCTTCGACAAAGCGACGGTAGACATTGGTTCTGGCACGTTCACGGTAACGGCTGAGAACAACGGTCCAGACAACATGTACATCAAAGAAGTGACCATAAACGGTAAGCCTCTGGATGTGTACAACACCTTCCAGCACAGCGAATTCAAAGCAGGCGGCGAACTGCACTTCGTGATGACAGCTGACAAGTCTGAAGCAATGCAAGCCAACCTAGGCGAATAATGATTTTGAGGGGACCTCGTGTCCCCTTTTCTCGTGGAATAAAAACAATGAAACTAAAAAGAACCCTACTCTCTACTGCAGTGTTAACCGCCATGCTTGGTCTTGCTGGTTGTGGCAGCGACTCTGATCCAGAAACTCCAGTTATCTCTACCCCTACTTTGGAATTCGTTGATACCTTGATCGGCACTAAAGGTCTTGGCAACGTCAATCCGTCTCCAGTTATGCCAGAAGGTATGATTCAACCGTCCCCAGATAACTTCGATCCAAACGGTTGGAATGGCAAAGGCTCGCCTGTTGAATACGATCCTGTGCACAGCTTGCTTTCTGGCTTCTCAATGACCCACATTTCTGGCGCAGGTAAAGGCGACTTAAACGACTTCGCCTTCTTGCCATACACAGGCTTTAATACCGACGCCGTGACCATGGATAAAAGCTCGGAAGTGGCAGAAGTTGGTTACTACTCGGTTGACCTTGTAGAAACTGGCGTAAAAGCTGAGCTTTCAGCAACCGACCGCGTGGCGTTCCAACGTTACACTTTCAAACCGGGTGAAGACCGCAAAGTACGTATCGACCTGCAACACGAACTGTTAGAACAATACGGCAACCATTCTCGCAGCATCTACTACAAGCGCGTTAACGACACCACAGTCGTAGGTGCGCGTACCTCAAACGAATGGGGTCAATGGCAAACCGTGTTCTTCGCGGCAGAATTCTCTGATCCAATCATTGAAGAGAACCTGTACACCAAGCTGGCTTCTGAGAGCAAACTGACTCCAACTGACGCTACCGAAGTCGGCTTAGAAGATTACCGCGGTTACGCAGAGCACAAACCAATGCCGGGCGAACCAGAACCTGACCCAGAACGTTTGGCAAAACGCGCAAACGATGTCCTGACTCATTTGAACTTTGGTAAGAGCGATGAGCCATTAGTGGTCAAAGTAGCGATTTCTGGTACTGGCGTTGACGGCGCATTGAAAAACCTAGAAGCAGACACTAACGGCTGGGATTTCGACAACGTCGTACAACAAAACCGCGTGGCTTGGGAAAACATCCTTGGCGAGTTTGAACTGGAAGGCGGCAATAAAGCTGACAAGACCATGTTCTACACCTCCCTCTACCGTACGTTCGTTGCTCCATTCCTATACCAAGACGTGGATGGCAAATACCGTGGCATGGATGGCAAAGTGCACCAAGCAGAAGACGGCTTAGTGAACTACTCAGTGTACTCAATGTGGGATACCTTCCGCGCCGCACACCCACTGAAAACCATCATAGATAAAGACCGCGCGATTGAACACGCACGCGATCTATTGAACAAATACCAAACAGGTGGTGTGCTGCCAAAATGGGAACTGCACTCGGATTACACTGGTGAAATGGTCGGTCATCCTTCAGTCTCAGTTATCGCCGATATCATGGTCAAACACCCAGAAGCCTTTACTGCTGCCGAGTTTGATTTGGCGTTGAAAGCCGCTGACGAAACGGTCAACTTCAACCTTGATAAAACCGAAAGCTGGGTGCCTTACCAAGACGCGTGGAACGGTGACAAACGCTTCACGGTCATGACGCGTCACAACGACTACCAAGAAGACGTCGGCTTTATTCCAGCTAACACCAAATGGGCGCCGGATTCTGGTGACAAACCGGGTTACGTAGAAGGCTTAAAAGTCGATAAATACGACGAGCTCGTGAACGAGTCTGTGTCTTACGGTCTTGAGAACGCATACTACGACTGGTGTATCGCCCAGATCGCTAAACTTGCGGGCAACGACCAACAGTACGACCGCTACATGGCTCGCTCAGAGTCGTTCAAGAACTACTTCGATTACAACCCAGAGCAATACGGCAAACTGCAAGACACCAAAGGCAACGCATTGGGTGCAACGGGCTTTATGCGTCCGGCTTACATGAACAGCGGCAGCAAGGTTTGGGCAAACAACCTGAAAGCCGAATGTTTGGACGAGAACATGGCGCTGTCTATCCCAGACGGTATGGACTACAACGCGTGTAAAGACCGCAAATCACTCAACGAAAGTGACGTGTTCTGGCCTTACCGCGCCGAGCACCGTAGTGAAGACTTCACCGAAGGCAATACATGGCAATGGACATGGTTTGCACCGCACAACTTGAACGGTCTGGCTAACGTGATGGGCGGTGAGCAAATCGACCGTACTGACTTCTCTCTTCCTGAAGACGTAACCGAACAAGGCAAAGCGGCATTCTTAGCCAACTTGAATGCGCTGTTTAATGCGGACTCCAACGCTGATACGAGCCAATCACACGACATGTCTGGCTACATCGGTCAGTTCGTGATGGGTAACGAGCCTGATCACCACGTGCCTTACCTCTACAACTGGACGGCAGAGCCTTGGAAGACACAAGAAATCGTCGACCAAGCGATGAACGAGTTCTACCACCCAACGCATGAAGGTCTGATTGGTAACGAAGACGTCGGTCAGATGTCGGCCTGGTACGTGATGTCTGCATTGGGCTTCTACCAAGTCACACCGGGCGAAGCAAGTTACACCATCGGTCGTCCTCTGTTCGACAAAGCCGTGATTCCAGTGGCGGACGGTAAATTCACCATCACCTCAGAAAACAACAGCCAAGAGAGCATCTACGTGAAGTCGGTGACCATCAACGGCAAACAATTGAGTGACAACTTCAGCTTCGCGCACAGCGATTTGAAAGACGGTGGTGAACTGCATTTCGTCATGACTTCAGACAAATCTGAAGCGATGAAAGCGCTGTAGCTGACACCCACTCAAATAACACCCCCAAACTACTTGGCGTTGTAACTAGGCGACATCGTTGCAACGTCAAGTGGGGCGGGGATAAAGGGGTACACCCTCGCCCCTTATTTTCTGTAGAACCTTCACTTCTGTGGAACCATAAAAATGAAACTAAAAAGAACCCTTATCTCTACCGCTATTCTCGCTGCCATGTTTGGTCTTGCTGGTTGTAACAGTGATGACGACAACAGCAAGTCTGGTACTCCATCCCTCGACACCACACTAACTCAATACGTCAATCCATTGATTGGTACAGGCGCAGATGGTCACACCTTCCCTGGGGCGGTTGTGCCTTACGGTTTGGTGCAACTTTCTCCTGATACCGAAATGGAAGGCTGGGGCTCTGCTGCCGGTTACTTCGACCACGGCAAGCTGACTGAAATCCCAGTGTATGGTTTTTCCCACACTCACCTTTCTGGCACAGGCATTACCGACCTTGGTGACATCTTAGTTCTGCCTTTCACCAAGAAAGAAAACGCCGTTTTCAACACCTTCGATAAAGACAACGAAACCGCAGAAGCGGGCTACTACGCGGTTGAACTGAACAAAGGCGAAATCAAAGCTGAGCTAACTACCACGCAACGTGTTGGCTTCCACCGCTACACCTTCAAAGAAGGCACTACGCCACACATCAAGGTCGATTTAGACCACACTCTCAATAAAGGTCACTTCAACAACCGCACCATGAAGGGTGATTTGGAGTTCATCGACGCTTACACCATTCGCGGTTTACGTAGCTCGAACGGTTGGGCGAACAACCAACACGTGTACTTCTACGCCACCTTCAACCAACCTATCGTCAAAGCCATTGCTTTAGTTGACGGCGCAGAAACGGAAATCGATGTAAACAACGACAACATCGACGCAGTGAAAACCATCGCTTACCTAGAATTCGCACCATCATCAACACCGCTAGAAATCCAGGTAGGCTTGTCACCAACAGGCACAGAAGGAGCGGAGAAAAACCTAGAAGCAGAAGCGAAAGACGCGTCATTTGATACTGCGCGTGCTCAAGCCAACGATGCATGGCACCAAGAGCTTAGCCGCATGATGGTATCTGGCGGCACGGAAGATCAGAAAGAGATCTTCTACACCGCGCTTTACCACGCCTCTATCGCGCCAATGATTTTCCAAGATGTCGACGGTCAATACCCAGCGATGCGTACTCGCATTCAAAAAGACGCGGGCGACACACCAAACTACTCTGTGTACTCCATGTGGGATACCTTCCGCGCTGCGCACCCACTGAAAACCATCATCGACCCAGAACGTGCCGAAGAATTTGCCAACGACCTGATTCGTAAATACGAAGACGGTGGCATCTTGCCGAAATGGGAACTGCACAGCCATTACACTGGCACAATGATCGGCTTCCCTGCGGTTTCTATCATTGCTGACGCGATGGCGAAAGGTTTAGACATCGACCCACAACTTGCCAAAGAAGCGGCTGAGTTTACGGTGCGTTACCACGAGGCGTCTGAATTCCCAGATTGGACGGAAGACAACAACATCGGCGCAGCAAACGTTGTGCAAGTGAAGGTGTACGAAGAAAACGGCTTTGTTCATCACGGTTACTGGAACAGTGCCTCTTACACGCTTGAGTTTGCTTATGGCGACTGGGCAATGGCAGAAATCGCGCGCATGGCTGGCGATGTAAAACTGCAAGAAGAGTTTATGACTCGTGCCGACAACTGGCTCAACCATTGGGATGCAGAGACGGGCTTCTTACGTCCGAAAAACCACCCGCTGAGTTCATCACCAAACAAACCGCCTTTGGAGTTCAACCAACCGATTGATGAAGATCGTTTGGATGAGTGTGAAATGGTTGAGTGGCCAGAAGGCACAGGTGTGATGAAAGAGAAATGCCCGCTGCTACCATTCGACCCTTACTACGTGGACGAGTTTGCCTACACCGAAGGAAACGCGTGGCAATGGAAGTTCCAACCAATGCACGATTTCAACCGTCTGAAACAAGAAATCTACCAAGCAGACTTGGCGCAAGGCAAAGACACCACGCCAGAGAAAGCCTTCCGTGAAGATTTGGACGAGCTATTTAATGCACGTTCTTCAAACACAGGTGAAGAGCTGCCAGACCTAACGGGTTATATCGGTCAGTACATGCACGGTAACGAGCCATCGCACCACATTCCTTACCTATATGCGCTAACGGATGAGCCATGGAAAGCGCAGGAGTATCTAGACCGCATCATGTCAGAGATGTACACCAGCGAGCCAACTGGTTTGATTGGTAACGAAGACGTGGGTCAGATGAGCTCTTGGTACTTGATGTCGGCAATGGGCTTCTACCAAGTGACGCCTGCGGATCCGGTCTACACCATCGGTCGCCCTATGTTTGATGAAATCACCATTCCAGTGGAAGGCGGCGAGTTCACAGTCATCGCAGACAACAACAGCCCACACAACAAGTACGTGAAGTCCGTAACCATCAACGGCAAACCGCTGGATGCCAACTTCACCTTCAAACACAGCGAAATCAAAGCGGGCGGCGAGCTTCACTTCGTCATGACGGGTGACAAGCAAGAAGCGCTTCAAGCTCAGTAACGTTTTATGTAACTCGTGTTTAAAGAATAAGCAGATAGATTAACTCAGTGGCAGGAAGTGACGCGCTTCCTGCCTAAGGAATCAAGATTATGAACTTTACGAAAACCGCTATCGCCACCGCAGTGATTGCAAGTGTTATTGGTTTGGCTGGCTGCAACGATGACGACGATAACACCTCACCAAGCGTCGATACTTCCAACCTAAAATACGTCGACCCATTCATTGGTACCGGCTTTAACGGACACACCTTCCCGGGTCCCGTTGTGCCAGAAGGCATGGTGCAACTGTCTCCAGATACCGAGCTGATCGGCTGGCACTCTTCATCAGGTTACCACTTCGATAAAAAGACTCTATTTGGCTTCTCCCACACTCACCTTTCTGGCACGGGCATGGGCGGTTTAGGTGACATTCTGTTCCTGCCGTTTACCGAAGATAAAGCTAAATACATCGAAGACAGCGACGACTACCGCGAAGCGATTTCGGTCAAGATGGACAAAACCTCAGAAGTGGCAGAAGCGGGTTACTACTCTGTGAAGATTGCTGAGAACGGTATCAAAGCTGAGCTTACAGCTTCTGAACGTGTCGGCTTCCATCGTTACACCTACCCACAAGGTCAACCACAACGTCTGAAGATTGACCTCAACTCCATCCTTAACAGTGACTGGGGCTCGACCTCTCTGCGCAACAAACTGACGGTGAGCGAAGACGGTCATACCATCACGGGCGAGCGCGACGCAGCGCACTTCTCTGGTTGGGCGAAAAACCAAAAAATCTTCTTCTATTCGACTTTCGATAAGAAGATCAAAGACGTCTACATCCTTGCTAATGGTAAGCCTGTTGACGGCCTAACGGCAGAGCACGTTTCTGAATTGATTTACGATGACCAAGGTAATCCAGTTAAGCGTGTCAAAGCGGACGTCACTGCCTACATCGAATTTGAAGATGAAGGTTCACAAGAGTTGAACGCGCAAGTGGCGTTATCTGCGGTTGACTCACAAGGCGCAGAAAACAACTACGATGCCGAAGCGAATGTCTCTTTCGATACTGCGCGCAACAACGCACGTGAGAAATGGGCAAAAGCACTCAACTTCTCTATCGAAGGGGGCACAGAAGATCAGAAAGAGATCTTCTACACTGCGCTTTACCACACCAAGATTGCGCCGATGGTGCATCAAGACGTGGATGGTCGATTCCGTGGCATGGGCAAAGGCTCGATTCGTGAAGGCGAAGGGGAATACTCCATCGCTTACGGTCAAGCAACGGAAGAACAGCCAAACTTCTCGGTTTACTCTCTATGGGATACCCAACGTGCATTACACCCACTAAAAACCATCACAGAGCCAACCCGCGCGGTGCAATACGCGAAGAACCTAGTTCAGAAGTACACTGAAAGCGGCTTGCTGCCAAAGTGGGAACACTTAGGTGACGAGACAGGCACCATGGTCGGCTACCCAGCGGTAGCAGTGATTGCGGATGCGATGACCAAATTCCCAGAAGAGTTTACTCAGCAAGAGAAAGAGCTGGCACTGAAAGCCGCGATCGACTCTTCAACTTACGAGAACTACCCTGCATTGCAAGCCGATTGGGATCAAGGCGTATTGGATCGCACTTTAACCAAGCACATCGATTACATTGAGAAAAACGGCTTCACGCCAGCTATCCAACGTGTAGATGGTGAACCAGTATTTGAAGACTACACGGTTGAGTCTGTTTCTTACGGTCTGGAAAACGCGTTC
This sequence comes from Vibrio harveyi NBRC 15634 = ATCC 14126 = KCTC 12724, assembly GCF_001591145.1. GTDB lineage: Bacteria > Pseudomonadota > Gammaproteobacteria > Enterobacterales > Vibrionaceae > Vibrio > Vibrio harveyi. The sequence goes on along the minus strand of NZ_BCUF01000005.1, from coordinate 59,099 downwards.
TACGATTGGGCTATCGCGCAAATCGCCAAAGCAGCCGGTGATACTCAAGCGGAAGAGCAATACCTTGAACGCTCAAAAGGCTACAAAAAATACTTCGATTACAACCCAACGGAATACGCAGAACATGGCGTGACGGGCTTTATGCGCCCAGTGATGATTGATGAAACCTTCATGACGCCATTCGACCCATACGGCACAGAACACAAGACAGGCAACTACACCGAAGGTAACGCGTGGCAGTGGACTTGGTTTGTGCCGCATGACATCGCGGGCTTAAAAACCATCATGGGTGGCGATGCTGAGTTCCAGAAAAACCTAGAAGCCACCTTCACCGCAGAAAGCCAAGGTACAGAAACACCGGATATGTCTGGTTTGATTGGTCAAGTTGCGTTTGGTAACGAGCCTTCGCACCACATTCCTTACCTATTCAACTGGACAGCAGAACCATGGAAGACACAACAAGTCGTCGACCACATTCTTGATGACATGTACTTTGCTGCGCCAGAAGGCGTCATTGGTAACGAAGACGTGGGCGCAATGTCCGCTTGGTATGTAATGTCTGCATTAGGCTTCTACCAAGTGAACGCAGCAGAACCTATTTACACTGTGGGTCGTCCGCTATTCGACAAAGCCGTGATTCCGGTGAAAGGCGGCACGTTCACCATCACCACAGAGAACAACGCCGATGACAACATGTACATCAAGTCTGTCACCATCAATGGCAAAGCTTTGGATAACGGTTTCTTCTTCGACCATTCCGAGTTCAAACCGGGTGGTGAGTTGCACTTCGTGATGACGGGCGATCAATCAGAAGCGATGAAAGCGCCTCAATAAGTCCTATCACTCTTCCCTCTTCAAAGGTCAGTTCGCAAGCGCTGACCTTTTTTCATACACAAATCAATCGATGTTCTGACCAATGCGCCACAGCACGCCACTAGGATCGTGCAAACAGAACTCTCGCATCTTCCAAGGTTGATCAATCAGTTCCGTCATCTTGGTTCCGAATGATTCCAAATCTACACTTGAAACATGTTCATGCCAGCTGACAACATCTTCCACCAACAAATGCATCATGAAATTATTGCAATGTTTCGGCTCATAAAAATCTTGCAGCAAGAATGAGCAACTGCCCTTGAAGAAGTACGCCACACCACCAAAATCCGAAGGCATCTCAAAACCCAACGCCTGATAAAAACGCTTTGATAGCTCATAATCTTTCGCCGGAACAAAAGATTTAATTTCAACAATATTGAGGTTTTCCATTTCCTAAATTTCCATTATGTAGCACGTATTCAACCACTCTAGGTAACTCAGCGCGCCCTGACTAGGGTCTCTCTTTGTTTCTTAGGTGCAAGGCACACACTCCGCCATTTGGTTTTGCAGCCAATGGACAAATTTTTGTTCCAGTTCAGAACGTGCTTTGTCTTGAGTCAATAAGACATAGTCATGCCCTGACGGCACAAAACCAAATGGTGCGACAAGGTTGCCACGTTTGAGATCGTCCATCACCAAAGGATAAGAGCCCATCGCCGCACCTAAACCGTCGACTGCAGCTTGAATGCAAAAATAGAAATGCGCGAAAGACTGTTCCGCCTTTCCGTTTATCGACGCTTCACCAGAGCGCTGCATCCATTCTTGCCACGCTTCAGGTCTAGTTTGGCTGTGTAATAGCTTCACAGAGTTCAAATCACTTTTCACTTGCTGCCAGTATTCAGGTGAAAACACGGGACCCACCCACTCTTCCACCAGCTTGGTTTTGGGGTAGTGATACAAAGGCTCAAAGTCATCTCGACGAATTGCCATAGCAAGCCCTGTCGAGCCGAGCGTTACAGGTCCTCCCGCAGTCGAAAGCCGAACGTCTGCGTCACAACCATCATTAAACGCGGAAAGCCTTGGCATCAACCAACGCATGGTTAACGTTGGCTCACAAGAGACTTCAAGGTATTGGTGCTTCTCCTGCACCAGCTTGTTCATGCCAGTTTCCAACGCTTGGAATGCTTGCTCGGTATAGCTTTTCAGCATCTCACCCTCTTTAGTGAGCAGCATATTGCGCCCCTGTTTGTAGAACAGAGGCTGAGCCAGATAGGTCTCCAACACTTTGATCTGCTTACTCACTGCGCCATGCGTAATACTGAGCTTATTTGCTGCCTCACTAAAACTCGCAGACGATGCTGCGACATGGAAAACATGGAAGGATTTAAGATGCCTCATCTGTGACTTTTTCTCACACTTAGCGGAATTTGTTTCGATTATAGTCTCCGAACTCTCGACCTACAATTGCCTCATTCATAACAACAAAGAAACAGGAAACACCATGGAGCTTTTCAGCCTTGCCTTATTAGGCATACTCATCGTTATCAGTCCCGGAGCCGATTTTGTCTTGGTTCTTAGAAACAGCCTCAACAGGGGCAGACAAGCCGGAATTTGGAGCGCCGTGGGCATCAGTCTTGCGATTTCGGTGCACATTACCTATTCATTGCTTGGCATCAGTTACTTAATTTCACAGAACGAATGGTTGTTCAGCTTGATTCGCTACTTAGGTGCGGCTTATCTGATCTATCTCGGATTGAAAGGGATTTTTGGGGCTGATTCTCAGCAGAAGATAGAGGGGGAAACACAAGAAAGCATCTCCATTTGGCAGTTCTTTTTCCAAGGCTTTTTGTGCAACGTACTTAACCCAAAAACCATGTTGTTTTTCTTAAGTATCTTTAGCCAAGTCATCGACCCGAATGCAGCATCGCAGCACTTAGCTTTAGGCTACGGAGTCTACATGATTGCGCTGCACGGGATTTGGTTTTCTATGGTTGCCATCTTATTTACCTCACCTCGATTACAGAGTTTATTACTGCACGTGAAACACAGGTTGAACCAAGCTTGTGGCGCTGGATTATTGGTGTTTGGTGCCATGCTAGGGTTAAAGTCATAACACACTGAATTACGACATTTCGACCAATGCCACATCGAAGTTTGATAATCACACGTATAATCCTCGTCAAGACTGTTTAGGGCAATTGACCTTGAGGAAAGGAACTCAATGAAAAAACTACTCCCGATCATATTCACTTGTTTGAGCTTAGCTTTCAGCGCGCCATCGGTATTGGCTTCTGAACGTGCAGTGCAGGGTTGGCAATGGATTGAGCAAGGCGCAATGATTGTCGATGTGCGCACACCACAAGAGTTTGCCGATGGTCACTTGGACAATGCGATTAACTTTCCGCTTTCTGAGTTGGATAAACACTTTGCTAATGTCGAGAAAGATACGCAAATCGTGCTTTACTGCCGCAGCGGCAATCGCTCAGGGCAAGCGTATCAGTACCTACAATCTCAAGGGTTTACCAACCTTCATAACGCGGGTGGCTTGGCTGAGATGCAACAAGCGAAGTAATGCCACTTAGCACCTGCCTAGACTATGGAATGGAAAAGCACACCTCTCGTGTGCTTTTTTGTTTTCTCGACACCGAAAACTAAAGTTGGTACTGCAGCACCAATTCGTGTTTCTCTTGGTAGGTTTGAATCAGTTCGGCTTTACTCTTAGCGGCATTTTGATAAAACAACGCACCTCCTTCAACCAACAAATCATAATGTTGCTGCAGCATATCTAAAACAAACTGCACACGTTTAATTGTGGTTGGCGTGCAACTCTTACCATCCAAATCATCTTCAATATCGAGCACATGCGAACGAAACATCTCAAGCGTAAAAAGATGTTCCAACTCAGCATCAGATTTTAGCGCTGTTTGTATCTTTTCCATCGACGTTTGCACTCGCTCTACGATTTCTGGCACGGCATAGTTTTGAACTAACCAGTCCCGCTTGTATTCAAGCATCTTAAAGCCTTGTTGTTTAACGTTTTTGAATAGCTGCATTGCCTCTTTTCGGGAATAATTTTGCTCCAATAACCAACCAGAGAAGAAGCGCGTTTCAAATCGCTCACAAGTATCAAACATAGGGTCATGCATACCATTACTGTTGAACTCTCTTAAAGGGTCAAACCGATACATATAACCAAAATCGAACAACTTTAGCTGACCTTGTTTATCCACCAGCAAGTTCCCTGAACACAAATCCCACTCAAACAACCCACTTCGCTCACAGACAAATAGAGTCGAGAATAGCTGCCCTAATAAGTCCTCAGTTAGGGCTTGAATTGGCGAACCTTCAATCCAATCTGAAACAATGATTCCTAAACGATAATCAGCATAAACAGTCTCAACAATATGTTTAAAATCCTCAGTTAAATTCGGATTGTCTTTTTGAGTTTGAAAATCAAGACGACGTTGAACTTCATTCAGAAAGGAGTACTGACCATCAGGGTTCTGCACTTTCGCCTGTGGGCGTTTTTTCTTGAGCGTATAGTCTCGTCCGCCGACACGAATATGAAATACCTGCGCCGTCAAACCACTTTCAAACGTTTCGACAACATACTCTGAGTTCGCTGTCGTAAACGCCAAGATTTCTGGTGGCAATGGACATTGATCCACATTGCCGACAATTAAGTTTTGATCACTTAAGTCAAATGCTTGCTGCTGTAATTGGCGTTGGTTCATGAAGTGCTCCCTGCTAACGATTCAGATATTGTTTACTTTATCGACAATGAAGCACATGACCTCCCCCTTTCTAACCAAAGTCATGGTTGAGTACTTGGGTGGAGTCCCGTTTAAATCGATGAATTGATTCAGATGTTGTCTTCTTCAGAGAGCTTGCGAAAGTAGTCTTCCAGTCGATGATGACCATAAGTCGGTGCGATATTGTCACCGCCTAACATGGTCAGGAAGAACTCAGCAGGACCGCCCCACTTCTCTGGTAGGTGGCTGACCATTACGAGAGCAGCTCTGCGCAACAAATCCGGCAAATGCGTATTTTTCTCCGGCTTATTCTGAGATTTGAATGCAAGCTGAGCAATTTGGTTCACTGAAAACACATTCGGTCCGCCTACGTTAATCTCCGTTTCAGTGCTATCGATAGCCTCAACACAAAATCTCGCCAAATCTTTTCCGTGAATGGGGTTAAGCAAGTTTTCACCATCGCCAAAAGTAAACACTCGACCCGATTTCGCCATGTTGTACACCTCGGTAATATCAGAGAAAAAACCATTCGGACGAATCACACAAGGGGTTAATTTTGTTGATTGCAGAAGCCGACCCGCAAAGCGCTCTTTCGCCTCTAGCAGACGAACTTGAGGATATTTCTGAGCATTGAACGCAGAGATGTAAATGAATTTACCAACACCTGCTCGTTCTGCTTCTTCGAGTAAGTTCAAGTTTGCTTGGTAGTCGACATCCAAATAACCTAATCCATCTTGCTGACGAGTAATGCCCAAGCATGAGATAACAACGTCCACACCCTCGCAAACTCCTTTTAGCTCATCGGGGTGAGTCACCTGAGCTTCTACTGCCTGCGACTCTTGTAAGCCCATCGCAAGGAGCTTGGTTTTGTTTCTCGCCAACGCTTTAAACTCGGCGTGCTGCGCCATGAGAAATTCAACAATATTCGATCCTAAATAACCCGTTGAACCGACGATTAAAATTCGAGGCTGCGTTTTCATATCGATGTTTCCTATTCTTGGTAGAGGAACAAGACAAAGAGTCCCTTCGTCTTTATTTAGACCAACCGGTCTTTTTAAGTTAGTACGATTCAAACACAAGGTAAAGATCTTTCTTGCCCACTTGGTCTAAAAAAAGAATCTTGTGATATACTGCCGTGATTACGCTAACCATCGAAAAGAGAAAAATATGCCTAAAATCGTCGATCACGATAAAAAACGAGAAGAAATAGCGCTAAAAGCAACAGGTATATTTCTTGAATTTGGCTACAAAAATCTTGGGATGAGACAGCTTTGTGAACAGCTTGGCATGAGTAAAAGTGCGGTCTATCACTACTACAAAAGTAAAGATGAGCTGTTCAAAGCCGCTACCGAGGCAATGGTTAACTTCGATGCAGAAATATTGGCAGGAAGACCGAGCGCAACAAGCGCTAGCCCTGAACAACAAGCAGAGAACTTTGTATTAATTTTCCAACAGATGGCACCGCGTTTCTTCCAAGAGATGAAGTTAGTGTCTGATTATATTGATGTGATTGGGCAAGAAAACGTAGCTACCGATCCATGCATGTTACTAGCGAATCAAAAGTACATGACGATGCTGGAAAACTACGTTTCAGCACAACACAAAGAATCACTTTATACCCTAATGCTTGGACTGCTAAACCACCAGTTGATGTTAGGTAAAGCACTAGAAGAAGCGTTTATTATTGAGCAAGTTGATCGCATTTTAGTTTAGATTCAGACTCGCCTTTAAAATCAACGTGAAAGAGGCTCCGTCGAGCCTCTTTTTTCTAGGTTAATATGGTGAAGCCTAGTCGCTTAATAGCTCTACTTCCCTTGCCCATACATCTTGTCGAAGTTTGGGATGTTCTTCTCCCAAATGGGCGTCTCTTCTCCCACAATGGATTTGAGTGTATCGATAAACAACTTGGTTTTGATTGGTGCATCTCGGTGCGGATACACGGCGTAGAAGGTGCCGAAATCATCAATATTCAAGTGCGTCATGATCGGCACTAACTTGCCTTGTTTGATTTCGTCTTGAACCATTTGTGCAGTCACCACAGCAAGCGTATTTCCTCCTGCAGCGCTTCTTGCCAACATTTCCACATCATTCACTTTATAAGCGACATTAAGCTGAAAATGCTGTTGTTTACCTTGCTCATCTTGATAGCCGAATTTATCGAATAACAAACCTGGGGCGGCGTAAATAGTGGCGGGTAAAGATTCCAACTTCTCCAGACTGTTCACCTCACCATGCTTTTCTAAAAACGCAGGGGCGGCAACATTGGGCGTGATTAGCCAATTAGAAGTGCGTGACATCGTAATGTACAAAGAGATCATCGCAACCTCTATCAAAGATGAAGACGCAGGTGCAGAGCTAGAGTTGCGTTACTTCTTAGAGCGCGCAAAAGAGCAGAAAACCGCAGCGATCATCGATGCGTTCCTAAAACACGGTGGTCAAACAGAGCGTGAAGCGAAAGACATCAAAGGCATCTTTGTTGATACCGCGGCAGAGCTAAACAAACAATAAAATTTAGTTCATCATTTACTTAGGCACCGACCTTCCGTTGGTGCCTTGTCTATTTGCAAACTCTGGGGAATCTTATTGCATGAAAAACGATTAAATCATTCGTTTATTGCAAACTTGGCTTTCCGACAACAATGTTAGAAACAAAATTGCGCGTGCGAGGAAATACAATGGAGACAGTTAAACAATAGCCAGATTATTAGAGAAACGAGGTCCTCCATGAATCAACTTCCCGACGAAAACCAAAAACGATTTGTTGCCGTAATCAGTAAAAAAGTCGAGGTGGGACGTGCCGTTAACGTATTAGGACACTTGAGTGTAAGCCTTGCGGATCAACTTTCTGATGGAGACGCAGTCTATACCGACTATCACGACCTCGACGGCAATGTTCATCCAAATATCTCGCACTATCCGTTTATCGTCTTGAGAGCGGATAACTCCAACAAAATCAGAAAGCTTCGCCAAGAAGCACTCGATAAAGGTATCCCCTTCTCTGATTTTACTCACACCATGGTAGAAGGTGGCTCTGAAATACAACAGCAAACCACCAAAAACACATCAGAAGCAGAGCTAGAGTATTTGGGTATTTGTTTGTTCGGCGAGACTGAAACTCTTCGAGAATTGACCAAGAAGTTCAGCTTATACCGCTAAAAGCACGTGATACCTTGGTGATCCTCTCATCATTTTTTCATCAAGCTATCTGTACATTGCCACTTTTAGGGTTAGAATCTAGCGCATCTATCAACCAAAAGTGGCAACACTTACAACGAAATTAAGGAGGAATTTATGTCTTTGTGGTGTTCAATCAACCCACGTTTTTATGGCATGAAGGACCGCTCAAGAGTTTCAGATTTCGCGCTGCGATAATCTCGACTTGAGCGAATAATTACCTTTCGACGAAAACACGTCACCCGAGTACTTTCCCTCAAGCTCGAAGAATTATTGTCAGCTATGACAAAGGCGTCTTACGCCCAAAATTCTTGAGAACACTATGAGTACTTTTTTAACTGCACAATCATTAACCCTTTCTCACACAGCAACACCAATCTTCAAAGATCTAACGTTTACGATTCATCGTGGCGACAAAATTGGTCTTATCGGTCATAACGGCTGTGGTAAAAGCTCCCTACTCAAACTGCTTAGCGGTCAATTTGAACCAAGCCAAGGCACGGTTGCCAAAGCCAGTTCATGTTTGATGCGTTATGTTGAGCAACATTTACCTGAATCTTTAAGCACACATTCTGTCTTAGATGCGTTAGCGGAATCCTTATCCGATGATGAGATTTGGCGCGCCGAACTCTTATTGGATGAACTCGGATTTTCAAACACAGAACGACACATGCCGGTTGAGAATTGCAGTGGTGGTCAGCAAATGCGACTCCTGCTTGCTCGTGCGATTATCCATCAACCTGACTTACTGCTTCTGGATGAACCAAGCAACCACTTGGACTTGCCATCGCTCCTTTGGTTAGAGCAATTCCTATCAAACTGGAAAGGCTCATTCGTATTGGTATCTCACGATCAAACCTTACTCGATCGCGTCACCAACACCACTTGGGTCATGCGAGATCGATCTCTGCGTCATTTCTCTCTGCCTTGTTCTCAAGCAAGACAAGCATTGAAAGAGAAAGATGAAACCGATCAACTTCGCCATGCCAACGAGCAGAAAGAGATCGACCGAATCGAAAAAAGCGCCAAGCGTTTAGCCACTTGGGGCAAAGTCTACGACAACGAAGATCTTGCTCGAAAAGCCAAGACGATGTTTGCGCGCAAAGAACGTTTAGAGGAAGAACAAACCGAACTGACAGAAGGCACACCGTGGGCGCTACAACTTCAAGGTGAGTCAATGCCAGCAAATCGACTGTTAGAGATTTTGCCTTTCTCGGTAATGCCACCAGACAGTGATTATCACTTGTTTGATATGGCAGAAATGCGCGTGAAAAGTGGCGACCGAATTGCCGTTCTAGGCAGTAATGGTTGCGGTAAATCGACTTTGTTGAATCTGCTTTATCGTCAGTATGAAGCATTCCAAAATGACCTAGGCAACCAACATGAGAGTGTGACTTTCCACGATCGCTGTCGCTTGGGTTACTACGATCAATCCCTAAAGCAACTCGACGATCATCAATCCATCACGGATGCGTTGCAGTCGTTTGCCAGCATCAGCAGTGAACAGGCAAAACGTTCGCTAATTGGTGCAGGATTTGAGTACGCAAGACACGAGCAGAAAGTCATCAGTCTAAGTGGTGGAGAACGAGCAAGGCTGCTGTTTGTCGGCTTAACCCTCGCTCGTTACCACATGTTGTTTTTAGATGAACCGACCAACCATTTGGATATGGAAGGCAAAGAAGAGCTGATTGAAACTCTGCAAAACTTCGAAGGTGCCGCCTTATTGGTGAGTCACGACCGAAGCCTGATAGAGCAAAGCTGTAATCGATTCTGGTTTATTGAAAATGGCTTACTGACGGAGTATTTAATCGCGGAAGATGTGTATCAACGCGTAACTGATACAGCACCGAAATCAGCCATCTCGCATCATTGCAATGAAGTAATGTCGATGGAAACAAACACCGCGCCTGATGAGCAATCCGAAGAGCAAGTGCTGGAAAGACTGTTGGAACTGGAAAGCTTGCTGGAAGCCGATTTGGAGCGAAAACCCAAACATCAAAAACCAGCGATGCAAAAGCAGTGGCAGCAAGAGATAGAGGAAATTACGGCGCAGCTATAAAAACAAAGCCGGAGGTAATCTCCGGCTTTCTTTATTAGATTCAAATTAGATCCACTCAATCTCAGGTCCTGCGGGCACAATCCCATTTGGGTTGATGTGCTTGTGCGAGAAGAAGTAATGCAGCTTCATGTAATCAATATCGATTGTGCTGCGAATGCGTTCATCGACAACCAAATCCAGCATGTAACGATACAAGTTTTGGTGCGCCTTTAGGGGCTTTTTGTTGGCTTTGAAGTGCACTTCATACACCGCCTCGAAGCGCACTAACGTTGGCAGCAAGAACAAGTCTGATAGGGTAACGTCTTCACCATGCAAGTAGCGCGACTGCCCCAAACGCTTATCCAGCTGCTCTAGCGCATCAAACAAGGTTTCACTCGCTTGGTCATATTGCGCTTGCGTGGTTGCAAAGCCGAGTTGATATACCTTGCCATTCACATTGCTGTGAAGCCATCGATTTAGGCTTTCGATCTCTTCACGCAATACGGCTGGTACCAACTCCACCGGATGTTTTGCCAAAGGTAGCCAATTCGTAGCGAGGTCCATTGCCATTGCGGCTGAATCATTGCCCACAATCGCATGGTTTTGCTTATCCCACAGTAGAGGGACGGTTACGCGTCCGGTGTAATCGCTTTTCGCTTTCACATACAACGCCGCTAGATTATCCGCGCGGTATAGAGGATCAGGATGTGCACCATCAAACTCCCAACCATTGCTGTAACGCTTTGCTGCAACGGAAGATATGGAAATGACCTCATCCAAGCCAAGGTAATTGATCACTAGGTAAGGGCGATGGGCAAATGGACAAGCCAACGACATATACAAGTGATAGCGATCCGCTTCGATCTGACTTGGTAACGCGAATTGATCTTCTGCTGTCAGCTCACTTGCGTCTTTGTTTGGATACCAAACGCCTTGTTCTAATACCGCCATACCTTACCTACCTTTCTTGATTAGCTACCCTGATGAATCACTACTTATGCGAGTATAGATAACTTACAGAGACTTCTCGAAAGACATCATTAGCTCACTCAGTTCCGCTGAGGTCGCAGCATCAAATTTGCCATCTTGGAACTTGTCGTAGAAGCCGCCTAGGCTGTATGTGCCTTTTACATCGCCACCCCACCACGGCATCAACTCAGCCATGGTTTTGATGTTAGTTGCGCCGCCGTTTGCACCTGGAGATGTGCTCACTAGCAGAACCGGTTTCTTGGTGTCACCAAAGAAAGACGTACCTTGGGGTGCAACACGCGATAGCCAATCAATCGCATTTTTCAGGAATGCTGGCATTGAGCCGTTGTGCTCTGGTGATGCAATGATGATCGCATCGTATTCGTTTAACGTTGCACGCAGTTTGTGTGCGTTTTCTGGGATGCCCTGACCTTCAACGTCCAAGCCGTACATTGGCAATTCAAAGTCATTTAGGTCAATGGTGTTTACTTCTGTTTGTTTAGCTTGGTTTGCCAACGCTTGAACTAAAAGGCTGTGGATTGATTGGCTGTTGTTGCTACCAGTAAATGCGACAATCTTTTTCATAGTGGAATCCTAATTACGTTTGCCCCTACTTATGTCGGGCACTCAGTGAATGAGGTGATATTAATTAACTCCCACCAGTGAATAAACACTATAATAGTGGCTATATAGTTCACCATTAGTGAACAATAAAAACATGAGGAAACTAATGCGTGGATAAGATCAGAGCATTAACCGTATTTCGTCGAGTGGTGGAGCTAGGTAGCTTCGTCGCGGCAGCAGAAGATTTAAATCTCTCAAAAGCCGCAATAAGTAAGAACATCAATGAACTAGAGAGCTATTTGAAAAGCCCTTTGATTAACCGCACGACGCGTAACTTGCACATTACCGATAATGGTCAGCTCTATTATCAGCAAGTGTGTCAGGTTATCGATGCACTCAACAACGCAGACCGCTCGGTGATTGAGTCTTCCCACACATTAAAGGGCACACTCAAAATCAGTATGCCGATGTCATTAGGGTTGATTGAGCTGAATCCCATCATCTGTGAGTTTATGAAGCTGCATCCAGAGCTATCCATCGAAGTGGTGATGAGTGATGAACATATTGATTTGATTGAGCAAGGGGTTGATATTGCCATTCGTGGCGGAGGCGAATTGGGTAACTCTAGCCTACGCTCGCGTAAACTATTGGATATCCGCCGTGTACTTTGCGCTTCCCCTCAATACCTTGAAGAGTCGCAGCCGTTTCAATCTCCACGTGACGTTATAAACCATCGCCTACTTAGCTATAGCCTCTCTTCAACGTCTCGCCGTTGGACATTTCAAAATGGCAGTGAGGTATTGGAAGTTGATCTGCCTGCGAGTGTTTACACTGTCAACAGTGGTTTGGCGCTCACCCAAGCGGCATGTGCCGGACATGGGGTTGCGTTGTTGCCAGACTTCTTTGTTGAGCCTCAATTAACTTCAGGTGAATTGGTTGAAATTACTCCTGAATGGCAGATGGAAAAGCACGCGCTGTATATCGTTTACCCTTACCACAAAGAGCAATCGCAAAAGTTACGAGCCTTTATTGATTATGTGGTGGAGAGCTTCCAAGCGCGATTCAGCCGTCAGTCAGACCCGCAGCAGATGTACTCTTCGATTATCAAGCTAGGGTCTTGATAACGAGGTTTAGCCAAAGAAAATACAATAAAAAAGCCAAACTGGATAGTTTGGCTTTTCATCAAAATCATCCTTGCTCTTAGATATCAAGCCTACAGAACAAGAGAATTGAAAGTTTATCGACGGCGGTTATTAAAGCGAGCACGATCTGAGCGTTGCTTTGCTGAACGCTCTTTGTGCGCAGACGCAGCCTTTGCTTGTGAAGCCAGAATCGATTCTACCGTCAGCTCCATTGGTTCACGTGGCTCCAATCCATGACGGAAAGTACGTGCGCGTGGTGGCAGGTTGTACTCGTATTCAGATGCCTTTGGCATGCGCTTGTAGCGGTATAGGTAAAAGTTCTCTACACGCTCGCGAGCCCATTCTGTTTTCTTCAGGTACTTAACACTGCTCGCAATACTTGGCTTGGTGTTGAAACAGTTCATACGCATTGCTGTGTCGAGGATTTCCCAACCGTAATGGTCAACAAGCTGCTGCAACATGTCTTCTAATTTAAGACCATGCAGAGGGTTGTTCTTCTGCAGTTCAATACGTTCTTCGTCGGTCATAAATTCATGGCTCATGAACGGCTCCTTAATTGTGGGTGGCGAGCGTTGTACTCACCACCTTACCTCTATTAGGTTTAGATTAAATCATTATTGCGAATAATCTGTTGTTTTCTTCGTCTCAAAGACGATCTTTACGTCCAATTATTCACGATGATCGGCGCTTGGTTACGCAGCGCTAAGCACCTTTTGTTGGTGTGCCATGTACTCTTCAAATGTACCTTGGAAACTCACCAACTGTTTGTCTTTTACATCAATGATTGAAGTCGCCAATGACGATACAAACTCACGGTCATGACTAACGAAGATCAAAGTGCCAGTGTAGTCTTTTAACGCGCTGTTTAACGCTTCAATTGCTTCCATATCCATGTGGTTGGTTGGCTCATCCATAACCAAAACGTTGATGTCTTGCATCATTAGCTTACCAAACAGCAGGCGGTTCTTCTCACCACCCGAGCAGTTTTTCGCTTTTTTGTTGGCATCGTCAGCGGTGAACAGCAAGCGACCTAGAATGCCACGCACCATTAGGTCATTGTGCTTCACGGTACGCCATTGTGAGATCCACTCAAAGATGGTCAGATCATTATCGAAGTCCGCGCTACTGTCCTGTGGGCAGTAACCAATCGAAGCGTTTTCAGACCATTTTACTACGCCCTGAGTTTGCTCTAGTTCGTTCACTAGGCAACGTAGCAAGGTCGTTTTACCCACACCGTTTTCACCGATGATCGCAAGGCGAGTGCCCGCTTCAAGTAACAAGTTGCCTTTTTCAAACAACAACTCATCACCAAACGAGTGCCCAAGGTCTTGCAGTTCCAATGCTAAACGATGCAGTTTTTTGCCCTCACCGAAATCAATCGATGGGCTAACACGGCTACTTGCTTTCACTTCGTCGAGTTGGATTTTTTCCATCTTCTTAGCGCGAGAGCTGGCTTGTTTTGCTTTCGATGCATTCGCACCAAAACGGTTTACGAATTCTTGAAGTTCATTGATTTCAGCGGTTTTCTTCGCGTTGGAAGCCAATAACTGTTCACGACGAAGACCAGATGCTTCAAGGAAGTATTCATAGTTGCCAGGGTAAATACGCAGTTCGCCGTAATCGATATCTGCCATGTGAGTACACACAGAGTTTAAGAAGTGACGGTCGTGCGAGATGATGATCATCGTACACTTACGTTGGTTCAGCTCTTCCGCCAGCCAGTTGATGGTGTGAATATCCAAGTTGTTGGTTGGTTCGTCGAGCAGCAAAATATCTGGGTTAGCAAACAGAGCTTGCGCCAAAAGCACACGCAGTTTCCAGCCCGGAGCAACTTGTTGCATCAAACCAAAATGCAGCTCTTCTTCAATACCCGCTTGAAGCAAAATATCGCCAGCACGGCTTTCTGCTGTGTAGCCGTCCATTTCTGCGAATTCGCTTTCCAGCTCAGCGACTTTCATGCCGTCTTCTTCACTCATTTCAGGTAATGAATAGATGCGGTCACGTTCCTGCTTCACTTCCCAGAGCTTGCGGTCGCCCATGATCACAGCATCAATCACACTGTATTGCTCGAACGCAAACTGATCTTGGCTCAATACGCCCAGTTTCAGCCCCGGAGTAATAGAAACGTTGCCCGAGCTTGGCGCTAATGCTCCGCTCAGGATTTTCATAAATGTCGACTTACCACAGCCGTTTGCGCCAATCAGACCATAACGGTTGCCGTTGCCAAATTTAGCAGAGATATTTTCGAACAGTGGCTCGGCACCAAATTGCATGGTGATATTGTTTGTACTAATGATAGCGGCGTCCTCGAAGGAAATTTCTTTTAAATAACAAGTTGTTAAATCACTTTCGAGATACGGTTAGAAAAGGGCATATTGAAAGTGGACGCCATTCTATCTGATTCGTTCAATAGGTGATATAGATCACGCTAATGTTGCGAAGGATTTTTATCAAAAACAAAGCGCAACTTTCGCCACGCTTTGCTTACTGACAATATCTTGGATTAAAAATCGAGATGGTAATTGTTGTTGGATTGGTTCAGCGAAATCACCCAGTTCTTCTCAGATTCACCAGCGCTCATTGGCACCCATTGTGCGTACAACTTGGTCCAATTACCATTCACCTCCAACTCAACCTGGCTGGTTCGCGTTGGGTAGACTGTTGTGATCCGTGACATAGGGTCCGCGATCACATCCCCATTCTCAGTGGTAAATGCCGCTTTAGTATAGAGGTGTAATGCACCATCAGCAGAGCCTTGGTAGTTCATGGACAGAGTAATCGTCTCACCAATATCAAAAGAAAAGTCGCGCTGCGCCACAATGTCTTGCGTATCATCAACCTCGTCAGCAACAGGTGTTGGTGCTGGCGTAGAAGAACCGCCACCTCCGCCGCCCCCGCCTCCACAAGCAGCGACTAAGGTTGAAGCAAACATGATGGTCAGTAGTTTTGTCGAAGTATTCATGTGATGCTCCTTGTTATTCCGTTGCTGAGATAGCTTTGCCGCTGGCTGCCGTCTTGTACCAATCAGTATCCGTTTCGCCACTGCTGGTTACCCATGTTGGGAATCCTGTGTAGGCGTGACTGATGTCAGTATTCTCGGTTGGGTGATCCCATTCATCACGAATGTTGATTGCCCAAGGCATATTGTTACTGGTTAGGAAGTATTCTGAACCGCCCGTGTCATCGTCATGCAAGTTGTACAAAGCGTTATTCATCTCGCTTGTGCCAGAAAACGACTTAAGGTGGGTTTGCCACGTCATCCCCGGGAAGGTTGCGACAAAGTCACCGTGGTACGTGCCTTCTGCCGCAAAGATGAATGAGTCATAAGGCGGGTAGCCGACTTGGTCTCGTGCGACTGGCGTGGTCAGTTCAACCACCATTTGGTAGCTGAGAATATCGGTCGCTTGCTGATTCAAACAATTGCTCTGAGTACGATAATAAGTACAACCTGATGTCAAAACGCCGAGTGCATCCAGTTCCGCTCTTAAGTTCTCAGATACCACCAACACTGTTTCACTGCCAGATTGAAGCACCGTATGTTCCACCGCTTGACCATTTTTGGTCACCGTTACTGATGCTACGTTGGACGAATCCACATTAGGGAGATTCACGGCAAAACCATTGGAATAGCCTGCTCCCATGGCTTGCAGGGTGTAATCGACGGTAATGGTCTTTAATTCACGTTGACCATTCAAAAGTTCGGTTACACGATAGCGCCACACCACATCGTTGAAGTCGTAGTCACCCATTAACGGCCAGCGATCTTCGAACGCCATCGTCGCGTAAGTATCAGAGCTTGGGTAAACTGATGTCACTGTGACTTCCGGATCATTTTCTTGAACCAAGACTTCGTATTTCGAGTCGGTCGTGCCATCGGTATTCACGCCATCTACCGCAGAGAAAGGTGAAATATCCACAGTAAAGATCAAATCGTTGAAGTCGTTATCACCACTTGGGCGGCGAATGTCTTCAAAACCAAGCACTAAAAATTCGTTCTCAGTATCCAAGAACGCGACATTGTGGCGACGGTAATTAGCGGTCGTTTCTGGATTCAAGCTGGATAGACTGTAGAAAGGCGTATTCCAGGGACCAAGATACGGAATGTTATTGTAAGTACTTGCACTCCAACCATTTGGAATAACAAAGAAAGCTAAGGTTTGTCCTGCGGTCAGTTGAACATCAAGTTCAATCGTGTCCCCTTCTTGCATATCCCCATCAGGCGCTTTGGATGCGTTCGGGAAGATAACCATATGAGTGACAATATCGTCTTTGCTTGCTGGCGGGTTGTCAGTGTCATAAACAAAATACCCGAGAGAATTACGATACCCAGCCCCTTCGTTTAAAAAAGTGACAGACGCTGTCGCATAATCCGCACCGTTGAGTTCATCATCGATGTCGATATTAGAATAACGGTCCGGCGCGATAAATGCGGTATTGACGTAAGTACCTTCTGGCAGCATCGAATAGACATTCGTCAGGGTATCTTGAGGCAAAGTATCCGCAATAGAAATGGTCTCAAGTGGTTTACCCTTGATGGTGTAATTTGAATTGTCGCTGCCTGATTCGAACGATAAATCACTGGTAGTGAGTGCGTATCCGGACATCGATACGCAACAACTGGTTAGCGCAATAAGTTTCCCTGCTTTCATATTATTCCCCTCATCAACTGAATCGTTGGTCGTAGAGGGTTAACGCAAATATGATGCCGAAAACACCTTATTTAAAAACAACAAGTTATATTGACTAAAATGCCATTATCAATTTGAGAATTAAGCTGATAAGCAAAGTGAAGCACATTGGGAAGAAACGGAAGGGGCAAATGCCCAAAACAAAAAAGCGTCCCGAAAGACGCTGTTAATATCAATTAGTATGAATCTATGAACGCGAAGCCATTGGGTGGCTTGGACTCATCTCTAGTAAGTCCCACAGGTTGCCATAGAGATCTTCAAATACAGCGACTGTGCCGTAGTCCTGCTCCGTTGGCGGGCGAACAAACTGAATGCCCAGCTCTACCATTCGGTTGTAGTCGCGCCAGAAGTCATCGGTGTTCAAGAATAGGAATACCCGTCCACCAGTTTGATTACCGATGAAGTCATGCTGCTCTGGCTTAGACGCTTTGGCTAGCAATAATGTCACACCATTAGAACCCGGTGGAGAAACCACAACCCAGCGCTTATCTTGCTCTGGTTGGTACGTATCTTCCATCAGCTCAAACTTCAGCTTATTCACATAAAAGTCTATCGCTTCAT
The DNA here is from genome assembly GCF_001591145.1 of Vibrio harveyi NBRC 15634 = ATCC 14126 = KCTC 12724. Lineage (GTDB taxonomy): Bacteria > Pseudomonadota > Gammaproteobacteria > Enterobacterales > Vibrionaceae > Vibrio > Vibrio harveyi. Next base: position 41,398 of record NZ_BCUF01000005.1, on the reverse strand, counting down.
CGTAATCTTTTACGACCAAAGCAATATGGATAATGGATTGTTTCATCGCGTTATACCTTTAGTTTTCCGCTGATTACCGTCTTTGCGGAGCCAATCAGTTTAATGCGTCCGTTCTCTAACAGTTCGGTTTGTAAATGTCCACCGCGGGCTGAGGCTTGATAAGCGCGGAACTGATTTTGACCGAGTTTTTGCGACCAAAACTGAGTCAGTGCGCAGTGGGCTGAGCCTGTGACAGGATCTTCATTCACGCCCACCCAGGGGGCGAAGTAGCGCGAGATAAAGTCGAGATCCGGAGAATTCGATTGAGCAGTTACCACCACACCACGCCCTTGAATGTTCTTTAATGCGTCAAAGTTAGGCTCGAGTTCCAACACGGTTTTTTCATTGTCGACTTCAATAAAGCCTTTGCTGTCAAATTGAGCATAAGAAACCACTTGCTTTGCTTTCAATCCAAGTCCTGCTAGCAATGCGATGTCTTGTTCAACATCCATTTCAAACTGAGTAGCAGGAAAATCGAGCTCAATCGTCGACTGGTTTACTTTTGCATGTAACTCACCTGAGAGGGTTTGAAAGGCAATGGTATCGCCAACCTTTGCTAATCCTTGTTCTTTTAAGATTTGCGCTGTAGCTAATGTGCCATGACCGCATAGCGCCACTTCGACTTTAGGTGTGAACCAACGCAGTCGCATGTCTTTCAAACAGAGAAAAGCGGTTTCTGATACCGCCATTTCTTCAGCGATAGAGAACATCAATGCTTCTGGTAAAGGTTCTTGTGAAAGGCAAACTCCGGCAGGGTTTCCTTTAAAAGGTTCGGTGGTGAAAGAGTCCACTTGGTAGATATCGAGATCCATGATGCGCTTCCTAACATTGCGATTTTGGCAAGGTGCCAAACAGCTTATCGGTTTCATTGTAAAGCGACAATGCATGCCCTGATTGTTCTTACAAAACACAAATAAAAGGCACCTTTCACGGTGCCTTTTTACATTCCGATGCTTGTTCAGCTCAAACTAATAACGTTCAATTTACCTGAACGAAACTTTAAAATTACTAGATATAATTAACCATTCATATTGGATATCTTATTCCCGTGCTTTGACGGACATCAAAAACAAATCGTTTTTCCTGCCTCTTCAACACTTCTTTGGATGCTCACCCAAAGGAAATAAATAAGAAAAATCAAACTCATAGGTATTTGATATGAAACAGCCTTTAAAAGCGTTAGTGCTGGCTCTGGGGTTATCTCTCGGAGCCGCCAACAGTTACGCACTCTCTCTCGAACCGCTAGACAAAGATTTTACTTTGCAACTTCTTGGTTCTGGCGGACCAATCTCTGATGACCTTCGTGCCTCGTCTGGTGAACTGGTTTGGTGGAAAGGAAAATCACGCGTGATGATCGATGCCGGTGGTGGTGTCTATCTGCGTTTTGGGCAGGCGGGCGGCAAACTGGAAGACTTAGATTTCCTTGGTTTAAGTCACTTTCACACCGACCACGTTGCCGACGTTCCAGCCCTGCTAAAAGGGGGATACTTCTTTGATCGTGAAGATCCTCTCGATATCGCGGGTCCAGAAGCGGGCTCTGCATTTCCTAGCTTGACTGGTTACATGAAAGCGCTTTTCGACGGTGATGAAGGCGCGTACGCATATCTGAACGGTTTGTTTGATGGCAGCGATGGCTTGTTCCCTGTCACCATTACCGATGTGCCATACAAAACTTCCCAAGGCACCAAGGTGTACGAGCAAGATGGGTTAACCATTTACGCACTGGGTATCCCACACGGCGACGTTCCTTGTCTCGCTTTTCGAATCGAAAGTGCCGAAGGCGTGATGGTGATTTCCGCTGACCAAAACGGCAGTAACCCTGACTTCATCGACTTCGCTAAAGGTGCAGACATCTTATTGATGCCATTAGCTATTCATGAAGAAGCCGACGAAGTCTCATCGTTTATGCACGCTAAGCCATCGGTTGTCGGCAAGATCGCCGCAGAAGTGAATCCAAAACTTTTGGTGCTTAACCACTGGATGGGCTTAGGTCTAAAACTCAAACCAGCTTCCATCAAGATCGTTAAAGAGTACTACCACGGTCAAGTTATTGCTGGTCACGATTTATCTAGCTACCCAATGAGCGCAGCGAAGGAGATGTCTCATGAACAATAAACTTGCTCTATCTATCGCGATGACGTCTGTCATTACTTTGAACTCAGGCATGGCGTTTGCCGATGCACCCACAGAAGCTCCCGTAGAGGCTCAATCCAGCTCTCAACATGGCGGTAAGTGTGCGGCTGGTAAATGTGGTACAGAGAAACGCTTTGAGAAACAAGAACTAAAGAACGATCCACAAGGTCGCTTGGTACGCGCTCGTGACGGCAAATGTGGCGTGACTGGCGAAGGTATTAACCCTTCAGAAGAAACCATCAAACTCACCAAAAGCAAAGTAACAGGTGGCGTATGCGGACAATAACCGATACATCAAAAGGGATTGGGCTGCGCAGCGAACACGTTGATTTGCTGTGTCAGTTGCCCGAGCACCCAGATATCGATTTCCTCGAATTAGCACCGGAAAACTGGATGAATATTGGCGGCTTGAAACGTGAACAGCTGCAAGACATTGCGAAATATTATCCGCTTGTCGCTCATGGCTTGAGCTTATCGATTGGTGATTGCCAACCGTTAAACGAGTCTTTTGTACGAGACGTCGCACGCTTTCTCGATGAATTTAATATCGACATCTATAGCGAACATCTGAGTTTCTCTAGAGACAATCAGGGCTATTTGTATGAACTGCTTCCGATCCCTCGACATAAAGAGAACATTCCGTATTTGGTCGAACGCATTCAACGCGTGCAAGACATTATTCAGCGTCCATTGGCGTTAGAGAATATCTCTTACTACCACGATTACGGACATGAAATACCAGAGGACGAGTTCATCGCTGAAGTGAGTGACCGAAGTGGATGTGAGCTGCTTATCGACATCAACAATGTGTTCGTCAACAGCCGAAATCATCATTTCTGCCCGTACGACATGCTGAGCACTTTACCAAGCGACGCGATTCGTTATTACCACATTGCGGGTCACCTGAAAGAGCGTGATGACTTCTTGCTCGATACCCATGGTAAACCAGTGCCTGATGAAGTGATTGATCTGGCTCGTTACACCTACTCGGTGCATGGTAGCAAGCCTTTGCTTCTTGAGCGCGACCACAATGTGCCGTCGCTGCTTGTTCTGGCTGAAGAGCTTCGCAGCATTCATGGCGAGATCTTGGATTTCAGCCAAACCCTCGAAGTTTTATGTAAGGAGGTGCTCAATGCTTAATCCTCCGAGCAAAATGCGCGCGCAAACCGAGTCCCTAACGGCTCTAATTCGCACGCCTATGAATCAGCATGCGCTGTGTCGATATAGCGAATTTATCCGCGACAACATCTTGGGTGTCGTTGCGAATACGTTCCCTCTATTTTCTTCGCAGTTCGCTGATGAACAACTTGAGCGCATGGTGGATGACTTTGTGGTGATGCATGGCGCATCCGAGCCTGAGTTTCATCATATTGCCACCGAGTTTGTTCAATTTTTGCAGCAGAAAGTGCATCAAGACTCTAGCTCTATTTCTGCCGATCAGATGGCGTTGTTGGAATATGAATGGGTGGCGTTCAATGTAGAAATTGACACCTTAGTCGCGGCATTCACTTCTTCATCGAATCCGATACTAGAAGAGAACCAAGTGCTGCAACTCAACCCAACATTAAGGCTGCTAGAAGTGCCTTTCTTGCTGCATCAAGACTCCGTGACTTTCCTAACTGACAGGCGTCACCCTGTGTTTTATGGCGTGTTTCGGAACTCACAACATCATGTGATATCGCAAAAGCTCAGAGAAGTGGATGTCGCATTGATTCAGCTATTACAACAGCAACCAAACCTGACTCTGGCGCAACTACAACAAATGATTGCTCAGCAACTCGCCAGATTCAGTTTCATGGAGTGGGCTCAACACTTCAGTGAACTAGGACTCGTCAGCGTCCGCCCTTCAGGAGAAAAATTATGATTAAGTCAGCCCTCAATTGGTTCGACGGTCTCGTCGAGAAATGCAAAAGATACGATTACTTAGCGTTGCTTGCGATTCGTCTCTACCTCATTCCGGTCATTTTCGTTGGCGCTCGCTCTAAGGTGCTGGGCTTCTCTGGCACCGTCGCGTGGTTTGGCGCGTCCACCGCAGATGGAGGTTTGAACTTACCATTTCCCGAGTTGTTAGCGTTTCTTGCCGCAGGTACGGAAGTGCTTGGCTGTATTTGTATCGCTTTGGGTTTGTTTACTCGAGTGATGTCGATTCCGATGATTTTCTTGATGAGCGTTGCGAGCGCAATGGTGCACTGGAAACACGGTTGGGATGCCATCGCCACCAGCGGCATGGAAGCAACGGTACGTTTGAACGGCTTTATTGAATGGTTAGCAACCAACTTCCCAGGTCGATACAACTACATCACCGAATTGGGCGACCCAGTAATGCTCAACAACGGTATGGAGTTCGCAGCCACCTACTTTGTGATGTTGCTGGTGCTGTTCTTCTACGGCGGTGGTCGCTATGTAAGCTTGGATTACTGGTTGAGAAAACCTTTCTCTCGCATACCAGCAAAGGCGTAATTCAAGTGCACCCAAGCTTTAACGCTTAATTAAACAGACTAATAATAACCTTATCTAACCCGCTACTCTGGTAGCGGGAAGGAGTCCTTATGTTTGCAGATGTCGTTGATCTGTCGCGGTTTCAGTTCGCTAGTACCGCACTCTATCACTTTATATTCGTCCCACTGACCATAGGTTTGTCTTTCTTGCTGGCTGTTATGGAGTCTTTGTACGTCATGACGGGGAAAACCATCTACAAGGACATGACCAAGTTCTGGGGTAAGTTATTCGGGATTAACTTTGCCGTGGGCGTGGCGACCGGTCTTACCATGGAGTTTCAATTTGGTACCAACTGGGCGTATTACTCTCACTATGTGGGCGATATTTTCGGGGCACCGCTTGCCATCGAAGCCTTGATTGCCTTCTTCCTCGAATCCACCTTAGTCGGCATGTTCTTCTTCGGTTGGGATCGATTGTCAAAACGCCAACACTTGTCGGTCACTTGGCTGACAGCGCTAGGTTCTAACTTCTCTGGGTTGTGGATTTTGATGGCGAATGGCTGGATGCAAAATCCAGTCGGCGCAGAGTTCAATTACCAGACCATGAGAATGGAAATGATCAACTTTGCTGATGTGGTATTTAACCCCGTCACGCAAGTCAAGTTCGTTCATACCGTGGCTGCCGGTTACACCACAGGTGCTTTGTTTGTGATGGGCATCAGTGCTTACTACTTACTCAAAGGCCGAGATATCTCTTTCGCTCGCCGTTCGTTTGCGGTGGCGTCCGCATTTGGCATGGCGGCGATTGTGTCGACATTGATGCTGGGTGATGAATCAGGTTACGAGCTTGGTGACGTGCAACAGGTAAAACTCGCGGCAATTGAGTCCGAATGGCACACCGAAGAAGCACCCGCCTCGTTCACGCTATTTGGCTTACCAAACCAAGAAACCATGGAAACCGACTACGCCATTAAGATTCCATATCTAATGGGGATCATCGCGACTCGATCGCTGGATGAACCTGTGATGGGCTTACGCGATCTGATGGCGCAGAACGAAGATCGTATCCGCGATGGTATCCAAGCTTACGGCATGCTAGAGGAACTTCGCGCAGGTAACGACAGCCCTGAAAACATCGCTCAATTCGATGAGATGAAGAAAGACCTCGGCTACGGTCTGCTCTTGAAGAAATACACCGAGAACGTCACCGATGCGACTGAAAGCCAAATCAAGCAAGCGGCGCAAGATACGATTCCTCAAGTGGCACCACTGTTCTGGAGCTTCCGAATCATGGTGGCGTGTGGGGTATTAATGTTCTCCATTATCGGTTTGTCTTTCGTCCAAGTCTGCCGCAGAAAATTGGGTTCGAGCCCTTGGTTATTGAGAGCGGCACTATGGGCGATTCCATTGCCTTTTATAGCTTGTGAAGCAGGTTGGTTCGTTGCCGAATACGGACGTCAACCATGGGCAATTGGTGAGGTACTTCCGGTCAATATGGCGGTATCTAACCTCGCACCAAGTGACATTTGGATTTCGCTCGGCTTTGTTTATGTACTCTACACAGCGTTCTTGATTGTAGAAATGTTCTTGATGGTGAAGTTTGCCAAACGTGGACCAAGCGTGCTTAAAACGGGTCGCTATCACCACGAAGAAAACAACAAAAAAGACAAACAATCCGACACATTCAAACTGATTGATCAGCACTAAGGAGGCACTATGTTTGATTACGAAAACCTACGCCTATTTACTTGGGCGATCGTTGGTGTGCTGTTGATTGGTTTTACCATCACTGACGGATTCGATATGGGGGTAGCCGCGCTGCTCCCTGTTATGGGGAAAAAGAACCTAGAACGTCGCGTAATGCTTAACGCTATCGCGCCGCACTGGGACGGCAACCAAGTTTGGCTGATCACCGCTGGCGGTGCCATCTTCGCGATATGGCCCTTGGTATACGCCGCAGCGTTCTCCGGATTCTATATTGCCATGCTCTTGGTACTCGCATCCCTTTGGTTGCGCCCTATTGGTATGGATTACCGAGCTAAAATCGATAATCCGCAATGGCGCAATGTGTGTGATGTCGCCTTGTTCATCAGTGGTGTGATTCCACCGATTATCTTTGGGGTTGGCTTCGGTAACTTGTTGGTTGGCGTACCGTTCGAGTTAAACAACTTGCTGATGCTCGATTATCAAGGTGGGTTCTTTGACTTGCTCACTCCATTCCCAATTCTGTGTGGCTTGGTGAGTTTGACCATGGTGGTGACGCAAGGTGCTGCTTTCCTTCAAATGAAGACAAAACATGATCTACGTGCACGAGCACAAAACATTACGTTGTGGGGTGCGGGTGCAACCATGATGTTGTTTATGTTCGGTGGTTTGTTTGCGGCATCGCAATCAGGTTACATCATCATCGGCGCGATGCTAAAAGATGGCATTTCAAACCCACTCAACAAACAAGTGGTGAGTATTGCAGGTGACTTATTGCATAACTTCAGCGAAATGCCACAACTTTGGCTGATTCCGTTCACTGCGGTAACCAGCTTACTCGTGTGCTTTTGGGCAACAGTCTCTCGCCGTGCTGGAGTGGCGTTCACTATGTCGAGTATTGCGATCGCTTGCATCATCTTAACCGCAGGCGTCACCTTGTTCCCGATGATCATGCCATCAAGCATCAACCCATCACACAGCTTAACGTTATGGGATGCGACATCGAGTGAGAAAACGCTCGGCATCATTTCTATCGTTGCCATCATCGTTGTTCCTGTGATTTTGGGCTACACCGCATGGTGTTATTACAAAATGTTCGGACGTTTGGATAACAACTACATCCGCAGCAATAGTTCATCACTCTATTAAGGAGGCAAGTATGTGGTACATGTGTTGGGTACTTGGCGTATTACTCGCCTGCGCCTTTGGCGTCATCAATGGTTTATGGCTAGAAAACACAGGACGCTTTGAAGAGGAAGAGTTCTAACCTCTCACTTCAGAACGGAGCATTCCCAATAACAAACGCCCTTAATCACGAGGGCGTTTGTTCATCTCAATGAGCTTACTATGCCGACAATCGATAGCGGCGCACTTCGTATTTATCTTGCTCTGAATAGAATGTATTGAGGAACTCGCCACCCGCTTTTTCGATCACGCGTCTTGATGCGGTATTGTTCACATCACAAGTCACGATAGCAAAGTCCTTAATGATTTCGGTTTTCACCCAATTCAACATAAATGTGGCGATGCCTTTACGTTGAACATCAGGCGCAGTTTCGTAACCAATGTGCCCAATCACATTTTCAAGGTAGTCGTTATTACCATCACGAACCCGGATCGAACCAAGTATCACTCCTTCCTCTATACAGAAATATGTCGAAGACGGCGTCCAACCTTCCGGCAAACCTTCGTCTTTCGCGTATCCAATTCGTTTTTTCAGCAGCGCTTCACTGTCGCTTTGGGCGATGATGTACATTTCCATTCCCGCCAGAGCACACTTTTCAACATACTGCTCAAACGCTTCAAAATGGCTGAGATTGGCTTTAACTATTTCCATATAGCACCATCTTTCAGGCTTAAATATCACAAAAAATAAAGCTCAAAAGAAGGACATTACTTTTGAGCTTTCATTATGTTCTTAAGCTATGTATTTAGATTTCACCAGATTTAATTTTCTGTTGAGCATCGCTAATTGTCTGCTCTCCAAATAAGATCTTAATCATCGACTCGATACGCTTGGTATCTGTACCAAATTTGTCCAAATTACCATTGTTTGGTGCTTTAAATTCAACTTGACCAACTTTCTGGTCATTTTTATAAGCGTTAATCTTTGCATCCGCAATAAAGGTTCTAAAGTCCCAACTCCAGCGAGACACATAGGTTAGCGTCAGTTCATCTGCCTTAGGTGCAGTGCCATCACTGACCACTGTACATTTACGCGCAGTGTCTAAGCACCATTCTTGCAAAGAATCTAAGAACACTGCTCTTGTCGCATTATCTTTTACGATGGTGATTTCTTTGCTTTGATTCGACTGCGCAATCGGCTCAGCCGTATATTTAGGTGCGGAACAACCTGCTAATACAACAGGAAGAGCTAGAACTAGAGCTTTTTTAAACATATTTTTTCTCTGCTTATAAATAACAACCAATGACGCCAAATGAATAATCAGCATCGAATGTTGGATACTGACAGTTTTCATTCAATGCCTCAATAATCTTTCTCACAAAATCAACAGGATAAATACATTCTAGTTCGATGATTATTACGAAACTAATGGCTCGATGTTTTCTGCAAATAAGCACTCAAGAGGATAAGGCAAAGCAAGTGTCGGCATATCTGATCTCGAGAACCAAGCCAGCTCGATCGTCTCCTCATCTAAGTCTTCTGCAAACTGTCCTGTTTGTTGACACTTAAACATGATCACTGTGTATTCAACTTGGTCTCCGTTTGGATAAGCAAAACCAAATCCCTCTCCACCAAAAACACCGAGCACACGTTCAACTTCAACCGCGAGTCCGGTTTCTTCTCTTACTTCTCGAATCACAGCTTGCGAAGGTGACTCACCTGGTTCAATCATGCCTGCTGGTAAGCTCCAACTGCCATCAGATTTCTTTTGCAACAGAAGTTGGTTGTTTTGATTGAGGATCACCGCAGCAACACCTGGGATCATTAATACTTGATTACCAACTTTGCTGCGTAGCTCTTTTAGGTAGTGACTGGCACTCATTTATCTTCCTTGAACTTAGTGTTTAGTTTCTCACCAGACATTCATTTTGAAATACAACAAGAAACAGCTGATAAAGAGCAAGCCACACCATGAAAAAAAGCTTATCGCCTTCTGTTCAGTCGTTGCTTCCTCAGGATCTGGGTGCAAAATGCCATAAAGGCAGGCAATGGGGATCAACTCGTAAGTTTTGCCAATGTATTGATGCCCCATTTCGAGAAATGGTGGAATGTACAAATACACCACAGCGTAAGTAATAAAATAAAGTATGCCGAGGATCCGGTTCAAGCCAATGACTTGCCCTTCTCGATAAAACCAAATTAACGCCGCTACCCCTGCAAGTATTGCGATGAGTAAAAACATCCGTTCTTCTACCCTTCTTTTTAATTTTCTCCCACCCTATTGAAACCACTCAATTAATCAATCAGTTATGCAACTAAACACGATACAGCTCAAATAGAAAAAGGCACCAATTGGTGCCTTTGTGACGCTCTGACGCGTTTATTAGTACGTCACTTTCAGTGCTTCGCGCACTTTTAAGTTCTGCGCTGCATGCTTAGGCGCGTCTGCCAAGATATTTCGGCTACCTTGTTCTGATTTTCGATTCAGTGTCACTGAAGTGATTTGCCAGTTATCGCCCGCCCGTTGCAAACCAAACTCGTATTCACCCGAAACCGCCCAAAAACCCTCTTCATCGAGCCAATGACTTGCAGTGAAATCCACTGTCGCACTCGCCTTATCGCCATCAATAGAGACGTTCAGATTGCTCAAGTCATGGAATGTCGCATCAAACCCAGGCAAGAATCCCGCCCACTGCTGCATTAAATCTTGGCGTTTGACTTGTTGGGCTTCACCGCCAAACAGCGTGGTGTAATCCACCGTCAATTCTGGAGCGAACAATCGACCTAAGTATTCAAATGCGCCTTGGTCTGCCAAAGCCGAGAAGCTGTTAATGTTGCTACGAATTTTCGCTTCGTCCAAAGACATGGTTTGAGCATTCACATTCATGGCAATCACTCCGACAAACAGCAACCATAGTTGTTTAAGCTTCATCACACGATTCCTTATAGGTTCGCTTCGAAATGCTCGACAACTTCATCGACAGCCAGTTTTACCGCTTCTGACTGGTCATAGAAATCGAATTGATTGATGTCGTATAACCATACTGCGTTAACGTTGCTACCAGCATTCTCGATGTAACGATGCGCACCAGCAGGCAGAGCCATGGCTTCAGATGCCACCATTAGCACTGGTTTATCTTGTGTTGCTGCGCTTGCTTGAGCGTCGTAGTTCAACCAACCAGCCCATGATGCAACGTTGTATTGGTTGTCATATTCAGGAATCAAACCGCGGTCAGTCTCCGTGTAGTAAGGCGCTTGGAACATCAATGCGCTCTCATTGGTTGTGCTTGCCGCTTCGATGTAAACCGGAGTCGATGAATGTGCTGCCTCTTCCGCTGCTGCAAGTAGGTTTTTCGCGCTTTCTTCGCCGCCATAAATTTCAGTCGCCATCGCTTTATCGTGCAGCCAAGGAGCAACCACTGCCGCGGCTTTTACTTTGTCATTACCGGCAACCGCATCTAGCATGTAACCCGCCGATGCACAGATACCCAAACCACCGATGCGTGATGCATCAACGCCATCGAGTTGACTCATCGCTTCAATCACTGCGCGAATGTCTGCGGTTTTACGTGCAGGGTCTTCTAAGTACATCACGTGGTCTCTGCTTTCACCCCAACCACGGAAATCAAACGTCAATGCCGCGTAATCTCGCTCTGCCAATGCTTGGGCATAAACCGCCGGCATCTGCTCTTTCACTGTTGTCCACGCCCCCGTCACGATAACAACTGGGGCATTCTTCGCACCTTTTGGTAGGTAAAGGTTTGCAGCTAGTTGACCAACTTGAGTATTGAGTTCGATGTGTTTCATGGTGGTGTCCTCTAAAGCTAGGTTCGTGTTGTTGTCATTTGCAGAAACTGAGTGAGCAAAGGTGGTGAACGGCAAACTACCTAATAGTAGTAAAAGCGATTTCTTAAACATGGCATCCTCTCTGTCTTATATTTTGCCTGAGCTGTCCGGCTAACTTGGGTATAGATTAGCGCTGCACCGCGAGAGAAGATTGAACATTCCTGCCCAAGTTTTTGTACTTTATTGCCCCCTCAATGAGTTGACGAAATGTGCAAAACTCGGCTAATTTCAGCTAGCAAGTGGAAGAGTACAAAGGAAAGAAAATGAAGTCCGAGCTTAAGTTTTATGACTCTGAATCTAATGCGCTATCAAGCTGTGGCGACGTGCTGGATATTGAGTTTTCAAACCATGGATTAGATTGGTCGGGCGTATTGGTAGAAAAAGGCACGTCCCCTTATTTCTACCCGAAGAATGTCTACACCCCTTACTTCTACTTTGCATTGGCACTAGAAAAAGATTTGAACTGGAGCGTCGAAAAAGATGGCACGTTCGCCGATCTGAAAACCAGCCCGGGCAACATTTGGATTAATCCACCTAAAACCCCGTTTACCCATGATGTGGCAGAGCCTTGTTACTTCGTGATTTTGGCGATTGAAGAACAAGAGTTTTTCTCACACTGCCCGCTAAATTTAGAGGGAATTGAGCTGCAATTTTTGAACAACTACAACGTGTTGGATGAAACCATCAAAGGCATCATTGAGCTGTTTATGTTGGAAGCGAAAGCCAAAGGACGAAATGGCAAAACCTACCTCAACAACTTGGTTTCACTCCTAGCAACCCACTATATCCAAAACTACTCCAACTACTTTGACCTTAAGAACAACCAGCTTGCAGCCTCTAAATTTGACCAACACCAAGTCGATAAGATTGACCAATACATCGAAGAAAACATCGGCAACAACATCTCGGTCGATGATCTCGCAGACTTGCTCGGTTGCAGTAAGTTTTACTTTCTGAGGGAGTTCAAAAAGCTCATCGGCGTAACGCCTTATCAGTACCTGATGAATAAACGTTTAGAGCAAGCACGAGTGGCGCTCTCTTCTGGCTCAGTCAATATCGCTTTAACGGCGCACGAGCTTGGCTTTAATGACCAGTCCCACTTTACTCGAGCATTCAAAAACCATTTCGGCATGACACCGGGACAATTCGTCAAACAACAAGAAAGCTAATCTTAAGACTGGTTAGCTTTCTTCCACTGTAAGGGGTGTAGTAGATCTTGCGGTAAAATACGCCACGAGCATATGGGTAAATAAACTCATACCAAAACGCAAAAAGGCACCAATTGGTGCCTTTTGTTTTACTTAATCAGTGTACTTACAGTTCGTGCTCAGTACGTGCGATGATGTCGTCTTGCGCATCTGGTGATAGCGCGGTGAAGAAGGCTGAGTAGCCTGCAACTCGCACAACAAGATCACGATATTGCTCCGGGTTCTTCTTCGCAGCTAGCAAGGTCTCACGAGAGACGATGTTGTATTGCACGTGCCAACCTTTGTGGTGGTTGAAAAAGGTGCGAATCAGCATAGAGAGCTTGAGCTTATCCCCTTCAGACTCAACCGCCGCCGGGCTTAACTTCTGGTTAAGCAGCACGCCACCAAGGATCTTATTCGCTTGGATCTTACCGACCGAGTTGTATACCGCTGTTGGACCTAAACGGTCTGAGCCAGACGACGGGCTTGCACCTTCTGCCAATGGTGTTTTCGCTTTACGACCGTCCGGCGTTGCCATGGTTGAAGCACCGAATGGGACGTTTGCCGAGATACTTGAAGTACCTGCGTAATAACCTCCGCCAATTGGACCACGCCCATGACGCGTATTAACAAACTGCTCTAGCTCATCAATGTAAACTTGGTACGCGTCTGCCAGTAGTTGGTCTACCGCATCATCATCGTTACCGTATTTTGGTGCAAAGTTGATAAGACGTTGGCGAAGTTGCTCGTTCTCCATGCCGTCGAAATCTTCTGCCAATGCTTTTGCTAGCTCAGGCTGAGTAATCTGCGCGTCATCGAAAACAAGGTGTTTGATTGCTGCTAGGCTGTTACCCAAGTTCGCGATACCGACTTGCAAGCCAGATACCCAATCGTATTTCGCGCCACCTTCTTTCACGGTTTTACCGCGAGCCAAACAGTCATCCACCAGCGTTGAACAGAAGATGTCTTGTGCCTGCTGTTCAAGCACACTGTCGACTACCGTATCAATCTCAATCGATTTACGGGTGTAGTAGCGGATTTGCTCTGCCCAAGAAGCCGTCACTTGCTCAAAGTTCTCAAAGTTACCTTTTGCTAATGACTTATCGTGCGGCAAGAAGGCTTTACCCGTTGTTGCATCCACACCTTCGTTCAATGAAGCGAGCAGGATACGAGCGAAGTTAATGAAGCTCATGCCCGTACAACGGTAACCCCATTTGCCGGGAACCGCCGTCTCGATACAGCCGATAGAGGCGTAGTTGTAAGCGTCTTCTTTCTCTACGCCAAGCTTGATGAATTCAGGGATGACAATCTCATCGTTGTTGAACGCAGGCATACCGAAGCCGCATTTAATCACTTCGATACAACCCATCAGGAATTCTTGGTTCAAACCTTCATGGTAACGCACACTCAAGTTAGGTTGCGTCGAACGTAACTGACCACAAGATTCTAGAATCGCCCAAGAAAGTGGATTCACTGCGTCTTCAGGCTCACCCTTTTCATTCAACTTCTGACCACCGATACACACGTTTTGATACAGCGGAGAACCTGCCGATGCTTTCGAGTGCGCACCAGAGCGGATCTTGTTTACTTCAAGCAGCTTCAACCAACAGCTTTGTAAAAGCTCTAATGCAAAGTCTTTCTCAATTGTGCCGTTTTCGATATCACGAACATAAAACTCGTTGAGGAACTGGTCCATACGACCGAAAGAAACCGAGTGACCGTTCGATTCGATTTGTAGCATCAACTGAACAAAGTAGCTCAACTGCAGTGCTTGCCAGAAGTTTTCTGGCGCGTGGCTCGCGACATGACGACAGTTTGCAGCAATGCTTTCTAACTCAGCTTTGCGTAGCGGGCGCGTCTCTTCTAACGCCATTTTTGCCGCCAATTCAGCGTAGCTCACCATGTGTTCTTGAATCGCAAGCAGTACGATTTCGACTGATTTATAGAACTGCTCTTTCTTCAAGCCTTCAAAGGTCGAAACATCATTGTTAGCACGGTGCTGACGAACATCCTCTAGCAAGCCGTTCATGCCTAGCTTCAAGATTTTCTCGTTATCCACCGCTAGGTGTGCGTCACCCGAAGTCATGTTGCCTTCGGCTTTAATGATGGTGCTGGCTAAGATTTCTTGCTGCTCATCAGTAAACAAGCCATAACAACGGTCTTGAACGGTTTTACCGCGCCAGTACGGTGTGATGCTGTGGATGCTTTGCTTATCTTCTTCAGTAACCGCAAAGCCTGCACCAGGACGGTCGGCTAGCTCATCAATTTCCGCTTCAATCCAACGTACAGTATATTCCGGGAAAATAGGCGCAGCGCGTACTTTGCTCGCTTGGTTACCGACGATCAACTCATCGTGTTTAATCCAAATCGTACGAGTGCGCAAGTGCTCTTGCAGTGCTAGCGCACGTTGGACAATTACAGGTTTGTCTTCGTTTGCTTGATAAGCACGAGTGTATGCCTCTGCACGCTCGGTACAGACAGGTGGCGTTACGATATTTACCAGTGCCAATTTGTGCGCTTTGATACGCTCAGGAAGGTAATTCAGGTCCATAGTTAACCTCTTACAATCACGTTAAGTTGGGTGTTTTCGCTTGCGTATTGCATGGCGCTTTCTAGCAGTTCTGGTTTGTTTAATGGCTTGTCAGAACACTCGTAAGGCATATCGAGCAAACGGTATTTATTGATGCCGAGCGTGTGGTACGGCAGCAAGTGAAGTTCTTGGCAGCTTTCTAGTGAAGCCGCAAAATCGATGATGTCTTTCAACTCTTCGATGGTGTCATTGAACCCCGGCACAACGGGGACGCGAATCACAATGCGTTTCGCGATAGGTGCCAGTTTTCGGAAATTGTCTTTGATGCGTTTTAGTGAACCTTTCGCCCAGCTAAGAAACTTCTCTTCGTCGGTATGTTTTAAATCCGCCAACCAGCAATCAATATGCGGCGCGGCTTTTTCGACGTTCTTCCACGGCACATGCATGCACGATTCAATGGCAGTCGAGACTTGGTTGTCATGCAGACGCTGTGCGAGTTCTGCCACCAAATCCGCTTGCATTAGTGGCTCACCACCGGAGAAGGTCACGCCACCTTGGCTTTGGTCATAGAAAGGTTTGTCTTTCATTAAGGTGTCGAACAGCATGTCTGATTTTGCCTCTTCACCGCAGACGGTCAGTGCTTGCGTAGGACAGACGTTTCGCAGCGCGATCAGTTGGTCTTCTTTGATGGCTTTGCGATTGATGATGATCTGGTTGTCGATGCGTTGAATACCATCGCTCACCGTTTCACTACCCGCCGTGATTTGAGTTGTGGCTTGATACGCAGAAACGCACAGCTGGCAATCTTCCATGCAGCTTCGCTGATCAAACAACAGTGAATGCTTTTCGCTGCGGCTTTCTGGGTTTTGACACCAAGGGCAAGACAAGCTGCATCCTTTAAGAAAAAGAATGGAACGAATGCCATCGCCATCATGGGTAGAGAATCGTTGGATATTGAAATACATCTCTGCTTGCCTCTTGGTCTGTGCTACCGCTGTGTACTTAATCCGTTTCTTGCTGGTTAAGTCTTATCAGCGGCTTTTCTTTGTTCGAACTGAAAGCTTCATTTGAGCCTTTACAAGTTTCACTTAGCCTTCATTTAATGAAATTATTATAGTTTCAAATGAAATTTCAATTGATCAAAATCAAGATCTCGTTCGATTGTCAGATCTATAGTGATCCCATCATCAAAACGAAGATTTTGTTTAAGGTAGAAACCATGATTGAACTTTATTTAGATACTGCTGATGTGGCAGAAGTAAAACGCTTTAACCAGTGCCTACCGCTAAAAGGCGTGACGACAAACCCAAGCATTTTGGCGAAGTCAAAACAGGGACTGAATGAAACCCTAGCAGACATGCAAGAAGCACTTGGCGGTACACCTCGCTTTCACGCTCAAGTCGTGAGCTCAACCGTCGAAGGCATGGTGGCAGAAGCACGCCAATTGAATGAATTGCCTTACGATATGGTGGTAAAAGTGCCAGCAACAGAAACAGGCTTAGCTGCAATTAAGCTAATGAAAAAAGAGGGAATTCAGGTTCTTGCTACTGCTATCTATTCAGCTCAACAAGGTTTCCTAGCGGCACTGTGCGGTGCTGACTACCTAGCACCTTACGTAAACCGCATTGATGCGATGAACGGCAACGGTGTTGAAGTGGTCGCTGATCTTCAATTGTTGCTCGATCAAAACCAACTACCAGCGAAGATTTTGGCAGCCAGCTTCAAGAACACTCAACAAGCGATGGAAGTGATGAAGCTAGGCATCGAAGCCATTACATTGCCAACCGATGTGGCGGCACAAATGTTCGCTCACCCAGCAGTAAAACCTGCGGTTGAGCAGTTCGATAAAGACTGGAAAGAGACGTTCGGCGATAAACTTTCATTTGAAAGCTAATTAAAAGTAAGAACTCAATATCTTAGTCAATAGTAAGGGAATCTTAACTCACCCTGTGCGCCGGTGAGTTAAGATTCTCTTTTTGTATTTCATATAAAGAGGCGAGGTTTACAGCAGTTCTCTATTGGTCAGTGACCAAAGGTACACGCGTTTGAGTAAACTGATTTTGAGCCTCTTACGAATACCTCGTTTGGAATGGCGGAGTCGGTTTGGTAGCACAATGGCTCTCATCTCGGTTTTCATTTCTTTTCCATCCACCAACACAGTAGACCTCCGATACAGTAAGCCAGCAGATCTTTCCAATCAAATGTGGCGCCCAAAATCACAGCCAGAGGCGATGAAGATTCGATACCAAGCCAAACCGCGACCTGTAACAATTGCCCTAACTCAACAGCGAACGCAATCAACACCACCAATGAAACCAGCCAGTTAACGGGCATAGAGAACATACTTGCAAGAAAGTAGTAGAGCCAAACCACAACGAGAACATCACCAAATGTCGGACGAATAAAGCTGTCTCGAACATAGAGTGCAATAACGACCAATGCGATAAAACACACCAAGCTTTTGAGTCCATTTTTTGCAGAAAATCGCAGGTGGATAGCAGACGTCTCTTCCACCATATCGCTTGGCTGCCCAGTGAGAACTGCTCGCTTAAACGTCTTCATGATTCGCCTTTGCACTTTCTTCTGCTTTCTTATTTCGTGCGTACCAGTCGATGTTGCGTGTAATAACCATAGTGAAACTCAAAATCGCGAAACACAGTAATGTCCCCATCACCAATGCGTAGCTTTCTGCTTGTAGCAAGCCAAACAGTAATCCGTAGAGAGTGAGCAAACACGCTCCGAATATCGCGCCGTGTTTGGTGTTGCTCAACATACCGCTCACGTACACACTTAAAAGCCCCGTCGATGCGACTGCTGACACCACATACGCCCAGTTAAAGCCCAGATGTTCACTCATCGAAATCAGCAATAGATAGAAAAGCGCTAAAGCCAGACCAATAAAGCCGTATTGCACTGGGTGCACCGGACGCGCTTGGAACAGCTCCAGTAAGAAGAAACTCGCAAATACTAATGTGATAACCAACAGTGAATAGTTAACGGCTCGGTGAGACTTCAAATAGTGATCAACGGGGTCAATCAAATCTACGCCCATTTGTCGCTGTTCAAGCTCGTGACAAGCGTGATTCGATGACAAACAGCTTTGGAACAGCTGCGCGATATTGGTAGAGAAGTTATTGCTCGCCCACTGTGCATTAAATCCATCTTCAGATACCTCTGACGACACTGGTAAGTAATCACCGATAAAGCTTGGATGCGCCCATGCAGAAGAGAGCTCAACTGTTGTTTGACTGCCGATTGGTGTGACTTGAAGCTGTCCCATCCCTTGTAGCAAGAAGTTAAGATCGAACGCCAAAGGTTGTGCTGGGTTTAGGTCTGCAAGTGTCAGATCACTGTGGAAGCCTTGTGGTAACTTATTTAACCCCGTTCCCGGTGCGACTTCAATATCAGAGCTCGCCATGGTCATGTCATCCAAACGAATCAATCCACGGCTGTCTTCAATGCCAACGACTAGGCTCATGTTGTCAATATCAAGCCCCTGCAACGCCGCGAGATCGTCTGCATCAAAAGTGCCTTTCAGTGCCACTTGTGCTTTGTATAAACGCGCGCGGTAAATGCCTCGGTACTTTTCAAAACTGTCCAGATTCGCGCTCATATCAAAAGTGCTAGGTAAAAGAAATTTACGACGCTCTTTAATCTGTACTTTGTCATCTCGGTAACTGGTTTCGGTGTAGTTAACCATGATGAATGGACCAATGATGCGCTGCTCGCCGCTGCTGCTGCGTGCGATGTCGTTTCTGACTTCATCTTGGCGATATGAGCGTTCTGAGATCAGCCCTGTGACCATTGAAAGCGGGATTTGCAGTAAGACAAACAAAAACAGCACGAAGGCGAACTTCGTGCCGAGTTGGTTATTGAGGATCTTTTTCATGTTTCATTCTCCATTTGCTGATGGAAGTAATCTAAATCAGCAATTTGGAGAACGAATGGAGCTAATGTGGAGTTTCTATGGAGTTGGTAAAATCAGGGTCACTTTCACGCCAGAATCGACGTTTTCGACTTGCAACTTACCTTTGTGCAGCTTGGTCACTTGCTCAACAAAATTCAGCCCAAGCCCAGTGCTCTTAACGCCATTTTCCCGAGCGAGGGAGTAGAAGCGTTCGGTTAAACGAGGCATTGCATAGTCGGGAATGTGAGGACCTGAATTGAAAATCGACAGGCACATTTTCTCTTTCGCGACCTCAGCTTTCCATTCAATGCATCCCTCCGAATCAACAAAATCCAGCGCATTGTCCATCAAGTTAAAAACGGCTTGTTTCAGTAAGAAGGCATCACCAAGCACGGAGAGATGGTCATCAATTTGGATGTTGGCAGTGACCGACTTAGCACTCAAGCGCGCATCCGCCGATGCAACCACTTCATTGACCATTTGTTTTAGCGAGATAGCTTCGACTTGTTCTAGTTCAGGGCGCTTTTCAAGACGAGCAAGTTCTAACAACTTATCAATCAATGACTGCATGCGATCGCTTTCTCGCTCAATGTTGCCAGCAAAGCGCGTGACCTTTTCTTCAGGCAACGGCATTTGCAATATTTCACTCGCGCCTTTAATCGCTGATAACGGGCTTTTCAGCTCATGAGTCAGCGTCTGTACGTACTCTTCCACATACTGCTTACCATCGAGCTGATTGCGCATTTTCTCTAATGCATCACTTAGCGTGCCGTACTCATAAAAGATACGAAATGTCGGCTTAGAGACCTTTTCACCTTCACCCATTTTGGTCGCGTAGTCTTCTAGCTTGTTCAGTGCCGAGTGAATTCGCCAAGCAAACAATGCCCCTGCCAAAAGCACTAAACCACTCATCCACACCATCCAAAACAACACATTGCGTTTAGACAGATCGATGAAGGGTTGTACTGAGCGATTGGATTTTGCCACCGTCACGCTGCCAATGATTTCGCCTTTGTGGTAAATGGGCGCAGCAACGTGCATAACGGTTGAGAGCGGATCTTTCGGGTCTTCGATGGTACTGCGCGCACCGTATTGACCGCGCAACGTGAGATAAACATCGTTCCATTGCGAGTAGTCTTTGCCTACGTCTTGCTGCCAAGAATCCGCAATCACAATCCCTTGTTTATCGGTGATGTAAATTCGATGGTTAATCGCTTTTTTGCCAATTTCCCAAATGCGCGCTTGAGGTTCTCGCTGCCCATAAGCCGCTAATAGTTTGGAGAAGCGACTCTCAGACAACTTTCCGTTTGCAACGTCCTCTTCTGCCAATACCGCGAGCAAGTTCGCCATATCCACCAGCGTCTCTTCGGTGGTTTGACGCACGGTTGGCTTAAGTTCTTGGACGACAGTTTTGCTCACCATGTAAGCCGTCATTCCGACTAAGATGAAGTAGAGAAAAAACAGTCTGAGTCCAAGTGGGATCTTCGGCCAGCGATTCATCATTCACCTTTAATGCAGTAAAAGTAACCAAAGCCACGTTTGGTACAGATGCGTTCAGACATCTCAAACGGCTTCAACTTATGGCGAATCGCTTTGATATGGGTATCGATATTACGCTCATATGCAGCCTCTGGCGCCATGTCTGCAGCGACCATGAGCTGCTCTCGGCTCAATACATTGGAAGAGACAGAAATCAGTTTATCGAGAATCTTAAACTCCACCGCAGTTAACCCAAGCATTTGCCCGCCAACACCGTAGTCGAAGTTTTGCGCAACCAAATCATGGTGCAATTGAGGTTTTTCTGGAACAGCCGCAGGCTCTGGTTTATGTTCCACCATCGGTGCTTTGGATTTGATTCGTAACTTGATGCGCGCCAACATTTCACGCGGACTAAATGGCTTAGTCACGTAATCATCCGCGCCAATCTCCAAGCCCACTACACGGTCAATTTCATCGCTTCTTGCGGTGAGAAAGATAATTGGAATATCAGAAAACTCACGGATAGCTTTGCAAAGCTCAAATCCGTTGCCGTCTGGCAAGCCAACATCCAATACAAGCAAAGCCGCGGTATTGTGCTGCAAAAAAGCGAAACCTTCTCCTGCCGTTGCAAACCACTCTACGTGGTAGCCATCCATCTCCAATACATGAATCAAGTTGTCGGCAATAGCAGATTCATCCTCGATAATGACAACGGTTGATTGGTCACTCAATGTCTAAACCTCATTGACTATATTTATCTTAATGTCGTTGTTGCGTGTCTACTTTGATGCAAAGGCTATCGAATTGATACAACAAAGGCAAAATCCGTGAACAATATTAATCAAACTCGAATTCATTCAGCGAATTGAACTTATCACTGATACTGATGACTCACTACAATTGCGAATACAATGATTTCAACTATTGATATGAACAGTGTTCATTTTACACTCAACCATATCAATTCGATTTTGTTTAAAGGACAGTAACTGATGAAAAGAGCGCTAATCCCCCTAGCAGTACTCACTTTGCTCTCTGGTTGCGCCAGCATGTCTCCAGATGAGTGTAAGACAGCAGACTGGTACAGAGTAGGCTACAAAGATGGGCAGGAAGGTAACAATCCGAGCATCATTAACAGCTACGCTGAAGACTGTGGTGAAGCGGGTGTCACTCCAGATCAAAAACAGTGGAAAGAAGGCTTTGATAAAGGCACGATTCTTTACTGCTCACCAGACAATGGCTATACCGTCGGTATTGAAGGGAAAGAATATTATGGTGTGTGTAGCAATAAACAGTTCATTGAAAACTATCAGTTAGGTCATCAAGAGTACCAACGCCAACAGCGCATCCAAGAGATCGATAATGAAATTTCTATCATCGATAATCAACTGGATAACAACCCAGATAAAGACAACGCTAAACGCTTAAAAGAGAAGAGAAAGCGATTGGCTGACGAACGTTCAAACCTCTTGTCGCCAACCATCAATTTCAATTTGAACTTCTAATTTCAACTCACTATCAATCAATGACCCTAGCTCAATTCTAGGGTCATAAACTGGCTATTTGGATCGAGTTCGTAGTCACCAAACGGATCGCAATACACAAAGCCATGCTTTTCATACAACAGGCGCGCAGGTTTAAAAAATTCCATCGAGCCAGTTTCTAAACTTAAGCGCTGCAAACCTTTTTGCTTCGCTTGCTCAATCACATGAATCAATAATTGAGACGCCACACCTTGGTTTCTTGCCGCTGGCGTGGTGCGCATGGATTTAAGCTCAGCATGTTGATCATCCAGCTCTTTAATCGCTGCACACCCAAGCAGTTGCTCATCCTTCCATCCGGTCCAAAATGTCACTTCTGGCGCTTTGAGCTTAGCTAAATCTAACGCATGCACACTCTCTGGCGGCGATGTGGCATACATGTCTTGTAGATGTTCTTCTAGTAATGCGATTACGGCTGTTCTTTCTAAATTGTCGACTTCAATTTTCACATATCGTCCTTGAGAGTTCGTGGTTATTCATTCAGTTGCATCAAATTTATTGCAAAATTTTAGTAGGTACAATCTATTGCTTTGTTCTTCTTTACAATTCCTGTCGCATGATGTGCTGAGGTCCAACTGGTCCACCATGATAAAGCTCATTAGTATCTTCAAAACCCGCCTTTAGGTAACACTGATAGGCGGGGACGTTTCGACAATTAGCCGTTAGGTAGAGAAATTCAAATGTTGGATAGTGCAACTTAACAAAGTCCCTAAACAAACCAATGGCTTGCTTCGCAATACCTTTGCCTTGATGGCGATGATCCACCAGTAATGAGCGAACACCTAAACTTCTTTGAGGGCAAAAGTCATAATCTTCACTGTACGCAGCATCAAATAAAAAGAACCCGACCACACGATCATCTTCAAGGATCAAATGAGGCAGCTCTGTCGGTTTAAGACTTTCCAATCGCTGACCAATATTCTCAACCGTAAACTGAGCTTGATCTTCCAAGACTTGCAGCTCAATGGTTTGCGCGTGTCGACATGGCATATACTTTTCAATAGTAATCATGGTCATCCTTGTTGAATTTACGTTCGATTTATACAGGGTATGTCGTAAATGGAAATACCTACGGTCGCAATTCCCACTCGCAGGCAAACGTTTCACACATTATGATCCTCACCAATTGTTAGTGAGGTTGCCATGTTCCGTTTTTTGCTTTGTAGTTTTTCCCTTGTATTACTCTATCCTACCGCGATTGATCTTTACCTTGTAGGTTTGCCTCAAATTGCCGCGGATTTAAACGCCAGTGAATCACAGTTACACATTGCGTTCTCTATCTACCTTGCCGGTATGGCAACGACTATGTTGTTTGCAGGAAAGATCGCCGACTCCATTGGTCGAAAACCTGTTGCTATGGTTGGCGCTGCGATCTTCATTGCAGCATCACTACTTGGTAGCATGGCTGAGCAGTCCGAGGCGTTTTTAATTGCTCGATTTACCCAAGGTATTGGAGCTGGCTCTTGCTATGTGGTTGCTTTTGCCATTCTTCGCGACACGTTGGATGACAAACGTCGCGCGAAGGTACTATCTATACTCAACGGCATTACCTGCATCATTCCTGTCATCGCCCCCGTTGTTGGCCATCTCATTATGCTCAAATTCCCTTGGCCAAGCCTGTTCACCACAATGGCAGGCATGGGTGTGGTGGTTTGTTTGCTTTCAACCTTGGTGCTCAAAGAATCAAAACCTAACGTAATACCACAACAAAGCGCCGCTTCAGCTTCTAACCAAGAAACCTTCTGTGAGCGCTTTTTTATTAGCCGACTCATCATTACTGCCATTGGCGTTGCCACCATTCTTACCTACGTGAATGTCTCTCCAATGCTGGTGATGGGCGAACTTGGTTTTGATCGTGGTGGCTATTCTTCTGTCATGGCAGGCACGGCATTAGTCAGCATGCTCACCTCTTTTTCTGCGCCATTGGCTTTGTCTTACTTTAAACAACGTACACTGATGCTGACGTCGCAAACCGTGCTTGTCAGTGCTGCGATGGTGATTGGTTTTGCGCATCTAGATCAATGGGGAATCCCATTTTACTTATTCGGATTTGGGCTGATTTGCGCTGGCTTCTCGATTGGCTTTGGCGTGGCCATGAGTCAAGCGCTCAGCCCATTCTCTCAACGTGCAGGTGTAGCAAGCTCATTGCTGGGCATCGCTCAAGTGTGTTGCTCTGCGATCTACATCTGGTTCATGGGATTGATTGGCGTTAATGCGCTGAATATGTTGGTGTTTATCTTAGCAATAGGTGGCGTAATCAGCTTGGCTCTAATACTATTTATTCCTAAGCCTGCTCATGAAAGCCACTATGAAGAAATCACTAGCCCGTCTTGATCTCAACTTATTGTTCACTCTGCAATTGCTGCTGCAAGAGCAGAGTGTTTCCAAAGCGTCGAAGAAATTAAACGTCACGCCGTCAACGGTAAGTAAATCGCTTAATAAGCTTCGTGACTGGTTTGATGATCCTCTGTTTGTGAAAACACCAAAAGGATTAGCACCGACTCCATTAGCGCAAAGCATGGAGCAAGATCTGGCGGAATGGCTACAAATTGGCAGCCAAATTGCGGAAAAACGCAGCGATATAGCACCAAAAGGCGTACGCTTTGATCTGACCATTGAATCCCCGTTAGTGCTGACGATTCTTGATGAGCTTCTTATCGCAATCCACCAGCGTTACCCGGATGCTAAAGTCAAAACCAGTAATTGGGATTATGATTCACTCGATGCGATTGTGCGTGGAGAAGCAGACATCGGCTTTACCGGAAGAGAGAGCCATCCCCGCTCGAAAGAGTCACTCGACCTGCTCCCTTACTTCCTCGATTTTGAAGTGCTGTTCTCAGACCTACCTATGGTGTACCTGCACAAAGATCACCCTGCTTTGAAGCAGGAATGGAATCTTGAGACCTTTTTGAGCTATCAACACATCAATATTGTTTGGGAAAAGAGTGAAACATGGGCATTGGATGAAGTATTGAGTGAACTGGGCTTACAGCGCTCAATTGGCTTAACCATGTCGAGCTTTGAGCAGTCTCTATTTATGGCCGCACAGCCACACCACAATATGCTGACCACCGCACCGCAATACTGTGAAAGTTACACCAAGAAGCTGCATCCAGATTTGATGTGCCTACCCATTCCATTGGAACAAACTCAACAAGATAAACTGCTGATCCCGTTCACCATGATTTGGCACAAACGTAATGCGTACAACCCAAAACTGGTGTGGTTACGAAATACCATTAAGTCACTTTATGGTTGTTCCAGTGACATCGATTAATAGCAAAAGGGGCGATATTCTCGCCCCTTTTTCTTCTAATGGTGTGATTAGCTAAAAAACTCAATGATCTGCTCAACAGCTTGATCAACGTATTCGTCTTCGTCATAGAGCCCAATGTGATTCGCACCTTCAATTCTAATCAATTGTTTAGGCTGCGAAGCCGCATCAAACATTTGCTCACTTTCGTATGCGGAATCCGCTTCTGTACCGACAATCATCAGCAGTGGTGTCGGTGTCAGGTTTGCAGCAATATCCAACGCAGAAAAGTTAGCCAACGTCTCATAAGACCAAGGCAAAAACTTGCTTTCGTATAAACCTTTTGCTCCGCGCTCTGTCATGTAGTACTGGTAGAACTCTCTAAACAGACGTGGCATTTCCTCACTGTCTTCAGTTGGTGCATGAGGCAGAAAATCAATCTGCCCAGTAGCAAGATAACGTTCTCTCGCTTCATTACCTTTAAGCAGTAAATCTAACAAACCCTCTCGACCAATTACGTTGTGATAAAAACCTCGGTGGTCAAAGTAAGCACTCACAGTCGCAAGTGATTTTACGCGTCGATCTGTCGCAACGGCATGAGCTAAATACCCGCCGCCAGAACAAACACCTAACCCATGGATTTGCTCGTTGTTCACATACGTTAAAGAACGTAAATAAGTGACCCCATTGCGGCAATCTTCCGCTTTACTGTATGGGTTCTCATGAAATCTTGGTGCACCTTCACTCGCGCCAAAACTGGCATGGTCAAACGTTAATACCACAAATCCCTTGGCAGCAATTTTCTCGGCGTAGATTCTTACCGTCTGCTCTTTCACACCCGCCTGTGGCGCTGCAATCAAAACCGCGGGTAAAGGATTCTCCACTACAGATGGACGATGAATTTCCGCTGCAAGTCGGTTGCCATTGCTGAAAAATGAAGCTTCATATCTTGTTACTGTCACTCGATTCACTCTCTATGGTTAACGGTTTTTTAGACGATAGAGACGAGCATTCACAAACATTTGTACTCTGCTCCTCTCTTTTAAACCAGTATAAGGAGCGCTATTATTCAGATATATATAGGCATTATGAAAACACTGTTAGGTTTACATGAACAATCTATCTTGGCGAGGTATTCGAGCGTTTATTTATGTGGCGGAATGTGGAAGCTTTACCTCCGCAGCCGAAGCGATGGGCGCATCAAAGGCAAACGTGAGTCAGCTCGTAAGTGAATTAGAGTCCTCGCTAGGTGTTCAATTGCTTTATAGAACCACACGTCAGCTTCGCCTTACTGAAATTGGCGATGGCTACTTTCGCAAGTGCAAAGAAGCAATGCTACAACTGGATGCCGCCGCAGAGTGGGCACAGCAAACCACCAGCGAAATTAAGGGTCGGATCCACATGAATTCTGTCGGAGGACCGATTGGCGAAGAGCTCATTGCACCATTGGTGATGAGTTTTCAATCCGCCTACCCGAACGTAGAAGTAGAGCTCGATTTCTCAAAACATCGCGTTAATCTTATTGAAGATAGCTACGACTTAGTCCTCCGTGTCGGCGAAATGCCAGACTCCACTCTCATCGCGCGCCGACTCACCACACTTCGCACGCACTATGTCGCAAGTCCAGATTTTCTGGAACGACACCCGAACATCCTCGTCCCAGAAGATCTTAAAGCCTTGCCTTTGATTCATGGCAGTGTTGATCATTGGATTATGAAAAATCACAAAGAGCAGCGCATTATCAATGTAGGGCAAGGTATTAAAGCGGCTACTGGCAGGACCATGCGGCACGCGGCGGTTTCTGGACTAGGGGTAACGCGACTAACCGATGTGTACTGCCATGCTGATTTGGCATCCGGAAGACTTATCGAGGTGCTCCCGGAATGGTCAGAAAAAACCTTACTTTCGCTCGTCTGTCCGCCAGTCAAATATCAACTACCAAGAGTCAAAATGCTTATGGACTGGATAAGCGACCGATTCGAAGAACACTACAAACAGTTCAGAATTGAGGGCGAACATTCAAGCTAAGCTCGGTTTCAATCACTCGTGCGAACGCATTTTTTCTCAGCAAGTGCCATAGCGATATTGGCTTTGCTGTACGCACTCTCGTTAATGAAATGCGGATAGATATCCTGTTTGCCTTCCCAGAAAATATCGTAGCCAAAGAAGGTCGCGAGTAATGGTTCGCCCGGTTTGACTACCTCGAAATCTCGTCCACAGATCATAGGATGTACTGTCGCGACACGCATACCATCGTGGTCGACAGGGATCATCACTTCTTCGGTGTAAAAATACGCGTCGTAGTCGTTCAACTCACCAACACGATCAAGGTTATGCTGTTCAAGGTAATCCAATACCATGGTCAGCATCTTCTTCATTAGCTCTAGAGTGTCGTACTTCAGTGAACCATGTGCTTGAGCTCCAACTTCGATCATCACGCCATGCTGCCCGGTGGTGCACAAATAAGGTTGGTCATCCCACGCTTTTCTGTCTTCAAACAAGATGTTGGCTTCTGGCATGCGTTGCTTCACATACGCCCCCATCTTGCGATAGAACACGTCATTAGAAACCAAAATCAAGGTCGCACCCATGTTACTGGTGGTGTTGTGCAGATCGATGATCAATTGATTCTCTTGGTGAGCATGTACTTGCGTGAATTGCTGCGCGATTTCAGTTTCTTGCTGAGTCGCAGGCGATGATTGATTCGCCAAGGCAAATTCACGGTTGAGATCGGTCTCCACATAACGAACGTTTTGCTTTACCGCTTCAGGGTTGCCAAGCACACACTGAGTATTGAACGTCGAACGGTCGGCAACATAGAGGCGATCTTTGATGAGCTTTTGAAGATAAATACCAGAAAGCTCGTTACCATGCGTACCTGCCACGAGCAGAACACGATTAAGTTTGTCCATAAAAGTGATATTCCAAATATTGAGTAAAAGTGAGTTTTAATTGAGATTGAGCAGCGCCCTCTTAGCGAAACGCCATCGCTCCTTTTCCCACACCTTCATAGGCGATAATTTGCAGTGACTGCCCCTCATTTAATGAAGGAGCAATTTCATTAGCGATAAATACGGCAAGCAGTTCCACCGTTGTATCCGTGTTCAGCACTTCGGTTTCACTGTGTGCAATCGCTAACTGGAAGTCCCCTTGAGACGTGGTGTAACGAAAGCCAAAGTGGGTATCGCTACTGCTGCCATTAGCGTGTTCACTCAACTCTAAATGCTCAACTTCAACTAAGTCTTCGATGGAGGCGAGATAGATATCTTGCCAACGCTGTGCAAAAGCGTGCTCGCGTTCGATATCACGCTGCCCATCCACTAGGATTTGGATCGGTGAACGATGTCCGTGTGCGATACGCTGACAATTACCATCATGTTTTTTTAAACCGTGGGTGTAGTGATAGTAAGCGCCATCGAGTTTTTCATGACGCAAGGTCACATCAATCGATGCCACATTGCTCGGTAGATGACCTTGTAGAACATGGTGAATGTGTTTCGTCACGCTTTCTATTGAGATTTCTTTAGCATCAACAAAGCAAAAGGCTTCATCCGGACAATGTAGATGAATGCCCTTTTCACCACGCATAAGGTCGACTTGGGAATAGCCTGATTGAATACTTGTGGTTTCCACCGCGTCATTATTTACGGGAACAAGCAAACGGTGATCAACATATTGATCGACCAATTGTTTGATTTGCTTCTTCACTTTCGAGAAATCCAGCACCATGCTCATCTCATTGAGATCGCCATGCATTACGACATCCAGAATCCAGCTCTCGCCGACCATGCCTCGTTTTTCACACAAGTACGATGCATCAATAACCGTGAGATCATTAACAAATAGATTCAACCCGAATTCCTCATTCTGTATTTATTACCGAACCAAATTGTTATGTTATAACAATTACTATTTTCACTCAATTTGGCAAGACTTCGATATCTCAATGCACCATGAGTGTGCGTTTTCAGCTATAACTAATCACTTTATCAACTAATTAGCTTCTTATGTTTGCGCTACACTGCGTATCTTGCTTAGGATTGAGGATAAGGAATGTCGACATTTTTACTGACCGCGATTGCTATGTTGGCGTTTGCTGCCAATTCACTGCTGTGTCGCTTAGCATTAGCAGCAGGTCTCATAGACGCGGGCAGCTTCACCCTTATCCGTTTACTCTCTGGTGCAGTCACCTTAGTTGCCATCCTACTTCTGAGAGGAAACTTTCGCAGCCAGCTACCGACAACCAAATTCAGTCTGTTTGCAGGAGTAGCCTTATTTGGATATGCCGCCCTGTTTTCTTACGCCTATATAAAACTAGCAGCTGGAACCGGAGCCTTGTTACTTTTTGGTGCTGTACAGCTGACCTTACTCGCCCTTTATTGGTGGCAAGGGCAGCGCTTTAAATCGCTCGAAGTGTTAGGCATTGCGGTGTCGTTAGCGGGGTTTGCTTGGCTCATGCTGCCATCGGCAACTCGACCAGATGTCTGGTCTGCTGTATTGATGGTACTTTCCGGTGTCTGCTGGGCAGGCTTCACCGCTCTAGGTAAACACGCCCCAACTCCGAGCAGTGGGATTACTTGGGGGTTCATTACCGCTTCCATCTTAGGACTCTTACTTTCCCCACTGTTATTAGATTCAATTCAAGTAACCTTAAAAGGTACATTATTAGCCATTGCATCGGGTGCCATCGCCTCAGGTTTTGGTTATGTACTTTGGTATCAGGTAATGCAAAAGTTATCTCTGTTACAAGCAGCGGTTAGCCAGCTTTCTGTTCCTGCCATCGCTCTGATTTTAGGTAGCATATTGTTAGGTGAAGCCCTGACCCTACATTCGTTAATAACCAGTGCTATCATTCTTGGCGGCATTGCATTGGTCTTTTTATCTCGCTCCCAAAAATCCAAAACCACATCTACAAGCCAGTAAAAAACAAAAACTTCCCTCTCAACTTATTCCTCATCATCTATGCTTTTTGTTAGGCACTTGTTTTCACAATAATTTGGAAGTGAGCAAGACCTAACATGCTGGCGATGAGCCTTGAATAGAAATTTGGTTTGATAATTCCTGCAAAACTGTATCAGTAATGAGACTTTCTAGTTAAACGTTTTCTTGGTCGTTTTTCCTCCCACGCTATGAGCAACGGGGCTCGAAGAACGATTTAGGCTTTTCAGTCCGATTGGGTTTTGACAAAGGATTTACAAACCTCTTCATTTCAATCGCTATATTCCGCGTCCGCAATTTTTTCAGAACGAAATTCTGATTATTGATTGAATAAATTCATCCACTTACAAGCATAAGCCTGAGCTAACGTTGACACTATGAACGAGAAAATCAAATTCGCCACAAAAGTAGCGCTTAGCCTAACTCTGGCTTATCTGATCCCGTTTGCAATGGGTTGGCCGCAAGCATCTACCGCGGCTACGACAGTCATGTTAATCGCTTCTACCGGTAGTCGACGTGAGTCTCTCGCCAAAGGCACATTGCGTGTGCTGGGTACTTTAGTAGGTGCGGTAATCGGTTTGTTGCTTGTCGGCATGTTTGCCCAAGATCGCTTGCTGTATATGCTCAGCGTTTCTGTCGTTGTTTCCTTTATTTTCTATTTCCGCAACGCGTACCAAAAAGACCCGACCTTACTTGCCTTAACTGGCGTAATGGTCTTAATGATGTCGAATGGTGGAGATGCAGAAGGCGCATTCATGTATGGCGTTGATCGCGCGTACATGACGATCTTTGGTGTAGTGCTTTACACCTTAGTGGGCACATTCCTATGGCCGACCAAGACAGAGCAAAATCTGCGTCAGCTCATTGAGCAACTGAATCAAGCTCAACAAGCGTTGTTTAATGCCATTTTGCAAAACTTCGAACAAAAAACAGCGCTACAACAGGATGTGGTCACCAATGTGGAAGCGACTGAAAACGATGAAGCACCGTCACCAACCATCGATGAGTTGTTAGAAAAAGTATTCGCCGCACAAAACGCGCTAGAACAACGCTTTGCAACCGTCAGCGTCGAGTGCAGTGATGTCTCGGCCTATATGAAAGAGTGGCAACTCGCGGTCCACTTCAATAAGCAAATCACTCAAGAGCTTAGCGTGGCTGCACATAGTCACTTTAGCCACCAGCAAGACCGAAGCTGTATCAACAACTTTGATCAAGCGACTCAAGAAATCCAACAACTGTTCAAGATCAGTCAAGAGATGTGGGCCAACGAGGGAGCGGCTTACCGAGCTCAAGAATTAAACATCGAATACAACCAAGCGGCGCTGGCAGACGCGTCTCACCTTGTGAAAGGCTCAGCACTCACACTTGGTCACTTACTTAAACTCATGCACCAAAGCTTGTCTCGCTTAGCTGAGAGCATTAGCTGTATTGATTCTGTGACCAACAATGTGTCGTTTAAGCAAGAATTGCCGAAGCAGAAGAGTAAGTTCCTTTGGTGGGATGCTGAGAACTTCAAAACCGCAGTGAAAACCTTCACCACCTACTGGGTGGCAGGGTTAATTTGGATTTATTTCAACCCGCCAGGTGGCTACTCGTTTGTTACCTTCTCAACCATCTTTATGTCACTGCTGTCGTTTGTACCTGTTCACCCATTCATGTTGCTGATTTTGTTTACGTTTGGCTTCCTATTTGCAGTGCCTTCGTACGTCTTTATTTTGCCGGGTTTAGAGCTAGGTGCCGAACTGGGCTTGTTCATCTTTATCTATACCTTTATCGGTTTCTATCTATTCAAAGGACCGGTGACCATCTTCTATATGATTGGCTTGTTCGTGCTCGGTCTCGACAACAATATGACCTATCACTTTGGCATCCTAATGACGATCATGACCTTGTTCTACATGGTGGTGTTCATGATCATTTTCGCTCATTACTTCCCTTTCAGTTCACGTCCAGAGCATTTGTTCTTAACGCTGAAAGAGCGGTATTTCAGGCATGTTGGTGACCTATTTGCTAGCTATCACCAACAATCTGAGTCCTCTTTTAAAAAGCTGAAACGTTCTTTGCATTTGGTGACACTAAACGTCTCTTCCAAAAAACTGATGGTTTGGGGCTCAAAGATCAACCACAAGTTATTTGATAAAACGCCGCCAGAGACCATCGGCGCATTCAGCAAGTCATGCAATGCCCTAAGTAACCACGTCAACATTTTGATTGCTGCCGAACAAAAGCTGTTAAGTAACCGACTTATCAAACAGTTACGCGGCAAGCATACCGATTCCATATTACCTCTGATGGCTGGCGCACTAGCAAGCCATCAGACGACCGACGAGCTCAATTCTGTGTTCGAACAATACAGCCAAGATTACCAATCCTTTGAAAATAAACTGGAAGAATTCTTTAGTGAGTTGGATTTATCTGACTACGCTTATTCAGAGATAGCCGGTTTTTATATCTTGCTGAATTTAAAACGGAACGTGTTCGAAGCAATAAACCAATGCAAGCAAACCTACGAGGATATCGATTGGGTGAACTTACGTCAGAAGCGGTTTTAAAGGTGAGGATATGATGCTTCTAAAACTAACTAAACCTAGCCTCGCCATACTCTCTGTACTCGGATTGAGTGCGTGTACGACTTTGGGTCCGGATTACGTCCATCCAGAGCAAACCGCCTTGCCAAGTGATTGGTCATTAGAAAAAGCGGCGCATGACACACAGCAATCCGAGCAAAAACTGCAGCAGTGGTGGCAGCAGTTCAACGATCCAACACTGAACCAACTGGTTGAGATGGCGAGCCAACAAAACCTCGATCTTGAGGCGGCGGGTTTGCGCATAGTCCAAGCACGTTCGCTATTGGGCATCTCCACAGGATTGCAATACCCACAAGTGCAAACTGTCTCCGGTAACTTAGCCAGAGCTTATGTGAACGACCAAGGTGTAAATAACGCCGCACTGTCATTTGATGCAGGGTGGGAAATGGACATCTGGGGCAAATACGCGCGTGGCATTGAATCTGCTGAAGCTGGCTACTATGCGTCGATTGCGTCTTACCACGACATCATGGTGACCATCACTGCGGAAGTGGCACGCAACTACATCAACTACCGCACGTTTCAAGAGCGTATTTTACTCTCTCGTCGAAACATCGAGATCCAAGAGCGCGTAGTGAATATTACTCAGGTGCAATTTGATTCTGGTAACGTAACCGAGCTCGACGTTCAGCAAGCGAAAAACCAGCTCTTCAATACTAAAGCGGCGCAACCTTCGCTTGAAATTGCAATGAAGCAGTCGCGCACTGCATTAGCATTGCTGTTGGGTGTGCTGCCAGAAGACGTTGAAAAGCTGTTGCAATCTGATGGCTTTGCTCAGCGGATGGCGGATTACGAAAACCAGTTTAAATCCTCAGGCAGAAAACCCGCACTATCAGGCAACGACGAACGCTCCATCGTACCTCGCCCACCTCTACTGGATAACAAAGTGGATGCAAATTTGGTGATGCGCCGACCTGATCTTCAAGTATCAGAAATGCAAGCTCGTGCTCAGAGTGCTCAGATTGGCGTTGCCGAAACAGCCTTGTACCCAAGCTTCTCTCTGTTCGGCTCTATAGGTATCGATAGCACGGTTCCAGATGGCAGCAGCTTCAGTTTCAGTGACTCGTTAACCATGGTGGTAGGTCCAACGTTCAGTTGGAATATCTTCCAATACGGACGAGTGAAAAACAACATTCGATTTGAAGATGCGAAGTTTCAAGAAACGCTGACCAACTACAACAAGAAGGTGCTGCAAGCGGTTAATGAAGTGACTAATGCACTGGAAGCTTATGACTTGTATTTGGAGCAAAAATCGCTGCGTCTGCAATCGGTCAATTCGTCGATTCGCGCGTTCAATATATCGATGACGCAGTACGAAAACGGTCAGATTTCCTTTGAGCGTCTTCTGAATTCAGTAGAAAAGATGACTCGCGCAGAAGACAGCTACGCCACCATCAAAGGTAACGTCGCAAACCAAGTTGTGGCACTTTACAAAGCGCTCGGCGGTGGATGGGAGGCTCAAACAGGTAAACCATTTTTATCTGAAACCGTCGCTAAACAGATGCAAGACCGCAGCGATTGGGATGGTTTGCTGGATGAAGAAGAACGTGTTCTGCCACCAATTCGCATCGAGCCATCTTCAGACAAAGCGCAAGCAGACAGTGCCGAGCAACTAAGTACCCAGAAAAATAGTTCCGAGCAAGATGGGGAGGTGCAGTAATGCCACACGAACTCTCTTGGGGGGACGTTTACTTTTCTCCCTTGTTACTGGTGCTGATTCTTGCCGTCACTGCCACATGGATAACGGTGATCATCTTGAACAAGACACGCTTGTCACGCTTCATTGCATTTCCGTCTCTGACATTCATTGCCATCATGGTGTTTTACGTGGTGGCCATCGACAGTTTTTATATACAGTTTTAGGTGCCCAACAAGATGAAAAAACTACTCGTTATTGCACTCAATCTTGTCATTCTTGGTGGCGCGGCGTGGTTCGGCTATCAGAAGTTCGAAGAGTATTTTAATAACCCATGGACCCGCGATGGTCAGGTACGTGCGAACGTTATCAAGGTTGCACCTCGTGTATCTGGTCCTATCGTTCATGTTGCCGTGATGGACAACCAAGAAGTGAAGAAAGGCGATCTGCTGTTTGAGATCGATCCAACCACTTACGACGTTGCCCTATCACAAGCAGAAGTGGCGTTAGAGAAAGCCATCGTCAGTTCACGCGGTAAAAAGATCGAATACGATCGTTTAAAAGACATCCGAGCCAAAGACCGAGGCGCAGTTTCTCACAAAGATCTCATTCGTCGCGAAATCACCTACGAAGAATCGTTACTGCAAATCAAATCAGCAGAAGAACAGCTTAAGTCTGCGCGCCTGAACCTTGGTTACACCAAAGTGTACGCATCGGTTGATGGCTTTGTATCGAACCTAGATATCCGTGACGGTACACAAGCGGTTGCAAACCAGCCGTTAGTGGCACTTATCGACAAAAACAGCTTCTGGGTCTTTGGCTTCTTCCGCGAAAACCAATTGGCTCAAATTGCTCCGGGCAATGAAGCTCGTGTCACCTTGATGTCTCACCCAGACACACCTATCGACGCTACGGTGGATTCCATCGGTTGGGGTATCGCCCCTAAAGACGGCACCGTTGGCTACAACCTTCTCCCTAATGTGAACCCTGTATTCCAGTGGATTCGCTTAGCCCAACGCATTCCCGTTCGCGTGTCATTGCATGAATTACCAGAAGGCGTCGACCTACGCTTTGGTCTTTCTGCTTCCATCATGGTGATGAAGGACTCATCACAAGAGCAAGAATAGGAGTTAAACAGACATAACCATGGCTATCGGAAAAAAACTCAAAAACATCAATGAAGAAAATAA
Organism: Vibrio harveyi NBRC 15634 = ATCC 14126 = KCTC 12724; assembly: GCF_001591145.1. GTDB lineage: Bacteria > Pseudomonadota > Gammaproteobacteria > Enterobacterales > Vibrionaceae > Vibrio > Vibrio harveyi. Next base: position 5,863 of record NZ_BCUF01000005.1, on the reverse strand, counting down.
CTTCTTCTATCTGACCCTAGCGTTAATCGGGCTCTTAATTGGCGGTGCGTTTGTACAGGTTGTAGGAGAAGGAGCGATGGAACACCTGTTACAAGGGTTCACCATCATCACTTTTATCGTCTGTATGGCGAGCTTACGCTTTGACAAAAACTGGTCACGTTTTCTTTATACCTTGCTCGGTACTTGGGTATTGGTGATTGGTATTAAAGCCGCTCTCGGTATCAAAGAAATGGACGTGGTGATGCTCGCCCTCACCTTCGCCTTCTTCTTCGGGACATTCAAATCCATCGCAAGACAGATTCTGTTCACTGGGCATGTGAACACCAACAAAGTCATTGGTTCGGTTGCCCTATTTTTGCTGCTGGGACTGATGTGGGCAATTGCCTATCTCATCCTTCTTGAGTTCTCTCCAAACTCATTCACCGGGATGGAAGCCATCTCTTGGGGTCAGAACTTCTCTAATGCAGCGTATTTCAGTTTCGTCACCTTAACCACGTTAGGTTACGGCGACATCAGCCCTCTAACACCATTGGCACAAGTCGTTGTGTATTTAGAGGCCATTGTAGGCGTGTTTTATATGGCGATTGTTGTTTCAAGTCTCGTCAGTTCCAACATTGAACATCAGGTAAACAAAAATGGATAAACAATCGGAAAAAACAGAGAGTAAGATTTTCATCAGTAATATGGTGGAATCTGCGATACGTATCGGCTTGATCTTAGTCTTGCTGATGTTTACGTATGACATTATCAAACCTTTCATTCTTCCTGTGATTTGGGGTGCGATCATCGCGGTTGCATTGATGCCAATCTGTAAAAAACTAGAAAGAGTGTACGGTGGTAAACGAGGTCTCGCTGCAACGACAATTGCGTTGTTGGGTATCGCCCTACTGGTCACGCCTCTAGTGATGGTATCAGGCTCCATTGTTGATGGCGCAACGCACGCACTAGAAGTATTGCAAAATGGCGACATCAAAATCCCTGGTCCAAAACCTTCTGTTGCTGATTGGCCACTTGTCGGTGACAAGCTTTACGAAGTATGGACGCTGTTCGCGACAAACTTAGAGAAAGCAATTCAAACCTTTATGCCACAAATCAAGTCAGGCTTAACGTCTCTACTTGGCATGGTAGGCGGTGCTTTGGGTAGTCTGCTTCTTTCTATCCTATCGCTTGCGATTGCTGCTGGCTTTATGACTTACTCAGAGTCCTTGGCATCAGGTCTTAGCACCATTGCCGTTCGCACCGCTGGCGACAACGCCAAGAGCTGGACAACACTTATCGCCGCAACCATTAAGAGTGTGTTGCTTGGCGTGGTTGGTGTCGCTGCGATTCAAGCGCTATTGATTGGTGCAGGTTTCTTCATCTTCGGCGTACCTGCTGCAGGTCTACTCACACTTATTCTGATGATCCTGTGTATCGCACAGCTTCCCGCACTGCTTGCCGTACTGCCTGTAATTGGCTACATGTACATGACCCAAGACACCAGCACTGCGACTATGTTCACTGTGTGGGTTGTGGTTGCGGCATTGTCAGAGAACCTGTTCAAACCGATGCTAATGGGACGCGGTGTTGATGTACCGATGCCTGTGATTCTTCTTGGTGCCATTGGCGGCATGCTCTTCTACGGCATCGTTGGTCTGTTCTTAGGTGCCGTTATCCTAGCGATTTGGTATGAGCTATTCGTATGGTGGTTGAGCATAGAGAAAGCACAACAGCAAGAAGAAGCGGTCATCGAAGAGAAAGAAGCGTCGCAAGCGGAATCTGGTCACGGCGCTGGTATCTAACCTTGCAAGCATTTGAAACAAACCGCTGTCTTTGCAGCGGTTTGAGCTATTTAGCTCACAGTTTCATCGCTTGGAATCAGATTAAAATGACGTTCTTGTTAAATTTTCAATCTTCTAACATTCGAGAGTTGCAATCAGACAATGAACAATGCAATCTCGATGACCACTAATGACAGTGCTTAGGATAAAAACAATGAAATTGATCAAGCCTTTAACTTGCGCGCTTGCTTTGGCAATGAGTGGCATGGCATTCGCGGATGTGACGGTAACCGTTCCTGACGACGTTTCAATCTATGCGGCTAACGGTGAAAAAGTAAAACTATCTGGTGGCTTTTTTGCTTCTGAAAGATCATTCACTCTGCCTGACGGTGTAAACCAAGTTGTTTTCCGCTACGCACCTTACTTCAGCCAAGGCAATGATCGCCTAAGTGTTGAGAGTGACGTTATCGTAGCTCGTTTCGACGCAACCGATGCTGAGCTAGCGTTCCAGCTTCCTGAATACCGTGATCTTCGCCAAGCAGAAGAAAGAATCAAAGACCTAGATTGGAAACTGGTTGATGCTTCAGGCAATGCAATTGCGGTAGAGCAAGACAAGCTAATCAAACCAGGTATGCAAATTGGTCGTGACTACGTTCGCGAAGTGGAAGACTACAATAAAGCAGGCGGTGTAGCGGCAATCGGCGTTGCAACTGCAGCGGTCGTTCAGCCTGTAACGCTTCCAGCAGCAATTCCATCAGACATGAAGCAAACTAAGCCTGCGACGATGAAAGCAGATTCAACGGCTGAAGAAATGCTGCACTTCTGGTACCAAAAAGCAGACGCTGAGACACAAGCGCGCTTTAAAGACTATATCAACAAGCAATAGCTCGTTGTCTGGTAGACGAAATATTCAATACAAAAAGCCACACTCCTGTGTGGCTTTTTTAATTCAGAATTTGTACGCCATGGTCAGCATTGGACCATAGAATCGGTAGGTAACATCGAGCGCAGAATTGTCGCTTTCGTAATCAACCCCTACTTCGTAATAGTTAAATGAACCCGTCATGCTGAATTGGTCGGTAAAGAAGTACTTTGCGCCAATGTCCACCTCAAACAAATAGCCTTCTATATCATCCACAGCTAAATAGAACACCTGTGCGTGGCTTTTTAAAATCCAGTCTTGCGTCAGTGAATACTCTGCTCGAATCCCCAAATCAGGCAAAGGGGCAGTAACATCATTTAAAACCGCATCATCAACAAACATTACTGGAATTTCATCCACCCCACTCACTTTTGCGCCAAGCTTGCCATCTAAACCTAATGACAGCCACATCACGTGCAGCCCCGCCAATACATCCACCGCCCATTTATCACTGGTGTAAAACTGATAACCGTAACCTAGGCGTGCAATATCAATGTTCAGTTCTGTGGTCAGCTTAGAGCCAGCTTGAACCGCATAAGTGGTGCCATCAACGGTAATTTCAAAAGGTTTGGTTACCGCTGTGCGGGTTGCCTCACGGTGCAAACTACGCCAATCAAGATACACGCTATGTTTTTTATTGAAGTAATACTCCACCTCAACATAAGGCAGCACGGTAAACTCTTTCAAATCGAGATCAGATTCGAAATCAATGGTACGTATTTGGTCGAGGTAAGGGTCGTAGGCGTTAAGTTTGGTGTCAGTGCGAGAGAAAAATCCCCCCGCTTCAATCTCCCACTCTCCAGCAACAACGCCGGAAGAAATGAGAGTAGCGAGGCACACTGTCCAACCAGCTTTGTTCATCATCCTTGAGTCCTAAGCGATTGAATTTATGTTTGAAGTAAGTGTAGTCGTAGGAAGAAAGATATGGAAAGACGATTCGATCGCAACTCTGCATGAAACTGATCATTCAACGTCAAATCAGCAGTTGAGTTAACAATTCACCACTTTGGTACCTGAAAGCAAATCGTGCAACAAACGACGCTCAGGGTGAAATAAAAATAGAGCAAGGTTGACCAATGGTGTAAACGGGATAAGCATTTCAATCAAATAGCTCATACACAATCGTAAAGACGTGGTCACTTTCGTCGTGTCGTGACCGTTCTTCATCACCACTTTGATCCTAACCAAACGCATCCCAACAGTTTGCCCCTCACGGAGAAAATTCCAATTCGCCATCATCAACATAGGAATAGTTAGCACGTAGCTTGCTTTTGTGTCCTTAACTAATTGAAGGTTTTCACTCAAAGAAAGTTCGAAGCCATTTACAACAGAATTGATGGTCAAGGCGATTGTAAGCACTAAACCAGTCACGATCATCAGATCGATGAAACCACCAATAAATCTTCGCCTTCTATCGGCAATTGAGCACCACATACTTCCCCCTGAAATGCAAGCTGATGCATTCTAGGGATGGGTTGTAAGGCGCTCAATTGTGAGAAGCCATATTTGTGACCCTCTCTCAGAACTGAGATGGTTAAATATCAATCAAACCTTACCAATATCTCTCGTAAATGATATTGCCACCTGTTCGGGCACGATACTTCTCTAAGCCTAAACCTTGCAGTACTGGAGAGGTATCTTTGATCATCTCTGGGTTACCACACATCATCACAAAACTGCTTTGTTTAGAAAACGGCAAGTCAGCACGATTAACAAGCTCTCCCGACGCAATCAACTCTGGAATGCGGCCTTGAAGCTTACCCGGAATACTCTCACGGCTGACAATCGGCACATAACGCAGACGACCTTCATATCGCTGTTGGAGCTGCTCAATCAGGTATTTGTAAACTAAATCTCTTTCGTAACGCACACCATGCACCAGCACAATGTGGTCGCTGTGTGGAAGTAGATTGATGTCGTCTAACAAAGAGAGAAATGGACCAATGCCTGTCCCCGTTGAAAGCAGCCATAGATCGTTTGCGTGTTTGGGAATGGTATCGTGGATAAGATCGCCATGAGCCGTTTCACCAACATAAATGCTATCGCCAGTTTGAAGCTGTTGCAGCCTTGGCGTCAGTTGCCCTTCAGGGTTCGCGACGACTAAGAATTCGAGCCACTCGAACTGTTCACTGGGCGCATTCACCACCGAGTATGCACGGCTAATGGGATTGCCCTGTTCGTCGAGCAAGGCGAGTTTGGTAAATTGTCCGGCTTTGAAGGAGAGAGGCGCACCGGAAACTCGTAAACTGAACAGCTCACCTGTCCAGTCGATTCGTTTTTCTACTTTGGCAAGATTGAAACCTTTCAGTTCTGTCATTGGACATCTCCTTTTGGTTACGCTTACTTAAACCTACGCCTCACAACTGACTATGTAAAGTTTTTAGTTTACAAAAATAAGCATCTAATTCATTTCACATTTTACATACAATTTTATTACATCTTAATCAGTTCCATCTAGAATAAATACTCAAAGTGATAAGTCGCTTAGCAAATTGCGGCAACGTCGATGAAAAAGGAACATGAGTAATGGATACGTTATTAAAAGAATTCCCAGTGATTACGGAAATCAAAGTCGCCTGGGGAGAGATGGATGCCCTGCAACACGTCAATAATGCGGTGTATTTTCGTTACTTCGAAACTGCGCGTTTGGACTACTTCAACAAGATTAATCTGTTGGTAGATTTGCAGACATCTAACATCGGTCCGGTTCTAAGTGAAACCCAATGTCGCTATAAGCTACCCGTTACGTTTCCAGATACGCTTTTGATTGGCTCACGCGTAATCGACATGCAAGAAGATCGCATCACGATGGAATACCAAGTGCTGAGTAAGAAGTGGGGCAAGATTGCGACCATCGCGACCGCTACTGGTGTGATGTTTGATTTTAAGAACAATGTAAAAGCCGCGATTCCAGACCACGTCCGCCAGTCGATTTTAGACTTGGAAGGCACCGTGGGCAGTACGCATCATTTGGAGTGAAAAAAGAGGCAAGAAGCGAGAGATTAGAATCGACATTCCCGACTGTGCTCCTTCGTCGCTATCGGGAATGACGCAGAGGAACTATTCCAGCCAAAGAGATAAGAAAAGTTGTGTCATTCTAGCGAGCCAAGGCGAGACTAAGAACCTACTTACCGCTTGCTGCAAACCATAAAACAATGAATAAACTCAATATAATCTGAGA
>NZ_BCUF01000004.1 GCF_001591145.1 Vibrio harveyi NBRC 15634 = ATCC 14126 = KCTC 12724 | reverse complement strand
TGATTCAGAATCTATTGTCCGTTTGTGCTGTGATTTTAGGTGAATGAGGAATAGTTTGGGGGCGCTGCTACTAGATCCTTAGTCTCGCTTGAGCTCGCAAGGATGAGTTTATAGCTTGTTAAAGTAATCGTCACTCTGAACATCGAGGAACGAGTGTGATTCAGAATCTATTGTCCGTTTGTGCTGTGATTTGAGGTGAATAAGGAAGAGTTTGGGGGCACTGTTATTAGATCCTTAGTCTCGCTAGGATGACGAACTCTTTTGGTTTATAGCTTGTTAAAGTAGTCGTCATTCTGAACAACGAGGAACGGGCATGATGCAGAATCTATTATCCTTTGATTCTGTGGTCTGGAGGAAGAATAAAGGCTAAGAGCTTGCTGGAATTAGATTCTCAGTCACGCTGAGGCTGACTTACCAGAAAAGAAAGGCTCCAACTCTGAGTGAGTGGGAGCCTCGAATACTGCTTAAAGAATGATATCGCGCACTTCTGGATCTTTACGCTCTAGGTAGTGCGTAGACTTGATGCGGCGAATAGTACGACAGCGACCGCGAATCAATAGGGTTTCTGTTGTTGCGATGTTACCTTGACGAGAGATGCCTTCCAGTAGATCACCTTTGGTAATACCCGTTGCAGAGAATACTACGTTGTCGCTGCGTGCCATGTCTTCCATCTTTAGAACCACGTTCGCTTGAACGCCCATCTCTTCACAGCGTTGAAGTTCAGCAGCGCCGTAGATGCGGTTTTCTTCAGTATCGCCTTTTACTTCGTGACGAGGAAGAAGACGACCGTGCATGTCACCGTCTAGTGCGCGAATCACTGCTGCCGATACTACGCCTTCTGGAGCGCCGCCGATGCAGTACATCACGTCTACTTCGCTATCTGGCATACAAGTTAGGATTGAAGCGGCTACGTCACCGTCTGGCACTGCGAACACACGAACGCCCATCGCTTGCATCTCTGCGATCACTTCATCGTGACGTGGCTTAGCAAGCGTAATCACAACAAGTGTATCAAGAGTCTTGTTCAGTGCTTTAGCAACGTTTTCTAGGTTTTCTTTTAGAGGTTTACCTAAGTCGATAACGCCTTTTGCACCAGGACCAACAACCAATTTTTCCATGTACATGTCCGGCGCTTTAAGGAAGCTGCCTTTCTCACCGGCTGCTAGCACTGCCAATGCGTTAGATTGCCCCATTGCCGTCATACGTGTGCCTTCAATCGGGTCAACGGCGATATCTACTTCATCACCACCGATGCCCACTTGTTCACCAATGTATAGCATTGGCGCATCATCGATTTCGCCTTCACCAATAACGATTTCACCACTGATGTCTGTTTTGTTCAGCAAGGTGCGCATAACTTCAACAGCAGCACCGTCCGCTGCGTTTTTGTCGCCACGACCAAGCCATTTATAGCCAGCCAGAGCGGCACCTTCAGTAACACGGGAAAATGCCATTGCTAAATCGCGTTTCATGATGTCTCCAAGTAACAAGAGGGAAGAAGAATTTGCGCGGCGATTCTATCACATCGTAAGTTAAACGTTTGCCTTTTTGCTGAGCTTTTACTTTAACTAAGTTGAATTTGATCAATACTTGGGTGAGTTTTTGGCGTTGAGAGAGTAAATTGCATTGTTCAAAAATGCCTCTAGGATAAGAAAAGTCAGCGTTTAGTGAGATTGCGCTGATTTTTTAACCGAATGATGCGAAATATCGAATATAGTGAGTGTTTCTCGTCGCTACGCTGAGTAGAATGAACCTTATCGGTAAGGTGCAAGCGAACGCTCGCGCATCGTCCCAACGGAATAACAATAGGTAGGCCAAGATGTCTTTTGAAGTACTAGAACAACTAGAAGCGAAAATTCAAACTGCAGTTGACACAATCACTCTTCTTCAGATGGAAGTCGAAGAGCTGAAAGAAGATAAAGTAAAACTTGAAACAGAAGCTAACGAGCTTCGTTCTCAACGTGAAGAGCTAGAGCAAAAATCTCAGCAAGCTCAACAAGAGCACGCACAATGGCAAGAGCGCATTCGTGCACTACTTGGCAAGATGGACGAAGTGGAATAATCCACTTAAGTATCCAGAATCAAAAACACCCGCTTCGGCGGGTGTTTGCGTATTTGGCGATGTTTTTTTAGCGATGTAGCTAGTTGCTAATAAAAGATTAATTTAACTCTGCTTCATCTTCGTCTTCTTCATCGAGCTCTAAGTCTACATTGAGTGGCTCAGGTGAAAGAATGATGCCTGTGCTATCGGCATAGATGTAATCTTCAGGTAGGAAGCTAACACCACCAAAGTTCACTGGTACGTCTATTTCACCAATGCCTTGATTTGCTGCCCCAACAGGAATTGAAGCGAGAGCCTGAATGCCAAGGTTCATGTCTTCCAGTTCGTCCACTTCGCGAACACAACCGTAAACCACAATCCCTTCCCATTCGTTTTCTTCTGCTAGTGTTGCGATTTCTGCATCGATTAAGGCTCTGCGTAAGGAACCGCCACCATCAATCAGCAATACTCGCCCGATACCATCTTGTTCTAACGTTTCACGGATCAGTGCGTTGTCTTCAAAACACTTAATCGTCGTCACTTGCCCGGCAAACGACGCTCGACCGCCAAAGTTACTGAACATCGGTTCAACTACATCTACCTGATCAAGATAGATATCACAGAGTGCTGAGGTATTGTATTCCATAGCGTACCTTTCTAAACAGAAACTGTTGTCTTTGAGTATATCTAGGCATTAAGTCAATGCAATGACAATCCTTTTTTAACTCATCAGAGTTTGAGCTACCACAATTGTTGCAAATAAAACGTTAGTCACCAGTGAGCACTTCACGACAACTGGCATCATAGGTGCAATTTGTGCTGGTTTCTCAGTATCCCAAACGGCTTTCCCGTGGTGGGCTACTACGTAGATGCTGAGCAAGAAGGGTAAGCTGATCCATACCGGTTTGTCTTGAATGAGCAGGTAAGCGGCAAAAGCCAGTAGCGCACCACCAAGCAAAATAAAGTGATACTGCTTGGCTTTACGTTGTCCTAGTCGAACTGCCATGGTGCGTTTGCCACATTCGCTGTCATTCTCGATATCACGCATATTATTGATGTTTAGCACTGCTACCGCCAATAAACCACAGCCTAGCGCTGGTAAGAATAACGTCGCATCAACATGACCCGTGTGCAGGAAGTAAGTGCCAGATACACCAAGTAAGCCAAAGAAAAGGAATACTGACAAGTCACCTAGACCAACATAGCCGTAAGGCTTACTGCCCATGGTGTAAGCAATCGCTGCAAGGATGGCAAGAATGCCTAAGCCAATAAAGGTAATGATGCTTTCAAACGAGCTCAGCGCGTAAAACACCAATGTCAGACCGGCAATGGCAGTCAGAATGATGTTGAAGATGATCGCTTTTTTCATTTGATCCGCTGTGACTGCGCCAGACTGCATCGCCCGCTGAGGACCTAAGCGATTGTCGTTATCTGTGCCTTTCACTGCGTCGCCATAATCGTTCGCAAGGTTAGATAGAATCTGCAGCAGTGTTGCTGTGACAAATGCCATCACTGCGATGGTCAGCGAGAAGTGACCAGCAGAGTATGCAAGTACGCTACCGGTCAAAATAGACACTAGTGCGAGAGGTAAAGTTTTTGGGCGAGCGGCTTCAAGCCAGATCTGCAATGATTGTTTCATGGATATTTCGTGCTAGTAACCAATGTGCCCAGTATAAGCACAAAGCGCTCGATGCGCTATTGACTTGAAACAACTCAATTAATACTCAAGGACTTATAGAGAAGGAACACAGTTTCCATATTTGAGGCAATAAAACAGCGCTCTTTCATGAAGAGAGGAGGGCGATGCACGCGATGATTAGAACCATAGCCACGCCTGAGTTCGCTAGGATGATGAACTCTTTTGGTCTAGAGCTTGTTAAAGCTACCATCATTCTAAACGAAAAAGCCCAGAAACAAGGTTCTGGGCTTTGGCATGATAGATTACAATTAAAGAATAAAGCGACTTAGATCTTCATCTTCAATCGTATCGCCTAGACGATCTTTCACGTAAGCCGCGTTAATCACGAACTTCGCACCTGATTGCTCTGCTGCGTCGTAAGAAATCTCATCCATCAAACGCTCCATCACAGTATGCAGACGACGTGCACCGATGTTTTCAGTGGTTTCGTTTACTGTCCATGCTGCTTCTGCGATTTGCGTGATGCCATCTTCTGTGAATTCTACATCCACGTTTTCAGTTTTCATCAGTGCAACGTACTGTTCTGTCAGAGACGCTTTTGGCTCAGTTAGGATACGTTTGAAATCGTTGCTGGTCAGTGCTTCAAGCTCAACGCGAATTGGTAGACGACCTTGCAATTCTGGGATCAGGTCAGAAGGTTTCGCTACTTGGAATGCGCCAGAAGCGACGAATAGGATGTGGTCTGTTTTCACCATACCGTGCTTCGTTGATACCGTGCTACCTTCAATAAGAGGCAATAGGTCACGCTGAACACCTTCGCGAGAAACGTCAGGGCCTGAGCTTTCACCGCGCTTACAAATCTTATCGATCTCATCGATGAATACGATTCCGTTATTCTCTACGTTGAAAATGGCAGACTCTTTCAGCTCTTCTTGGTTCACCAGTTTCGCTGCTTCTTCTTCCGCCAATGCTTTCATCGCGTCTTTGATTTTCAGCTTGCGTTTTTTCTTGGTGTCGCCAGCAAGGTTTTGGAACATACCTTGTAGCTGGTTGGTCATTTCTTCCATACCAGGAGGAGCCATGATCTCGACGCCCATTTGCGGTGCAGCTACATCGATTTCGATTTCTTTGTCGTCTAGCTGACCTTCGCGCAGTTTCTTGCGGAAGACTTGGCGAGTGTTCGATGTATCTTCTTTCTGCTCTGTTTGACCCCAAGCATCACGTGCTGGTGGCAGTAGGGCATCAAGAATACGCTCTTCGGCTTGCTCTTCAGCGCGGAATTTTACTTTTTCCATCGCTTGTTGGTGAGTCATCTTCACAGCAACATCGGTCAGATCGCGGATGATGGTTTCCACTTCTTTACCTACATAGCCCACTTCGGTGAACTTTGTTGCTTCGACTTTGATGAAAGGTGCGTTTGCCAGCTTAGCAAGACGACGAGCGATCTCTGTCTTACCAACGCCAGTTGGACCAATCATAAGGATATTCTTTGGCGTTACTTCGACACGCAAGCTTTCTTCAAGCTGCATACGACGCCAGCGGTTACGTAGTGCAATCGCAACCGAACGTTTTGCTTTGTCTTGACCAATAATGTGGCGGTTCAGTTCATGAACGATTTCGCGAGGAGTCATTTCAGACATATTCTTTCCTTACTTCGTTACGATTACGCTTAAGCCGTTGGCTTAGGAAGCTCTGCTGTAGATTCTAGCTCTTCTACAGTGTGATGATGGTTGGTGAATACACAGATGTCGCCAGCAATGTTCAGTGCTTTTTCTGCGATTTCTCGCGCGTCTAGATCTGTGTTTTCTAATAATGCGGTTGCTGCTGCTTGCGCGTATGCGCCGCCAGAGCCAATGGCGATAAGATCGTTTTCTGGCTGAACGACATCACCGTTACCAGTGATGATCAGTGAAGCTGTTTCATCCGCAACGGCCAGTAGTGCTTCTAGTTTGCGAAGTGCACGGTCGCTACGCCAATCTTTTGCTAACTCAACGGCAGCCTTAGTAAGGTGACCTTGGTGCATTTGCAGCTTGCTTTCAAAGCGCTCGAATAGGGTAAAGGCATCCGCAGTACCGCCAGCAAAACCAGCAAGAACTTGGTTGTTGTATAGGCGGCGAACTTTACGTGCGTTGCCTTTCATTACGGTATTGCCTAGCGACACTTGGCCATCACCCGCGATGACGACTTTATTGTTTCGACGTACAGATACAATGGTAGTCACAGTCGACCTCTTAATTATTTCTCTTTGGATTTAATTAAGTATATGGGGTAAGGGATTCGGGGATTCAAGGGGAAGGTGTTTTTCGATTGCAGACATTACGTTTTGTCGTTTTGAACAAGGAAGAGAGCAGGGTGTTTGGCGAGGGTGCTGGTTTATACGAACGAGTTGGGTATATACCCTATATAGTGAAACTGAACTGGATTTGTGGTGATGAATGATCTTGAGTCATTCCCTAGCGTGAGAATGAGCAGCACTCTCCAATAAAAGAAAAGACCAACCGATCACTCGGTTGGTCTCTGCATTAAGGCATCGAATAAGAATTAAAGATTCTCTTTCCAAATTGCACACGGCTCGATCTTCGCGCGTTGCAACTTGTGGCGATCTTTCTCTGCGTCTCGTTTGAACTTGTATGGACCAAGAACAACACGGTACCAAGAGCTTCCGTCTTTCTTAATGACACGGCTCGTAATACCTTGGAAAGCAATCGCTAGCTTACGTTCTTCAGCTTGGCTCTGTTTTTTGTAAGCGCCACATTGCATCACATAAGGGACTTTTGATACTTCAACTTCTTTGGCAACGACTTCCACTTCACGCTTCGGTAGAGATTCCACGTATTCCCACTTTTCTTCTGGTGGGGGCGGTAACTCTTTCTTCGGCTTTGGTTTGCTGGTGGTCACTGGTTCCTGTTTCGCAACGGGTTGTTTCGGTTCAGGATCATTGCTGAGTAGATATAAGCCGTAGCCAAAACCGCCCACAAGCAGGATTGCTAGTAGACCACTACGCCAAGGTTTCTTTCTGGAAGGTTGTTTTTTTGTCGACTTCTTCGGAGCGCCGCGTCCGCGTCTTACATAATCTCTATTTGCCACGGTTACTTCTGGTCATCAAGGATTCTGGCAAATATGTTAATCCAGAACGCGACGAGAAAACACCCTATTCACGTAATCTTGTTAGCTACGTACAGGATAGGCGTAAAAAAACGACGCTAGATGCGTCGCTTTCGTTTCTATTTATGTTGTGGATTCGCTTACTGATTAGCGCAAAGGTGGTGGTGCTGCACTGCCACGCACAACTAATTTAGTTTCAAGCAAGCGAGAGCCTGAGTGCACATCGTGACCTTTCAGTAGCTCTAGCATCATTAACATTGCTTGGCGACCAATCTCATAACGTGGTTGAGAGATGGTGGTTAACGGTGGATCGCAGTATTGCGCGAATTGAATATCATCAAAGCCGACAACCGACAAATCCTGCGGAATACGGAGGCCAAGACGTTTCGCCTCTTGAATAGCACCAATCGCCATGGTGTCACAGTGACAGAATAGAGCGGTTGGTGGTTCAGGCAGTTCGAGAAGTTTGCGTACGGCTTGAACGCCACCTTCGAAAGAGAAGTCAGCCACAATGCTGTATTGCTCTTCTTTACTAATACCAGCACGGCGAAGTGCTTGTTGGTAACCTTGTTGGCGGAACTGGCACAGCACCGCAGTATCTGGACCAGAGATCTGAGCAATACGCTTGTGACCAAGTTGCGTCAGGTAGTTCACGGCTTCAAATGCAGAGGTCAAGTTATCGATATGCACCGTTGGTAGTTCCAGCTCAGGAGCCAATTCGCACGCCATGACCATTGGTGGTAGGTTTTTCTGCTCTGGCTTGCTGACATCGAATGGTAAGTCGGTGCCCAGTAGTAACATGCCATCAGCTTGCTTGGTGAATACTAAGTTTACGAATGAGCTTTCTCGCTTTTTCTGCTGACCGCTATCGCCAAGAAGAACTAGGTAACCGTGTTCCATTGCTGCATCTTCGATACCGCGAATGATTTCAGAGAAATACGGATCGCATATGTCCGGTACGATAGTGACAATGGTCTTTGATTCATTTCTACGTAAATTACGAGCTAATGAATTCGGTGAATAACCAGCTTCAAGTACGGCATCTTCCACTCTCTTTCTTGTTGATGAAGAGACTTTTTCTGGATTCATTAATGCTCGCGATACCGTAGCAGTAGATACCCCTGCAAGCTGGGCAACATCCTTCATTGTCGCCATAGTTTTTACCCTCTTAAAATATTCGCCAAGATGACGTGAGTCATTGTTCTAATTGAAGCCTATGTGACTGATCCACTTTAGACTTTACTAATTTGAATAGTCTATTCATTTCTAAAGGGAAAGTTACGGTCTGTTTAACAAAAATTGCAATCCTAATGTGATTTGACTCACATTAGAAGGTAATTCATTACATAGTTAAACGTTTGCTAGCTGAGATCCTGTGGTTCTATGTCTAAATTCCAGCGAACTTTCTTGGCATTTGGCAACAACTCAATAGCAGGTTTTGCACTGGTTAATAACTTTTGCATCAATGAGCGATGCTGAGTTTGCAGTAACAACTGCCAACGATATTTCCCAGCACGCTTAGCTAATGGTGATGGAGTCGGACCCAAAACCATGCAGGAACCATCAAATAATGGGTGTGACTCAAGAGTGAAGCGAACCTGACGCAAAAAGTCTTCGACCAACTCGCTTTGGTTGGCTTCCGCTTTAAATAGGGTTAAGAAGCTGTAAGGTGGAAGCTGAGCCAACTTACGTTCCTCTAATGCTGTCATGGCAAAGTCACGATAGTCTTTCTGTAATAGAGACTGAAGCAAGCTGTGCTCAGGGTGGTGAGTCTGTAAAATCACTTCGCCAGGTTTGCTTGCACGACCAGCACGCCCCGCAACTTGAATGAACAATTGTGCCAGCCTTTCCGAAGCACGAAAGTCACTACTATATAGAGATCCGTCCACGTCCAGTAGCGCCACGAGTGTCACGTTCGGAAAGTGGTGACCTTTCGCCAGCATTTGCGTACCAATCAGGATTTGATATTCGCCTTTACGAATCGATTCGAGAGCATCTTCCAAGCTGCCTTTACGGCGAGTGCTGTCTCTATCAATACGAATCGCTTTGTATTCAGGAAAGAGCTTGGCAAGTTGAAGCTCCAGTTGCTCTGTCCCAACTCCAACGGTTACTAGTTGAGTGGAGCCACAACCTTGGCATTGATGAATTACGGGTTGTTGAGACCCGCAATGGTGGCATCGGATCTCATTGCTGTACTGGTGGAAGGTATAGTAGGCATCGCAGCGCTTACACTCTGCTGTCCAGCCACACTCATGACACATCAACGCAGGAGAAAAACCACGGCGGTTTAGGAACAGCATGACTTGGTTGCCAGAATCGAGGTGCTTACGCATTTCAGCGATCAGAGGGGCAGATAAGCCACTGTCTAGGTAAAGCCCTTTAACATCCAGTACTTTATTCGTTGTTGGTACCGCAGAGCCTGCTCGTTGGGTCAGCGTTAAGTGGTGATATTTACCAGAAAGTGCGTTGTGCAGTGTTTCTAAAGCAGGTGTCGCAGAACCAAGTACGATGGGTACTTGTTCTTTATGTGCTCGCATCACAGCGACATCGCGAGCGTGGTAGCGCAGGCTGTCTTGCTGTTTGTATGAAGAGTCATGCTCCTCATCGACAATAATAATGCCAAGGTCAGCAAAAGGGGTAAGCAGAGCAGAGCGTGTTCCGATAATGATGCCAGCTGCTTTGTCTCGCGCTGAAAGCCAAGCATTGAGTCGCTCAGTATCATTCAAACCAGAATGAACAACGTCCACAGGAACATTGAAGCGATGCTTAAAGCGATTGATGGTTTGCGGTGTTAAGCCGATCTCCGGCACTAAAACCAACGCTTGTTTGCCTTTCTCGAGCACTGGCTTGATCAGGTTTAAGTAGACTTCGGTTTTCCCCGAACCGGTAACGCCCTCTAATAAATAGCAGGCAAATCCGGTTTGGCTATTAACACTGGCGATTGCCAGAGCTTGTTCATGGTTAAGCTTAGGCTTCTCAACTTCACGCTCAACTTGCTCTCCCCATTTGGTGATCTCAGGTTTCTTTTCAATACGTTCAATCCAGCCTTTTTCCTCTAAAGACTTGAGCACTGAAGATGGTATTTCTTGATCACTAAACTCTTGATGTGGAATGGGACCGTCAATCAACATCTGCAGAGCACGCTGCTGTTTAACCGCGCGACCAAGCCCCTGCATAAGTTTATCTTTGCCTGAAGTGGTAATTTGCCACTCGTATAAGGTTGAGAAGTCAGCAGGTTTGCCTTTTCTTAGGGCGGCAGGCATAGCATTGTGCAAGGTGTCACCAAGAGGATACTGATAGAACTGACTACACCAAGTAAGCAAAGAATAGAGCTTCTCTGACCAAATGGGTTGGGTGTCTAATACAGCTTTAAGTGGTTTAAGTTGCTCTTTAGGAAAGTCAGAGTGATTAACCATCGCGGTGACAATTCCAACTAAAGTTTGACGCCCAAAAGGTACAGAAACTCGCCCACCAATGATCGGAAACAGATGCCCGGGAATGGCATAATCAAACTGTTTGTCGAGAGGGACTGGCAGTGCCACTCTGGCGATGGATGGACGCATAGAATCTTTACTATATAAAAGAGGGAAGAGGGCTATAGTCTATTAAAACGCACTAAGAAATTCGAGTGATCGGTATTTAATGAGGGTAGATTCCTCTCAGTACTAAAGTACTGGTGAAAAAAGTGGCGAAAAAGTTGCCAAATGTGTTGATCCTAGCTTAGTGATTCATTACTATACTGCGCCTTGAGATATGGCTTCGGCGATTGGCCGATGCGGTATCGCACTTTTATTATTAATTACGTGTGGTGTGCGGCTTAGACTCGTATAGCGACACGGCCTACAATTGAGGTTATCCCATGAAAGCTGGTATCCACCCAGAATACAAAGCAATCACTGCTACTTGTTCTTGCGGCAACTCTTTCGAGTTCAAATCTACTCTAGCGAAGGAATCTATCCACCTAGACGTATGTGACAAGTGTCACCCATTCTACACTGGTAAGCAACGTATCGTTGATACAGGCGGCCGTGTTGATCGCTTCAACAAGCGTTTCGGTGCACTATCAAGCGGTAAGAAATAATAGCAGACGCTATTACGATTACAGTTTAAAAAAGGACGCTTCGGCGTCCTTTTTGTTTATTGGCTAGCGCAAAAGTAGGGGAGAATCGAGCGGCTAAAATTTGTTCGATTATTTTTCACTCGGCTATTGCATCCTAAAGTGTGATCTGTATAATGCAGCGCACTGGTTAAGCCAGTTGTGAACCAATGAGCAATGAGGAGCGAGTAAATCTTCGGATTTACGAGGTAATGTAGACTCAGCTTATGTTCGCGGTTAATACAATTAGCTATCTTTTCTTCGGAAAAACTATCCCCAGAGGTGACTCTGGTATGTAGGGGTAGTTAATCGAAAATTAACTGACAATGCGTCCTAATCTTGGATGCTACGGTTTCACATAAATCAATCGGCATTCTCTCGTCTTTACGAGTCTGAGTGGCGATATTGTTTGTGTAATTTTTAATATTGGAGCTCTGTCTCATGCAGAACCAACGTATCCGTATCCGCCTAAAAGCATTCGATTACAAACTAATCGACGCTTCTACAGCGGAAATCGTTGAAACAGCTAAGCGCACTGGCGCACAGGTTCGTGGTCCAATCCCACTACCAACTCGTAAAGAGCGTTTCACAGTTCTTATCTCTCCACACGTTAACAAGAAAGCACGTGACCAGTACGAAATCCGTACTCACAAGCGTCTAATCGACATCGTTGAGCCAACAGACAAAACTGTTGATGCTCTAATGCGTCTAGACCTTGCTGCGGGCGTTGACGTTCAAATTAGCCTAGGTTAAGGGAGATTAGAAGAATGATTGGTCTAATCGGTCGTAAAGTGGGCATGACCCGCGTATTTACTGAAGACGGCGTTTCTATCCCAGTAACAGTTGTTGAAGTTGAAGCAAACCGTGTTTCTCAAGTTAAAACTCTTGAGACAGATGGCTACGCTGCAATCCAGGTAACTGCTGGTTCTAAGAAAGCTAACCGCGTAAACAAAGCTGAAGCAGGTCACTTTGCTAAAGCTGGCGTTGAAGCTGGTCGTGGTCTTTGGGAATTCCGTTTGGAAAACGGTGAAGAGTTCGCAGTTGGCGCTGAGCTAACAGTTGAACTATTCAACGAAACTAAGAAAGTAGACGTTACTGGTACATCTAAGGGTAAAGGTTTCCAAGGCGCTGTTAAGCGTTGGAACTTCCGTACTCAAGATATGACTCACGGTAACTCATTGTCTCACCGTGCACCGGGTTCAATTGGCCAATGTCAAACTCCAGGTCGCGTATTTAAAGGCAAGAAAATGGCAGGTCACATGGGTGCTGAGCGTGTAACGACTCAAAACCTAGAGATCGTACGTGTTGACGCTGAGCGCAATCTGCTTCTTATCAAAGGTGCAGTACCAGGCTCAACAGGTGGCAACGTGATCGTTAAACCAGCTGTTAAAGCATAACGTCTCAGGAGTAAGTAATGGAACTAATGGTTAAAGGTGCTGATGCACTAACTGTTTCCGAAACTACTTTCGGACGTGAGTTTAACGAAGCTCTTGTACACCAAGTAGTTGTTGCGTTTGCAGCAGGTGCTCGTCAAGGTACACGTGCTCAAAAAACACGTTCAGAAGTTTCTGGCGGTGGCGCTAAGCCATGGCGTCAAAAAGGTACTGGCCGTGCGCGTGCTGGTACAATCCGTAGCCCAATCTGGCGTACAGGTGGTGTTACTTTTGCTGCGAAACCACAAGATCACAGCCAAAAAGTAAACAAAAAAATGTACCGCGGTGCTATGAAGAGCATTCTTTCTGAGCTAGTTCGTCAAGAGCGTCTAATCGTTGTTGATAACTTCTCAGTTGAAGCGCCAAAGACTAAAGAGCTAGTTGCTAAGCTTAAAGAGCTTGAGCTAACTGACGCTCTAATCGTGACTAGCGAAGTAGATGAGAATCTATTCCTAGCTGCTCGTAACCTATACAAAGTTGACGCACGTGACGTTGCTGGTATCGACCCAGTTTCACTAATCGCGTTCGACAAAGTTGTAATGACTGCTGAAGCAGTTAAGCAAGTTGAGGAGATGCTAGCATGATCACTGAAGAGCGTATCCTAAAAGTTCTACGTGCTCCGCACATCTCTGAAAAAGCAACTATGGCAGCTGAGAAAGCGAACACTATCGTTTTCAAAGTAGCTAAAGATGCAACTAAAAAAGAGATCAAAGCAGCTGTAGAAAAGCTTTTTGAAGTTGAAGTTAAGTCTGTAAATACTCTTATCACTAAGGGTAAGACCAAACGTCAAGGTCTACGCCAAGGTCGCCGCAGCGACGTTAAGAAAGCGTACGTTACTTTGAAAGAAGGTCAAGATCTTGACTTTGTTGGCGGCGCGGAATAACAGGAGTAGTTAAGAATGGCTATTGTTAAATGTAAGCCGACTTCCCCTGGTCGTCGTCACGTTGTTAAAGTTGTTAACGCTGACCTACACAAGGGCAAGCCATACGCACCACTTCTAGAGAAAAACTCTAAGAACGGTGGTCGTAACAACAACGGTCGTATCACAGTACGTCACATCGGCGGTGGTCACAAGCACCACTACCGTGTAGTTGACTTCAAACGTACTAAAGACGGTATCCCAGCGACAGTTGAGCGTCTAGAATACGATCCAAACCGTAGCGCAAACATTGCTCTAGTTCTTTACAAAGACGGTGAGCGTCGCTACATCCTAGCACCTAAAGGTGTTCAAGCTGGTGATGTTATCCAATCTGGTGTTGATGCACCGATTAAAGCTGGTAACACTCTACCAATGCGTAACATCCCAGTAGGTTCAACTGTACACAACGTTGAACTAAAACCTGGTAAAGGTGGTCAGCTAGCTCGTTCGGCTGGTGCTTACGCTCAAATCGTTGCTCGCGACGGTGCGTACGTAACTATCCGTCTACGTTCTGGCGAAATGCGCAAAGTTCTTTCTGAAGGCCGTGCAACAATCGGTGAAGTTGGTAACTCTGAGCACATGCTACGTGAACTTGGTAAAGCTGGTGCTTCACGCTGGCGCGGCGTACGTCCAACCGTACGTGGTGTAGTAATGAACCCGGTTGATCACCCACACGGTGGTGGTGAAGGTCGTACTTCTGGTGGCCGTCATCCAGTATCTCCTTGGGGTATGCCAACTAAAGGCTTCAAGACTCGTAAGAACAAACGCACTGACAAGTACATCGTACGTCGTCGTAACAAGTAATCTATATAAAGAGGAATCGCCATGCCACGTTCTCTCAAGAAAGGTCCATTTATTGACCTACACTTGCTGAAGAAGGTAGAGAAAGCGGTGGAAAGCGGAGACAAAAAGCCACTTAAGACTTGGTCCCGTCGTTCAATGATCATCCCATCGATGATCGGTTTGACCATCGCTGTCCATAATGGTCGTCAGCACGTACCTGTTTTCGTAACCGAAGAAATGATCGGTCACAAACTAGGTGAATTCGCACCAACACGTACTTACCGCGGTCACGCTGCGGATAAGAAAGCTAAGAAGCGTTAAGGAGTAAATAATGGAAGCTATTGCTAAACATAACTTTGCTCGCATTTCGCCTCAGAAAGCTCGCTTAGTTGCGGATCTAATTCGTGGTAAATCTGTTGACCAAGCTCTAGAAATTCTAACGTTCAGCAACAAAAAAGCTGCTGCTCTAGTTAAGAAAGTTCTAGAGTCTGCTATCGCTAACGCGGAGCACAACGAAGGTGCAGATATTGACGATCTGAATGTCGCAAAAATCTTTGTAGATGAAGGCCCAACCATGAAGCGTATTATGCCTCGTGCTAAA
Source organism: Vibrio harveyi NBRC 15634 = ATCC 14126 = KCTC 12724 (assembly GCF_001591145.1). Taxonomy (GTDB): domain Bacteria; phylum Pseudomonadota; class Gammaproteobacteria; order Enterobacterales; family Vibrionaceae; genus Vibrio; species Vibrio harveyi. Next base: position 170,577 of record NZ_BCUF01000004.1, on the reverse strand, counting down.
GGTCGTGCGGATCGTATCTTGAAGCGTTCAAGCCACATCACTGTTGTTGTAGCAGATCGCTAGAGACTAGGAGAGTAAGCAATGGGTCAAAAAGTACATCCTAATGGTATTCGTCTTGGCATCGTTAAGCCTTGGAATGCTACATGGTTTGCTAACACCAAAGATTTCGCTGACAACCTAGACGGCGACTTCAAGGTACGTCAGTTCCTAACTAAGGAACTACAAAAAGCGTCTCTTTCACGCATCGTTATCGAGCGTCCTGCTAAGAGCATCCGTGTGACTATTCACACTGCTCGTCCAGGCGTTGTAATCGGTAAGAAAGGTGAAGACGTTGAGAAACTACGCGCAGCTGTAGCAAAAATTGCAGGTGTACCAGCGCAAATTAACATCGCTGAAGTACGTAAGCCTGAACTTGATGCACAACTTGTTGGTGACAGCATCGCGTCTCAACTAGAGCGTCGTGTTATGTTCCGTCGTGCTATGAAGCGCGCGGTACAAAACGCAATGCGTCTAGGTGCTAAAGGCATCAAAGTAGAAGTAAGCGGTCGTCTAGGCGGCGCTGAAATCGCACGTTCTGAGTGGTACCGTGAAGGTCGTGTACCTCTACACACTCTACGTGCAGACATTGATTACGCAACTTCTTCGGCTCACACTCAATACGGTGTGATCGGCATTAAAACTTGGATCTTCAAAGGTGAGATCCTAGGTGGTATGCCAGCAGCTAACGCTGTAGAGCCTAAAGGCGACAAGCCTAAGAAGCAGCGTAAAGGCCGTAAGTAAGGAGTCGACAGATGCTACAACCTAAACGTACTAAGTTCCGTAAGGTTCAGACAGGTCGTAACCGTGGTCTAGCTAAAGGTACTGATGTAAGCTTCGGCGAATTCGGTCTTAAAGCTGTTGGCCGTGGTCGTCTAACTGCTCGTCAAATTGAAGCGGCACGTCGTGCAATGACACGTCACGTTAAGCGTCAAGGTAAAATCTGGATCCGTGTGTTCCCAGACAAACCAATCACAGAAAAACCACTTGAAGTTCGTCAAGGTAAGGGTAAAGGTAACGTTGAGTACTGGGTAGCCCAAATCCAACCTGGTAAGGTTATGTACGAAATGGGTGGTGTACCTGAAGAATTGGCTCGTGAAGCGTTCCGCCTAGCGGCTCGTAAACTGCCATTCAAAACTACATTTGTAACTAAGCAGGTGATGTGATGAAAGCACAAGATCTACGCGAGAAAAGCGTTGAAGAGCTTAACGCTGAGCTATTGAATTTGCTACGTGAACAGTTCAACTTGCGCATGCAAGCTGCAACTGGTCAGCTACAGCAAACTCATACTCTGAAAGCTGTACGCCGTGATATCGCACGTGTGAAAACTGTTTTGACTGAGAAGGCAGGCGCATAATGAGCGAAGTAAAACGTACTCAACAAGGTCGTGTTGTTAGCGACAAGATGGACAAGTCTATCGTAGTTGCTATCGAGCGCATGGTTAAACACCCAATTTACGGTAAATTCGTAAAGCGCACGACTAAAGTACACGCACACGACGAGAACAACGAATGTGGCCTAGGCGACAAAGTTGAAATCGCAGAGTGTCGTCCACTGTCTAAGACTAAGTCTTGGACTTTGGTTAAAGTTGTAGAAAAGGCGAAGATGTAATCTTCCCCAATCTATGATTGACAAACGGCTCCAAAAATTATTTTTGGAGCCGTTTATTTTTTGACTACCCAATCACAAAAAAGGGTGGTACAATTCGCGTCCCTTTTAAAGAGGCAGCCCGACCCGAGAGGGTCTAGTTTTTTTATTATTTAGCGGAGCACTAACATGATCCAAATGCAAAGTATGCTGGACGCAGCTGATAACTCAGGCGCACGCAGCGTAATGTGTATTAAGGTTCTGGGTGGCTCTCACCGCCGTTATGCACATATCGGTGACGTTATCAAAGTTACTGTTAAGGAAGCAATTCCTCGCGGTAAAGTTAAAAAAGGTGACGTTCTGAAGGCGGTGGTAGTGCGCACCCGTAAAGGCGTACGTCGTCCTGACGGTTCTGTCATTCGCTTCGACCGAAATGCTTGTGTATTGTTGAACGACAACACTGAGCAACCAATCGGTACACGTATCTTTGGTCCTGTGACACGCGAACTTCGTGGCGATAAGTTCATGAAGATCGTTTCACTGGCTCCAGAAGTTCTGTAAGGAGCACGTAGAAATGGCAGCTAAAATCCGTCGTAATGACGAAGTAATCGTTCTTGCTGGTAAAGACAAAGGCAAGAAAGGTAAAGTAACTAAGGTCCTAGCAACTGGTAAAGTTATCGTTGAAGGTATCAACCTTGTTAAGAAACACCAGAAACCTGTTCCTGCACTAGGTATCCAAGGCGGTATCGTAGAGCAAGAAGCAGCAATCGACGTTTCTAACGTGGCGATCTTTAACGCAGCTACTGGTAAAGCTGACCGTATCGGTTTCCGTTTTGAAGATGGTAAGAAAGTTCGTTTCTTTAAGTCTAACAACGAAATCGTTTCTAACTAATAGAAGTAATTTGGAGTTCTACTATGGCGAAACTGCATGATTACTACAAGTCGTCTGTAGTCGCTGAACTGACCAAACAGTTTAGCTACACAAGCGTCATGCAAGTCCCTAGAATCGAGAAAATCACCCTAAACATGGGTGTTGGTGAAGCAATCAACGATAAGAAACTGCTAGAAAACGCAGCTGCTGATATGGCAACGATCTCTGGTCAAAAGCCACTTATCACTAAAGCTCGTAAATCTGTTGCAGGTTTCAAAATCCGTGAAGGCTACCCTATCGGTTGTAAAGTAACCTTGCGTGGCGAACGTATGTGGGATTTTCTTGAGCGTCTAATTTCGATCGCTCTTCCACGAGTACGTGACTTCCGTGGTGTTAGCGCTAAGTCTTTTGACGGTCGCGGTAACTACAGCATGGGCGTTCGCGAGCAAATCATCTTCCCGGAAATCGACTTTGATAAAGTTGATCGAGTACGCGGTCTAGACATCACTATTACGACGTCTGCTGGTACTGATGAGGAAGGCCGTGCTCTGCTGGCTGCCTTTAACTTCCCATTCCGTAAGTAAGGTGAAGGGTTACTGTTATGGCTAAAAATTCAATGAAAGCACGTGAAGCAAAACGTGCGAAGCTAGTAGCTAAGTTCGCTGAAAAGCGTGCAGCGCTAAAAGCTATCATCAGCGATGTAAACGCATCTGAAGAAGATCGTTGGAATGCGGTTCTTACACTGCAATCTCTTCCACGTGATTCAAGTGCATCACGTCAGCGCAACCGTTGTAACCAAACTGGTCGTCCACACGGTTACCTACGTAAGTTCGGTCTAAGCCGTATTAAGGTTCGTGAAGCTTGCATGAAAGGCGAGATTCCGGGTCTTCGTAAGGCTAGCTGGTAATTGCCACTTAATCATTTGGAGTAAATCATATGAGCATGCAAGATCCGATTTCGGATATGCTGACCCGTGTTCGTAACGGTCAGGCAGCAAACAAAGTTGCTGTTAAAATGCCTTCTTCAAAGCTTAAAGTTGCAATCGCTGCACTACTAAAAGCTGAAGGTTACATCGTTGACTTCGCTGTTGAAGGCGAAGCAAAACCTGAGCTAGAAGTTACTCTTAAGTACTTCCAAGCTAAACCAGTAATCGAGCAACTTAAACGTGTTTCTCGTCCAGGTCTACGTGTTTACAAGAAGAAAGATCAACTTCCTTCTGTAATGGGTGGTCTTGGTATTGCTATCGTTTCTACTTCCAAGGGTCTTATGTCAGACCGCGCTGCACGTAAAGCAGGTCTTGGTGGTGAAATCATCTGCTACGTAGCTTAATAGGAGTAGAATATGTCTCGTGTTGCTAAAGCACCTGTCGCTATTCCAGCTGGCGTAGAGGTGAAACTAAACGGCCAAGAAATCACTGTAAAAGGTGCTAAGGGCGAACTATCTCGCGTTCTTAACAACGCTGTAGTAATCGCTCAGGAAGAAAACAACCTAACTTTCGGTCCTAAAGAAGGTGTTGCTAACGCATGGGCACAAGCTGGTACAGCTCGCGCTCTAGTTAACAACATGGTTGTTGGTGTTACTGAAGGCTTTACTAAGAAGCTAACTCTTAAAGGTGTTGGTTACCGTGCTGCTATCAAAGGCAACGCTGTAGGTCTAACACTAGGCTTCTCTCACCCAGTTGAGCACGAGTTGCCAGCGGGTATTAAAGCTGAATGTCCAAGCCAAACTGAAATCATCATCACTGGTTGTGATAAGCAACTAGTTGGTCAAGTTGCGGCTGACATTCGTTCTTACCGTCAACCTGAGCCTTACAAAGGTAAAGGTGTTCGTTACGCAGATGAAAATGTGCGTACTAAAGAAGCTAAGAAGAAGTAAGGTAACACTATGGATAAGAAAGCATCTCGCATCCGTCGTGCTACACGTGCACGTCGTAAGATTGCAGAACTGGGTGCGACTCGCCTAGTTGTACACCGTACTCCTCGTCACGTGTACGCACAGGTTATCGCGGCTAATGGCTCTGAGGTTATCGCAGCAGCTTCTACTGTAGAAAAAGCGATCCGTGAGCAAGTGAAATACACTGGTAACGTTGATGCAGCTAAAGCAGTAGGTAAAGCTGTTGCTGAGCGCGCTCTTGAAAAAGGCGTAACTGCAGTTGCATTTGATCGTTCTGGTTTCCAATACCACGGTCGAGTAGCGGCGCTAGCAGAATCTGCTCGCGAAGCTGGTCTGAAATTCTAAGGTAGGGTTGGAAGATGGCTAAAGAACAACAAGTTCAAGCGAATGATTTGCAAGAAAAGCTAATCGCAGTTAACCGTGTTTCTAAAACGGTTAAAGGCGGTCGAATCATGAGCTTCACTGCACTAACAGTAGTTGGTGACGGTAACGGTCGTGTAGGTTTCGGTTACGGCAAAGCTCGTGAAGTACCTGCAGCGATTCAAAAAGCAATGGAAAAAGCGCGTCGTAACATGACTACTATCGCGCTAAACGAAGGCACTCTTCACCACCCAGTGAAAGGTCGCCATTCGGGCTCTAAAGTTTACATGCAGCCTGCTGCAGAAGGTACTGGTGTTATCGCAGGTGGTGCGATGCGTGCAGTACTAGAAGTTGCTGGCGTACACAACGTACTATCTAAAGCATACGGTTCTACGAACCCTATCAACATCGTTCGTGCAACGATCGATGCACTAGGTAGCATGAAGTCGCCAGAAATGGTTGCTGCTAAACGTGGTCTAACTGTTGAAGCTATTTCGGAGTAAGAACACCATGGCAACTATTAAAGTAACTCAAACTAAAAGCTCAATTGGCCGCCTACCAAAGCACAAAGCTACTTTGCGTGGTCTAGGTCTTCGTAAAATCAACCATACAGTAGAACTTGAAGATACTCCGTGTGTACGCGGTATGATCAACAAGGTTTTCTACATGGTTAAAGTTGAGGAGTAATCAGAATGCGTTTGAATACTCTTGCACCGGCTGCTGGCTCTAAGCACGCTCCTAAGCGTGTAGGTCGTGGTATCGGTTCTGGCCTAGGTAAAACTGGTGGCCGTGGTCACAAAGGTCAAAAATCACGTTCTGGCGGTAAAGTTCGTCCAGGTTTCGAAGGCGGTCAAATGCCTCTGAAACAACGTCTACCAAAATTCGGTTTCACTTCTCGTAAGAGCCTAGTGTCTGCTGAAGTTCGTCTAGCTGAGCTAGCGAAAGTTTCTGGTGACGTGGTTGATCTAAACAGCCTTAAAGCTGCTAACATCATCACTAAGAACATCGAATTTGTAAAAGTTGTTCTTTCTGGTGAGATTAACAAAGCAGTGACTGTTAAAGGTCTACGTGTGACTAAAGGCGCTAAAGCTGCAATCGAAGCTGCAGGCGGTAAAATCGAGGAATAATCTCGAGGAACGAGGTACAGATGGCTAAGAAACCAGGACAAGATTTTCGTAGTGCTCAGAGCGGCTTAAGTGAACTAAAGTCGCGCTTGTTATTCGTAATTGGTGCACTTTTAGTATTCCGAGCCGGCTCTTTTGTGCCGATTCCTGGTATTGACGCTGCTGTACTTGCCGATTTGTTCGAACAGCAAAAAGGTACCATCGTTGAAATGTTTAACATGTTCTCCGGTGGTGCTCTTGAGCGTGCATCTATATTAGCGTTGGGCATCATGCCGTATATTTCGGCTTCTATTGTTGTCCAATTGCTAACTGTAGTTCATCCAGCGTTAGCGGAACTCAAAAAAGAGGGTGAAGCAGGCCGTCGTAAGATCAGCCAATATACACGCTACGGCACGCTTGTACTTGCAACATTCCAAGCTATTGGTATTGCAACAGGCTTACCAAACATGGTCGATAATCTGGTTGTTATGAACCAAACCATGTTTACGCTAATTGCTACCGTAAGTTTAGTAACTGGTACCATGTTCCTAATGTGGTTAGGTGAACAAATTACAGAGCGAGGAATCGGTAATGGTATTTCCATTCTGATTTTTGCAGGTATTGTTGCTGGATTGCCTTCTGCAATCGGTCAAACAATCGAGCAAGCGCGTCAAGGTGAATTGCATGTACTTCTTCTGTTGCTAATCGCGGTATTAGCTTTTGCAGTAATTTACTTCGTTGTTTTCATGGAACGTGGTCAACGCCGAATCGTCGTTAACTACGCTAAGCGTCAACAAGGTCGTAAAGTATTTGCTGCGCAAAGCTCGCACTTGCCACTTAAAATTAATATGGCGGGTGTTATTCCAGCGATTTTTGCATCAAGTATTATCCTGTTCCCAGGAACACTGGCTCAGTGGTTTGGTCAGAACGGTGAGAGCAGCGCGTTCGGTTGGTTAACTGACGTGTCTTTGGCTCTTAGCCCAGGTCAACCGCTGTATGTAATGCTTTATGCAGCAGCGATTATTTTCTTCTGTTTCTTCTACACGGCGTTGGTATTCAACCCGCGTGAAACAGCAGATAACTTGAAGAAGTCCGGTGCATTCGTACCCGGTATCCGCCCAGGTGAGCAGACAGCTAAGTACATTGATAAAGTGATGACACGTTTAACCCTAGCGGGTGCACTGTACATTACCTTTATCTGTCTGATTCCCGAGTTCATGATGGTCGCGTGGAACGTACGTTTCTACTTCGGCGGTACATCACTACTTATCGTAGTAGTTGTTATCATGGACTTTATGGCACAGGTACAGACTCATCTGATGTCTCAACAGTATGATTCTGTGTTGAAGAAAGCGAATCTGAAAGGCTACGGTCGTTAATTCGACGGTAGACTCAGTTTCAATTACGGAGTTTAGCAATGAAAGTTCGTGCTTCCGTTAAAAAAATCTGCCGTAACTGTAAAGTAATCAAGCGCAACGGTGTTGTTCGCGTGATTTGCAGTGAGCCAAAGCACAAACAGCGCCAAGGCTAATTAGCAGAAATTTTTACTTGAAAATGAAGGTTAGGTCGAGTATATTCCTCGGCCTACCTTTTGCGTGCAAAAGAAGTAGTACTCCGCAGCGTATCCATAACGGGCTTTGCTGCGGCTAATTCTTTTATAGAAACACTTAGGAGTGAATAATGGCCCGTATAGCAGGCATTAACATTCCTGATCAGAAACACGCTGTAATCGCTCTAACGGCGATCTACGGCATCGGTAAAACTCGCTCTCAAGCTATCCTAGCTGAAGTGGGTATTGCTGAAGATGTTAAGATCAGTGAACTAACTGAAGAGCAGATCGATCAACTGCGTGATGGTGTAGCTAAGTACACTGTAGAAGGTGATCTACGTCGTGAAGTATCTATGAACATCAAGCGTCTTATGGACCTTGGCTGTTACCGTGGTCTTCGTCATCGTCGCAGTCTACCACTACGTGGACAGCGTACTAAAACCAACGCTCGCACCCGTAAGGGTCCGCGTAAGCCGATCAAGAAATAATCGGGAAGGTAGAGTACAATGGCTAAACAACCAACTCGCGCTCGTAAGCGCGTACGCAAGCAAGTTGCAGATGGCGTTGCGCACATCCATGCTTCTTTCAATAACACAATCGTAACCATTACTGACCGTCAAGGTAACGCTCTAGCTTGGGCTACTGCAGGTGGTTCTGGTTTCCGTGGTTCTCGTAAGTCTACTCCGTTCGCTGCACAGGTTGCTGCTGAGCGTTGTGCTGAAATGGCTAAAGAATACGGTCTAAAGAACTTGGAAGTTATGGTTAAGGGTCCTGGTCCAGGTCGTGAATCTACTGTTCGCGCTCTGAACGCTGCTGGTTTCCGCATCACAAACATCGTTGATGCTACACCAATCCCTCATAACGGTTGTCGTCCACCTAAGAAACGTCGCGTATAACGTTTTTTAGATTACTGGAGAAAGATCATGGCAAGATATTTGGGTCCTAAGCTGAAGCTTAGCCGTCGTGAAGGCACTGACTTATTCCTTAAGTCTGGTGTTCGCGCGATCGATACCAAGTGTAAAATTGATAACGCACCAGGTGTACACGGCGCTCGTCGCGGTCGTCTATCTGAGTATGGCGTTCAGCTTCGTGAGAAGCAAAAAGTTCGTCGTATGTACGGCGTTCTAGAAAAACAATTCCGTAACTACTACAAAGAAGCTGCGCGTCTTAAAGGCAACACAGGTGAAAACCTACTTCAGCTTCTTGAAGGTCGTCTTGATAACGTAGTTTACCGCATGGGCTTTGGCGCAACTCGCGCAGAAGCACGTCAGCTAGTTAGCCACAAAGCTATCCTAGTTAACGGTAAAGTTGTAAACGTTCCTTCTTTCAAAGTAGCGGCTAATGACGTTGTTTCTATCCGCGAGAAAGCTAAACAGCAAGCTCGTATCAAAGCAGCTCTAGAAGTTGCTGAACAACGTGAAAAACCAACTTGGATTGAAGTAGATGGTGGCAAGATGGAAGGTACATTCAAGCGTATGCCTGAGCGTTCTGATCTATCAGCTGACATCAACGAACAATTGATCGTCGAGCTTTACTCTAAGTAAGGTTTAAACTAAAGAGAGGACACAATGCAGGGTTCTGTAACAGAATTTCTTAAGCCACGTCTAGTTGACATCGAACAAATCAGCTCGACTCACGCAAAAGTAACTCTTGAGCCATTAGAGCGTGGCTTTGGTCATACTCTAGGTAATGCACTTCGCCGCATTCTTCTATCTTCTATGCCTGGTTGTGCAGTGACAGAAGTAGAAATCGAAGGCGTACTTCATGAGTACAGCACTAAAGAAGGCGTACAAGAAGATATTCTTGAAATCCTTCTAAACCTTAAAGGTTTGGCAGTGCGCGTAGCTGAAGGCAAAGATGAAGTGTTCATTACTTTGAACAAATCAGGCTCGGGCCCTGTGGTTGCAGGTGACATCACCCATGACGGTGATGTAGAGATCGCTAACCCTGAACACGTTATTTGTCACCTAACGGATGACAACGCTGAGATCGCAATGCGTATCAAAGTTGAACGTGGTCGTGGTTATGTTCCAGCTTCTGCGCGTATCCATAACGAAGAAGACGAGCGTCCAATCGGTCGCCTACTAGTAGATGCTACTTACAGCCCAGTAGACAAAATTGCCTACGCTGTAGAAGCAGCTCGTGTAGAACAGCGCACTGATCTAGACAAGCTTGTTATCGATATGGAAACAAACGGTACTCTAGAACCTGAGGAAGCAATCCGTCGTGCAGCTACTATCCTAGCTGAACAATTGGATGCGTTCGTAGATCTTCGTGATGTACGTGTACCTGAGGAGAAGGAAGAGAAGCCAGAATTCGATCCGATCCTACTGCGTCCTGTAGACGATCTTGAACTAACAGTTCGCTCTGCTAACTGTCTGAAAGCAGAAGCGATTCACTACATCGGTGATCTAGTACAACGTACTGAGGTTGAGCTACTTAAAACGCCTAACCTTGGTAAAAAATCTCTTACTGAGATTAAAGACGTACTTGCGTCACGTGGTCTGTCTCTGGGCATGCGCCTAGAAAACTGGCCACCTGCATCAATCGCTGAAGATTAATCGATACTAGTTAGAAGGATTAGGTCATGCGCCATCGTAAGAGTGGTCGTCAACTCAACCGCAACAGCTCACATCGTAAAGCGATGTTCAGCAACATGGCTAGCTCTCTAGTACGTCATGAAGTTATCAAGACTACTTTGCCAAAAGCAAAAGAGCTACGTCGCGTAGTTGAGCCTTTGATTACACTAGCTAAGACTGACAGTGTTGCTAACCGTCGTCTAGCATTTGCACGTACTCGTGACAACGAAGTAGTTGCAAAACTGTTTAACGAACTAGGTCCACGTTTTGCTGCTCGTCAGGGCGGTTACACTCGTATCCTAAAAGCTGGCTTCCGTGCTGGTGATAAAGCTCCAATGGCTTACATTGAGCTTGTAGATCGCCCAGCTGCTGAAGAAGCTGCTGAGTAATCTCAGTTCGTAAGAACAAAAAAAGCCGAGCATTAGCTCGGCTTTTTTGTATCTGTCGTATTTGAAAGCGAAACAAATTGAGTTTTCCGTCTCCCCTCTCAAACTAATCTTTGATAATCGAATCTTTAGTCTTAATTTATGTTTAGGCGAAACTTCTTAGCTGCCTGAACCCCACAATCCACTTAGTGACTTGAGTAAGCCCTCGCTTGCCCCTTGGTCGCCCAAATAGCCCAGTATCACCGGCGCAAATTGACTGATCATTGAAGGGTCTAACCCCAATTTGTCAAAAGTGCTTTGTACCGCGCTTAAACTTTCGATATTACCTAGCAAGCTTTGTGCGCTATCCAAACTCGACATCCCTGGGATCAGAGATTCTAGTTCACTGCTATTTTGATCTGACAGTTGGCTTTGTGCCAAAGCTAATAATGCACTTGTGCCGCCAGCGGCTTGTTCAGTCGAAACTGGTAATTGGCTCGTTAGTAAATCTGTGATTGGAGAGGACTCCGCATTCATACCTTGGCTAACCATGTCCATTAAACCTTCTTGGTTATCTTTGTCGGTCACGGCATCAAGAAAAGCGTGAGCTGTACCAATATTCATTGACAGCAGAGCTAAGGTGAGGAGTGTTTTACGCATAATACCTCCATGTGGCTTGCGATTATTATTGTTTGTTTACTTCTTGAGATTACTGAGACGTAAGGTTATTGAGCTCAAGTCTGTTTATTCTAGACAAAAAAAGCGGCGCTAGTGTGCGCCGCTTCGAATTTGCTATTGAGAATGGTCTCAATTATAGGATGTCTAGTAGTTCTACTTCGAATACTAGAGCTGCAAATGGAGGGATTGCAGCACCTGCGCCACGCTCACCGTATGCTAGGTCTTGTGGGATATATAGTTTCCACTTAGAGCCAACAGGCATTAGTTGAAGAGCTTCAACCCAGCCTTTGATTACGCCAGTTACTGGGAACTCAGCAGGTTGACCGCGAGATACAGAGCTGTCGAATACAGTGCCGTCAGTTAGCTCACCGTGGTAGTGAACACGTACTTGAGACGCCGCTGTTGGGATTTCACCAGTACCTTCAGTGATGATTTCGTACTGAAGACCAGACTCAAGAACGTTTACTTCTGGACGTAGAGCGTTATCTTTTAGGAACGCTTCGCCGTCAGCTGCTGCTGCTTTAGCTGCTTCTTGACGAGCTGCTTCTGCACGAGTGTGTAGCTCTTGAAGCGCGTTGTTGATCTCATCGATTTCGATAGATGGCATGTCACCAGTTAGTGCCGTTGCAATACCAGCAGCGATAGCGTCAACGCTAAGACCTTCTAGACCAGAACCAGCTAGTTGCTGACCCATTTGCAGACCAATACCGTAGCTAGCTTTCTGTTCTGCAGTTTCAAATTTAATTTCAGACATGAATGTCGCTCTTGTTAGGAGTGATAAAGGCACAGGATATCAGGTTCGAGCCTCGGTTTAAATGATTGAGCTCGAATGTCGCATTCTGGAGCAGAGGGTGTGACTTATCTCTTACTCCAAGTGAAATTTCTGCTAATTTACGCCAAATTACATTTTACTTTGGCGAAAAACATATACTCTCCGCGCTGGTATTTTTATACTGAGATTAGAAGTATTAAGGGACTCATCAGAATGAATCGTCGCAGAAAGAAAAAGCAGCAAGTCGACCACGTCGAATTGATGAAACAAAAGTTCGCTGCTATCGATTGGAAGCAGCCGTTTAGCAAAGAGAAGTGGCAGGAGAGGATCGAGCCTGTCACTCAGTTTTGGCACCGTCTTCCAAAACTACATCAACGTGCACTAATGGTATTGGTGCCTGTGGTGTTGGTGCTTCTGATCATTCCAGTGCCAAAAGATACTGAAGCACTTATCGATGATACTCAAGTTGAGAATCAACGTGTTGCCATTCAATTGAATGCACAAAGCTTGAGTGAGCAGCGTTCTGCACAAAACTCAGAACCAAAGTCTGAGCAATGGAAAGAGTACACGGTAAAGAACGGCGATACACTGGCCCAAGTATTCCGCAGTAATCAACTGCCAATGGCGGACTTAAACGCCCTAGTTAAAATTGAAGGTAGCGACAAACCTTTAAGTCGAATCAAGCAAGGTCAATTGGTGCGCTTCAAGCTCGCTGACGATGGCAAATTAGATATGCTTCAACTTGAGAAAAGTGGTGAGTCGGTCATGTTCTTCCGTTTATCTGACGGGACATTCGGACGTAATAAATAACGTTCACTAGCAAGCATTCTAAAGGCGCGATGATTCGCGTCTTTTTTATGTCTGTCACCTTACTTGCTGCTGGAACTCAATCTTGTCCCTGTTGATTGGCATGTTGTCTTCTCTTATTCCATGGTAAGAGCGGTAATACGATCATCAGGATCCCTATTGCAGTCAGCCAATCTGGAATCTCGTCAAACCACCATATCCCAAAGAGTGTTACGAACACTAAGCCAGAGTATTCTGCTAAAGCAATTTCTCCGGCTGGAGCTTTTTGATATGCCATTACTGCCAAGCCGTTATAGCTTAAGATGCACACTGCACTTGCGATAACTAGTGTCAGTTCTTGCCAACTAATCGGCTGCCAATAAAACCAAGCCATTATCGCCGATATAGGCAACGAGAACAGCGTGGTCCACCAAAGTGTGGTGACCACAGACTGTTCACTGGGTAGCTTTCTTACCAATATATTAAACATCGCCAATGTGGTCGCCGTGCCGAGTGCAAACAATGCAGCCCAATGAAAATGATCCGGTCTGAGTACCACTAGGACACCAAGGAACCCGAAGCAAGTGAGCAAGATTTTACTTAGTGGAGGATGCTCTTTGAGGAACAATATCGACAGCGGCAACATTAAAATCGGCGCTGCGTAAAAAACCGCGTTTGCAGTTGCCAGAGGGAGGTGAGTCACCGCAACCATCATACATCCGCTACCAATTAATATTAGATGCGCTCGCAACAAGGTAATAGGTGCTTGCTTTAGGCTACGTTTATCCGGTTGTTGTCTGAGATAGAAAGGTAGGATGAGCAGCAGTGAAGCCAACTGGCGCACAAACATATATTGGAACGGGCTAATGCCGCCTTCAATCAGTTTAACGGCGACATCGGAGAGTGACGCCGCCAAGTTGCCGATAACCAGTAATAGTAACGCCAGATGGTGGGGTGACATTTAGCTTACTCGGCGCATATCCACATGAGGGATACCATCCTCAAGGTAGCTTTCGGAAATAACTTCAAAACCATGACTCGCATAGAAAGCCATCAGGTGTTCCTGTGCGCCGATATCTATCGTTTTACCTGCCCAAAGCTGTTGGCAATGTTGCAGGGCTTGCTCAAGCAGTTCATGTCCAAGACCACTACCACGAGCGCTTTGCTTGGTTACTACACGACCAATACTGACATTGTCGTAGGTGGTACCTGCAGGCAATAGGCGAGCACAGGCAACCAGTTCATCTCCTTTGTAACCTAATAGGTGAAAAACGCCTTCCAGTGTATCTTTTCCATCTAGCTCTGGATAAGGACAGGTTTGCTCCACCACAAAGACATCAACGCGCAATCGCAGCATCTCGTAGAGTTGTGTCGTCGTCAGTTGAGAGAAAGGTAGGGCAGTCCAGTTGATCATTTTCAATATCCATTAATGGGCGAATGCAGCTGACTTTACGTCGTTTTCTGCTATTACTCATTAACAATGGTTAATTTTCACTGGTCTTCGTGACAAATCTGGCGATAATGTGCCCTCTTTTTCATCCCACCTGAGGATATTTCCCTGTGAGCAAACAAACTTTTGACCAAGTAGGGCTTAATCCAGCGCTACTAGAGACGCTTGAATCATTGAACTACACCCATATGACGCCAATTCAAGCGTTGAGCTTACCTGCGATTTTGAATCAGCGTGATGTGATTGGTCAGGGCAAAACAGGCTCAGGTAAAACCGCGGCATTTGGTCTGGGCGTATTGTCCAACCTAAACGTGAAGCGCTTCCGTGTACAATCTTTGGTGTTGTGCCCAACGCGTGAACTGGCTGATCAGGTGGCGAAAGAGATCCGTACGTTAGGTCGTGGTATTCACAACATTAAAGTACTGACATTGTGTGGTGGTATGCCAATGGGACCGCAAATCGGTTCACTAGAGCATGGCGCGCATATTCTGGTAGGTACGCCCGGTCGTATCCTTGATCACCTAGAGAAAGGTCGCATTAACCTAGAAGAGCTAAACACGCTGGTCCTAGATGAAGCAGACCGCATGCTGGAAATGGGCTTCCAAGACGCACTCGATGCGATCATTGATGCAGCACCGAAGCAACGTCAAACACTGCTATTCAGTGCGACTTTCCCAGAGAAGATCGAACAGATTGCTCAACGTATTATGAAATCGCCAGAGATGATCAAAGTAGAATCGACACATGATACGTCGAGCATCGCGCAATACTTTTACAACGTTGAAGGTTCAGAAGCACGCGATGAAGCTCTGGCAAACCTACTACTGACGCACCAGCCAGAGTCAGCAGTAGTGTTCTGTAATACCAAGAAAGAAGTACAGAATGTGGCAGATGAACTGCATCACAAAGGCTTCAGTGTGGTGGACCTTCATGGCGATCTAGAACAACGTGAACGCGACCAAGCTCTGGTACAGTTTGCTAACAAGAGTGTGTCTATCCTTGTTGCAACAGACGTGGCGGCGCGTGGTTTAGACGTCGACAACCTTGATGCAGTATTTAACTTCGAACTGTCTCGTGACCCTGAAGTACACGTTCACCGTATTGGTCGTACTGGTCGTGCGGGCAGCAAAGGTCTGGCGTTCAGCTTCTTTGGTGAGAAAGATGGTCTACGTGTAGCTCGTATTGAAGAGTACCTAGATATGGATGTGGTACCAGCAACACTGCCAGCGAAATCAACTCAGCAGCCATACCAAGCGAAGATGGTGACGATTAATATCGATGGTGGTAAGAAACAGAAAGTACGTGCGGGTGACATCCTTGGCTGTTTGACTGGTAAAAATGGTATCACGGGTGCACAAGTGGGTAAGATCCAGTTAATGGCGATGCGCTCTTACGTTGCGGTAGAGAAATCTGTGGCGAAGAAAGCACTGCAAACTATCAGTAACGGTAAGATGAAAGGTCGTCAATTCCGTGCTCGTATTCTGAAGTAAGCAGAACCTCATTTAATGCAAAGGCGCTCGACATTGAGCGCCTTTGTTTTTTCCAGCCTATCTGACCTTATTCATTGCCTTTCTTTAAGCGCGACTTAATTCGGCTAAGACTGATCGCGGTAATCCCCAAGTAAGCGGCAATCTGGCTATCGGTAATGCGCTGTTCTAAGTCTGGATAGTGTTGACAAAACAGTTGGTAACGTTCTTCTGGTGAGTAAAGCAACATAAAACGTTCTTTGTTTTCTTTATGCATCAGTTGCGCTTCGAGCAGCTTTAAGTAGATAGGATGCTTTTCTGAACGCCACTGATGTAGTACTTCAACCGGTAAGCAAAACAGATGACAAGGCGTCAGTGTTTCCAATAAATATGGCGAAGTCTGATTCTTGATAAGCCCTTCAAAGCCAATCACCCAATCTTTTTCCCAGTAGAACTCTTTACTGAATTCCTTCCCTTTGTCGGTCAGATAACTGGCGTGACACAATCCCTCTAATACAAAGTAGATGTGCGAGCTGAACTCACCTTGGTGATTGAGAATATGGCGCGTTGGCAGTTCAAGCTGTTGCCCATGTTCAATAAGCTGATTTGCCTCATTTTCGAGGAAGCCATGATTGATTAAGTCTGAAAAAAGATCGCTGTGCATGTGATAACTCAGAAACGGTTTTTCTCATTCTAACGGTTTTTACTGATAACAAAAAAGCGGCTCATGAGAGCCGCTTGAAATCATTGTCAAGTATACCCAAGTCATTCTCGCAGAACCTAGCATCTCGAGGTTACTTGGGCATACCCCTTATTTATTCAGGTCGATTTGGTAAATCGCGAAACCAACTTCGTCAGTTGCGACACGTTTCATCGGGTATTGCCCTTTCTCTTTGATGAACTGCGCAGCTTTATCACTTGGTGAGGTTTCAAAGCGAACATCAAGTTTGTTATCCGATTTGATTGGCGCGAAAGACCAGTTGTTATCTGCACTTGGTGTTACTTCACCTTGCTCTTTACTGATGCGAGAGATGTAAGCAGCAACTACTGAGCGGTTCTCATCTGGAGAATCAAATGCGATGAAATCCGGACCAGTGCCTGGGAAAGTCGCGCTGTAAGCACGGTAGTTGTTGGTTGCAATGATGAAGTCTTGCTTCGGATCAACCGGTTTTCCGTTATAAGTCAGGTTCACGATACGTTGTGAGTCTGGGTTGATCACGTTACAACTTGCATCGTACTTCGGTGGTTGAGTGACATCGATTTGGTAGTTCACACCATCAATCACGTCGAAGTTATAAGTGCGGAAGTTATCCCAATTCAACAAAGACTGAGGTTTGGTGCTGTTGACATCAATCTGGTTGAACTGACCCGCGCTACACTCTAGCCATTCGTGAACTTCTTTGCCTTTAACCTTCATTGCTACCAGCGTATTCGGGTATAAGTAAAGATCCGCGGCATTACGGAAAGTCAGCTGACCGGACTCTACTTCCGTGAAGCCATTTGGATCGTCTTTACGTCCGCCCACTTTAAATGGTGCAGCTGCGCTTAGTACTGGAATGTCTGCAAGATCTGGGTCGCCTTGGATAAAGCGTTCCACGTAATCTTTTTGAGCAAGGTTTACGATTTGAATCGTTGGATCATCTTGTACAAGCGCTAGGAAGCTGTACATCACATCATTTGCTTTACCGATTGGCTGATTGACGAATTCACGTGTGCCTTTGTGGTCATCAACAAGTGCATCCACGATGCCTTTATCGGCTTCCGCCAACGACTTTTTGTTGGCTTTGTCGAAGATAGGGCGAGCTTCAGATTGACCCTCAACAACTTGCCATTTGCCGTCTTTTTCTTTCAGCATCAAGTCCATTACGCCAACGTGGCTACCCCAGCGACCTGGCATGACTGCGGTTACGCCATTAATTGTGCCTTTTGCGTTGTCGACACCTTGCAGCTTGGCAAAGTCTTTACCTGGGAACACGGCGTGAGAGTGACCAAACGCAATCGCATCAATGCCTTCAACTTCTGTGAGATAGTAAACCGAGTTTTCAGCGCCGAGCTTGTATGGGTCAGTAGAAATGCCCGAGTGTGGAATCGCCACAATCACGTCAGCACCTTCTTTCTTCATCTGAGGAACCAGCTTTTTCGCAGTCTCAGTGATGTCTTCAGCGAAAACTTTACCTTCTAGGTTTTTCTTATCCCACACCATGATTTGCGGTGGTACGAAGCCGATGTAGCCCACTTTGATTTCGTGGCTTTGACCATCAGTGTCTTTGAACGTGTGCGTTTTAATGAGATAAGGTTTGAAGTAGTGCTCACCTGTCTTCTTGTCGAAAACGTTAGCACTAACATAAGGGAAGTTCGCACCGTCGATAGAGTTTTTCAGGAACTCAAGACCGTAGTTGAATTCATGGTTACCAATGTTACCCACATCGTAATCCAACTGGTTCATCGCTTTGTATACCGGGTGGATTTCGCCAGCGTTAATCCCTTTCGCTGCCATGTAATCGCCCATCGGGCTGCCTTGAATCAAGTCGCCATTGTCGACCAATACACTGTTTACAGCTTCTTCACGAGCTTGCTTAACCAGTGTTGCCGCACGGCTAAGACCGATTTGTTGAGAAGGCTGATCTTTGTAGTAGTCGTAATCCATCACATTGGTGTGAATATCGGTGGTTTCGATAATACGTAGCTTAATAGTGTCCGCCATTGCTGGACCTGCAAGCGTAAACATACCGCTTAAAACTGCGACGGATGCGGGATTAACTGCCATTTTCATGAGGTGCTCCAATTAAATGGGATAGAGGGGTCGTACAGCGTAATGTAACAAATATTAGTGCAAGCTCAGGCTAAGATGCAGAAAACTGTGAACATTAGGCAATTAAATGCGGAGGAAAGTGTCAAAGTGATGCCTTTTTCACCATTTTGAATGAGACCTAACAAAAGCTTCTTAGCAGTTTTTTGAATAAAAAATGAAATTTTAGAATTTCCGGTAATATAAACCCACCGCCATAATGCCATCCATAACGATATCAATGGATGATGAGCAAGCACATGGCAGTTAACGATTCAGTAACGAATTTTCCAATCAACAAGCCCCGGCTGGTTTCGAATAACCGAGCTGCCGATCTTCCGCGTTTTAGCAAGCAATCTCTTCAACCGGGTGAAGTTGCCCTTGTTGGTGCCGGTCCCGGCGACCCTGAGCTGTTAACACTGAAAGCACTTAACTGCCTACAACAAGCTGACGTCGTGCTTTACGACTACCTAGTGTCTGACGAGATCATGGCGCTAATTCCAAGCGAAACCATTTTGGTGTGCGTGGGTAAACGTGCTGGTCACCACAGTGTGCCGCAAGAAAAGACTAACCAATTGCTGGTGGACTTTGCCAAGCAAGGCTACAAAGTGGTGCGCATTAAAGGTGGCGATCCATTTGTGTTTGGTCGCGGTGGTGAAGAATTGGAAGTTTTGGCTGATGCCGGTGTTCGTTTCCAAGTAGTTCCGGGCATTACTGCCGCTGCGGGTGCGACTGCTTATGCCGGGATCCCGCTGACGCATCGTGATTACGCGCAGTCAGCACTGTTTGTTACGGGTCATCTTAAAGAAGAAAGTGACGACATGGACTGGTCGACATTAGCGCGCGGGAATCAGACTTTAGTGATCTACATGGGACTGATGAAATCACACTATATTCAGAATCAGCTCATCAAACATGGTAGGGCAGCCTCAACCCCTATCGCCATCATCGAGCGCGGTACGCAAATCCAGCAAAAAGTTTTCACCGGAGAACTTTCTCAACTATCTGAATTATCTAAAGAAGCTCAAGCTCCGTCTTTGATTGTTGTCGGCGAAGTTGTGCGTCTGTCTCAAAAGTTGGACTGGTTTTTGTCTAGTACTGAATTCAACAAAAGTGCTATTGCCAGCTCCATATAATTTCAGACCAAAGATTAGGGACTAATGAGCCTTCAAGCTTAAAAAGGAAAGACAAAACATGGACCAACAACGTTTAACTCACCTTAAACAACTCGAAGCGGAGAGTATTCATATCATCCGCGAAGTTGCGGCTGAGTTCGATAACCCAGTCATGATGTATTCGATTGGTAAAGATTCATCAGTCATGTTGCATCTTGCGCGTAAAGCCTTCTACCCAGGCAAAATTCCATTCCCACTACTGCACGTAGATACGGATTGGAAATTCCGCGAGATGATCGAGTTTCGTGATCGTACCGCTGAGAAATACGGCTTTGAGCTTTTGGTTCATAAGAACCCAGAGGGTCTAGCAATGGGCTGCAGTCCATTTGTACACGGCTCTTCTAAGCATACTGACATCATGAAGACTCAAGGTTTGAAGCAAGCTCTGAACAAGTATGGTTTTGATGCAGCATTCGGTGGTGCACGTCGTGATGAAGAGAAGTCTCGTGCAAAAGAGCGCGTGTACTCATTCCGTGATAAGAACCATACCTGGGATCCGAAAAACCAACGTCCGGAGCTTTGGAAAACATACAACGGTCAAGTAAACAAGGGGGAGAGCATTCGCGTGTTCCCACTTTCAAACTGGACTGAGCTGGATATCTGGCAATACATCTACCTAGAAAACATCGAGATCGTGCCTCTTTACCTTGCAGACAAGCGACCGGTTGTTGAGCGTGATGGCATGCTGATCATGGTAGACGATGACCGCATGGAGCTAGAACCAGGTGAAGTGATTGAAGAGAAGAGTGTACGTTTCCGTACTTTGGGTTGTTACCCGCTGACTGGCGCGATTGAGTCTGAAGCAAACACGCTAACAGGCATCATCGAAGAAATGCTGGTGGCAACCTCAAGTGAGCGCCAAGGTCGTGCGATCGACCACGATCAGTCAGGATCGATGGAGCTTAAGAAACGTCAAGGTTACTTCTAAAGGATCTAAGGAAAGATAATGAACAGTGCAGTTGAAGCTCAATTAGCCGAGCTTGGTATTGAAGGCTATTTAAAACAACACCAGTACAAGTCGTTACTTAGATTCCTGACTTGTGGCTCGGTAGATGACGGTAAAAGTACCCTAATCGGTCGCTTACTCCACGACTCAAAACAAATTTATGAAGATCAGCTAGCGGCAGTTCACTCGGATAGCCAACGCGTAGGCACCACGGGTGAAAAGCCAGATTTGGCATTGCTGGTAGATGGTCTACAAGCAGAGCGCGAGCAGGGCATCACCATTGATGTGGCTTACCGTTACTTCTCAACGCAGAAGCGTAAGTTCATCATTGCTGATACACCAGGGCATGAGCAGTACACGCGTAACATGGCAACAGGCGCATCGACCTGTGATTTGGCTGTGATTCTGGTTGATGCACGCAAAGGTGTGTTGGACCAAACGCGTCGTCACTCATTCATTTCTAACCTACTGGGTTTGAAACACTTCGTTGTGGCGATCAACAAAATGGACTTGGTGGATTACTCACAAGAACGGTTTGAAGAGATCCGCGATGAATACTTACAGTTTTCAGAGAACCTAGCGGGTGAGACGGATATCCAAATCATTCCGTTGTCAGCGCTAGAAGGCGACAACGTAGTAGAGAAAGGACAGAACCTAAGCTGGTTCGAAGGTCCATCTCTGCTTGAGCTACTTGAGACTGTTGACGTTGACCACGAGAAAGGCGAAGGCGACTTCCGTTTCCCTGTTCAGTATGTAAACCGTCCTAACCTCGATTTTCGTGGTTTTGCGGGCACGATTTCATCGGGCTCGGTGAAAGTCGGTGATGCGATTAAGGCACTGCCATCAGGCAAAACCTCAACCGTTGCACGCATCGTGACCTTTGATGGTGATGTACAGGAAGCACAAGCAGGTCTGGCTGTGACCTTGACTCTGAATGACGAAATCGACATCAGTCGTGGTGATTTATTGGTACTGGAAAATGCGCAAGTAGAATCAACCAACCACTTGTTGGCTGACGTTGTGTGGATGACAGAGCAACCGCTGCAACCGGGTCGTGATTACGACATTAAGATTGCTGGTAAGAAGACGGTGGGTCACGTTGAAGCGATTCGTCACCAGTACGACATCAACAACCTTTCGACTCACGGCGCAGCGGAGTTGCCGCTTAACGGCATTGGCTTGTGTGAGTGGTCGCTGAACGAATCTGTCGCGTTGGATAACTACCAAGATTGTGCCGATACCGGCGGCTTCATCATCATCGACCGTCTAACCAATGTAACGGTTGGGGCGGGCATGGTGAAAGAAAGCTTGGCTGCTGTTGAGCGTGGTCTTGCGGATGTTTCTGCGTTCGAGCTTGAACTCAATGCTCTCGTTCGTAAGCACTTCCCACACTGGGAAGCCAAAGATCTAAGCCAGTTACTGAAGAAGTAATTTGGTTCATCAAGCCTGATGGGGTTGCGAAACCCGTCAGGCTGATTTCCCCCGAATCCAGGATGCTCCGGAAGCCCAAGAAACCGAGCATTCTGGCGTTCTTTTTCGCTTGCTTTGCTTTTTTGTCTGGTTACTCGTTTGTCACTCCGTGCAGCTAAGTTTGCACGAGTTGTTGTGCCCGTATTGGGTTTATTGGTAAGGATTGGCTATGTGGGAACAAGGATTTGTATTAGCGATTTTGCTTGGCATTATCACTTGTTTACTCGTAACCAAACTTAAACCTAGTTATGTGTTTGCTGGCGCAGCCTTTATTGCTTTTATGGCTGGTATGTTAGAGCTCAATACCATTGCGGCAAACTTTACTAACTCTTCACTTCTGACCTTAGTGCTATTAATTCTTGCATCAAGCGCATTAGAAAAAACGTTATTAATTAGTTGGGTCAGTCGCAGTATTTCTGAAGGTAATTTGGGTAGTGTTATTGCCAAATTAGGCTTTTCTACTGCTTTGCTTTCTTCTTTCACTAACAATACAGCGGTGGTGGTGTCATTAATTGGTGCGATAAAACGTAATCAACAGCACGCGCCTTCTAAGCTTTTAATTCCCCTTTCTTATGCGGCGATTTTTGGTGGCACGCTGACGCTGATTGGTACCTCGACCAATTTAATCATCAACAGCTTTGTTGAGGATGCGGGCTTACCAAGCCTGAATTTCTTTACTCCGACTATGATTGGTTTGGCGGTGCTGGTGGGCGGTGTGCTGATTCTGATTCCGCTAAGTTACCTTTTGCCTAATTACGATGACCAAAGCCAAGAAGACTTGCCTTACTTCTTAGAGTCTCGTGTCGAACCGGGCTCGCCACTGGTTGGACGTACTATTACGGAAAATAACTTACGCGCACTGAGAAAACTATTTTTGGCTGAAGTGATACGCGATGGTGTCAGTGTGCCTTCTGTTGGTCCTGATTTTGTGCTTAATGCTAAAGACCGATTACTATTTTGTGGTGATGTAGAGAGTGTTGCGACGCTACAAGAGATCCCAGGTTTAACGTTGTTTGGTCATCAACACCTCAACGGACAAAATTTTATGGAAGTGGTGGTGAGCTCATCGGCGACCTTCTGCCATAAAACGCTTAAAGAGAGCCGTTTTCGAGATCGATTTGATGCGGTGGTCGTGGCGATTCGCCGTGGTCATGAGCGTCTTGAAGGTGGCTTAGGCAATATCACTTTAGCCGCAGGTGATACGTTAGTTTTAGTTCCCGGTAAGCGCTTTGAAGCAGAACGCCGCGCGCATCGTAAAGAGTTCGTGTTGGTGAACGATTTAGATTCGAGTGCACGTTTGGATGCGAATAAATCGGCCTTGGTGTTGTTTGGCTTTGCTGCAGTGATTGGCTGTGCGTTGTTGGAACTCGTACCTATTATCAAAGGTCTGGCGGCGTATTTGATTGCGCTACTTGCCTTTGGTGTGATTCAACTTTCTGAACTTCGTCGTCGCTTCCCAATTGATATCGTGGTGATTGTTGGCTCTGCGTTATCTATTGCGCAATTGATGATTTCATCCGGCTTGTCGGTGCGTATGGGCAATATGTTTATCGAAGCCTTTAATGGCTGGGGCGTGTTTGGCGCTTTAGTTGCAACTTACATCATGACTCTGGTGCTAACGGAACTTGTCACCAATAATGCGGCGGCGGCGCTGTCTTTCCCTATTGGCTATAGCATGGCGGTAGGCTATGGCGTTGACCCAATGCCTTTCATTATGGCGGTGCTGTTTGGTGCCAGTGCCAGTTTTATCTCTCCTTACGGATACCAAACCAACTTGTTGGTATACAGCGTAGGGAATTACAAATTGACCGATTATGTGCGAATTGGCGTGCCGATTTCCATTGTGTATTCAGTGCTAGTACTGACGCTGATTCCGGTCTTCTTTCCGTTTTAATCTGTAAATTTACAAGGATACGTTATGACTGCCGAAACTCCGGTAAAAGATGAAAACATCGTTTGGCATCAGCACTCGGTTGATAAACAGTTTCGTGCTGGATTAAAAAAGCAGAAGCCTGCGGTACTTTGGTTTACTGGGCTATCAGGTGCAGGTAAATCAACGGTGGCGGGCGCATTGGAAAATCGCTTAGCCGAATTGGGTTATCACACTTATTTGCTCGATGGCGACAATGTGCGCCATGGCTTGTGCAGCGATTTAGGCTTTTCTGAGCAAGACCGTCGCGAGAACATTCGCCGTATTGGTGAGTTAGCAAAACTGATGGCAGATGCGGGGTTGATTGTTTTGTCAGCGTTTATTTCTCCTCACCGCGCTGAGCGTCAATTGGTGCGTGATCTACTGCCTGAGGGTGAGTTTATTGAAGTGTTCGTCAATGCGTCTCTAGAAGTATGTGAAGGTCGCGATCCAAAAGGCTTGTACAAAAAAGCACGCGCAGGTGAAATCCCAAATTTCACCGGTATTGACTCAGAATACCAAGCACCAGCAAACCCAGAAATTGATTTGCCTGCGGGCGAAAAGAGTGTCGAAGAGCTGGTGGAGTTGTGTTTAATCGACCTTAAACAACGTGGCGTGATCCGATAAAAAAGCATTTGGATCATAGGTGGCCAAAAAGTCATTGAGCAGATAAAAGAGCTTTTGGATCATAGGTGACCAAAAGCTCTTTTTGCTGTACTAAACGGTGTGATTCACCGTAGGTTTTGCTTCACTATGAACGCTAAATCTCTGATTTAAAAGCGCTAACATCTGATCGTAATACTGGTTGTTAGGTTTATTTCCGAGCAGTTTACACAACTCATTACCTGTTGGGGTAAAGCGGTAGTACAACAGGCGCACGCCTTTCGTATTTACCTGCAGTGATAAGTTTTTACCTTGATAGGTGAGCATCAAAGGCGTTTCAATGCCAATTTCTCCGGACTCTAATTCAGTGCTGTGCAGCAGTCCCAATTCAATCAACACTAACAAGCTTGAATAAGGAAGCTGGAAGCTGCCCATATTAAGATTGCTAGTGGTATCGCGTTTGCCAAAGCTGAACATCCCGCCATGCGCTTTGTAGCCAATCAGCAGTTTGCGACTGGTATCTCCACCGAAGCTGCATGCCAGTGTGGCTGCCCGTTGCAGAGTCTGTGCTTCTCTCGGCGACATATCTTTAAGGACTTTAAGCGCTTTCATCGATGTTGAGCCGGGGTTGGTCACTTCGCGCTTCATGACTTGTGCCCACAACTTTTGCATTGAGCTGTTGTGGATGTCCTGAGCCATATCGAAAAAACGATACAACCAGTCTTGGTCAGGTTCACCTGCGGTCTCATCTCGACATGAGCTGTGCGCCAGTTTTAGGATCTGCTCTAAGTTCTTTTGTCTTTGCTCTTGGCGGCGTTGTTCACGCAATTGAGCGCGTTCTAGTGCGGTTTTAGCTGGAGGATCACTTTGCAACAATGCGTCTAACCCGTAGATTTGGGCAATGCTTTGAACACGGCTTGCACTGTCTTTAATGTAGCCAGACTTCTTTTCATGATGAGTATGTTTTTGTTGTGTGGGTTCGTGTTCGATAACAACAGGTTGCTTTGTTGGTTCTGCCATTTCATTTCCTACCAAGACTGGCGATTAGCGCTTGCTTAAATTTACACCTTTCCTGTTTTCTCGACCAGAGAGGCATGTCCGGATTTTGACAGAATAAGGACTATTCAAAATGATAATGAGTTGTTAAAATTGTTATCGTTATTTTGGAGGGGTGATGAAATATTCAGACGCAAGCAAACTGAGAAAACACCTGTCGATAGCGCTACTTTTGGTTTTGTATGTTGGCGTGTTAGCGTATTTATCTCGTTACATCGTATAAACAGCAGGCATAAAAAAGGCGCCGAACCGACGCCTAGTGTATTTATTTAATCAAGCAGACATTACATGTCATCGTAGGGTTCGATTGATGAGCCTTCAATCACGTAGGCAGTTTCTGCCAACTCATGTTCAATGGTCTCGGTTTTTAACGTTCCCACCACATAAATGACATCCCAAAGCTCCTGCACTGGGGCTCCTTTCGGGAATTTTACATAGATGATCTGATTTGGTGGTGGTGGCGGAACATGGATACAAGCGCCAAAATATGGCACCAGTAGGAATTCCGTCACCGTATTCGCATCACCTTCTAATGGGATGACAAAGCCCGGGATTTTCACTTTGCTGCCGTTAAGCTCAGGGCGAACATTACCAATCTTAGATTGAAGTGCCGCACCACCATTGTGGTCAGTGGCTGGCATGCCAACACTGTCGAACATCTTGCGCTCATTCTCTGGTACAAGATCAATCCAATCGAGCGTTAATGGTTCATCACTTGCCATTACTGGCGCAGTGAAGGAAATTAGTAGCAAACAGCTAGCGAGTATCTTTTTCCACATTTTTACTAAATCCTAATTGTCATTCCATCACTGAGCGATTGTCGGTAAGCGCGGAATGCTGGGATGAAGCCAATCACAATACCTGCACACTGTACAAAGCCAAGCAACATCCATTCATACGGCGACAGTGCCGTTAAGGTTAGGTGTATACCATAACTTTGTTGGATTATTGGTTGCAAGAGGGCAAGAATGGAATACAAGCCCGCAACACCAGTAATGATGCCTGCAAACGTCAGTAAACTCGCTTCACTGATCAGTAATGAGAAGACGTGTTTAGGTCTTGCCCCCATCGCACGCAGAATTGCCATTTCACGGCGGCGTTCTTGTAAGCTGGTTAGCAAGCTACTCAACATACCCAATAAACCTGCAACGACTACGAAGCCTGAGACTGCCATCAGTGCTTGTTCTGCAACCGACATCATGCCCCATAATTCATGCAGAGCGACGCCCGGCATGATGGCGCTAAGCGGCTCTTTCGGGTAAGTATTAATTTGTCTTTGCAGAGCAAAAGTCTGAATGCGTGATTTCAAGCCAACCAACATGGCAGTGATCTGTTTAGGTTGGAAGTCTCTGGCTTTGAGCTCAGCCGCACTTGGTGTCGGACCTAAGCGAGCCCCGCTTTCCCAACCGACGTGAATCGCTTCAATCGCTTCTAGAGAAACATGGACAGTTTTGTCCACCGGAGTGCCAGTAGGCGCAAGAATCCCCACCACTTTAAATGGCAAGTTATCGTGTCGACTGAAGCCGACATCACTGATGCCATGAGCAATGATGATCTCGCTACCAATCTTATAGCCAAGTTGTTTCGCAACATCAGAGCCAAGTACGGTTTCAAATAAACCATTGAATTCTCTACCTTCAGAGAAGGTTAGTGGTTGCTTACTTCCGTACTTATAATGTTCGAAGTAGCTGTGGTTGGTCCCCATGACTCGAAAGCCTTTGTGTGAATCACCCAGCGAGATTGGAATCGCCCAATCTACGGCGCGGTGGTTAGCAAACTCTTGGTAGCTCTTCCAGTCAATGTTGTTTGTGGCATTACCAATTCTGAATACCGAGTACAACAATAGGTTCACTTGCCCTGAGCGACCTCCGACAATTAAGTCTGTACCAGAAATGGTGTTAGCGAAGCTGTCTTTTGCTTGGGTTCGAATGCGTTCTACACCCAATAGTAGAACAACAGAAATAGCGACTGTCATGATGGTGAGAATAGCAGTCGCCTTGCGGTTCATCAGGCTTTTCCAAGCGAGCTTTACAACTGCACTCATGATGCGGCTCCTAGGGTTTGCGCTTGATTGATTTCAGGCAGATTGAGTGTTCGGTCAAACAAGGACTCTAGCGTCGGGTCATGGCTGACAAAAACCAGTGTCGCGTTAGCAAGGTTGGCTTGTTCCATTAATAGTTCAATGAAAGCCTTACGGTTGTCATGATCCAATGCAGATGTCGGTTCATCGGCAATCACCAATTCAGGCTGACCGATCAAAGCGCGTGCGGCTGCGACACGTTGTTGCTGACCAATGCTGAGTTCTGATACCGGCTTGTCATGCAGTGCTTTTGGTAAACGTAAGCGCTCTAATAGCGTTGTTGCTTGTTGCTCCAGTGATGCCGTAGAAGCATTTGGAGCAACGCGGTCGCGGCGAATTCTGCTGAATTGGCATGGAATTAGGACATTCTCAATCACATTTAGGTAAGGCAACAAATTGAATTGTTGGAAGATATAGCCAATGTGATCGGCACGAAATTTGTCTCTTTGGCTTGCTCTTAGGCTGGCGATATCACTGTCCAATACCGACAGTGAGCCAGATGTGAGTGTGTTGATGCCAGTTAACAAAGCAAGCAGAGTCGATTTACCACAGCCGCTAGGACCTTTGATAAAGACATGCTCGCCTTGAGCAATGTGAAGTTGCGGGATGTTAATGGTCGCGTTTTCTGAGCCGGGCCAGACAAACTGGGCGTTAGATAGCTCAACAACGTTTGACGTGGTTTCAGTCATAGTAAATCACCAAAGCAATGGCGTGTAAGTGGGTACTTACACGCCATATGAGTTATTTAATTGCGATCTTTGCGTTGTCTTTGCTTAGGTTAGTCGCAGACTGAGTGGTGTCAGTGAACAGGTTCACACTGATAGATTCCGTTGCTGGGAATTGCTTAAACCAAGTCGTATCTATGCTGTTTAGGTCTGCAACTGAATCACAGTGGTAGCGGTACTCTACGGTGAATTCACCATGACCACCGTGTTCATGGTCATGACCTTCGTGATGCTCGTGACCGTCATGATCGTGGTGGTCATCATGATCATGGTCTTTATGCTTGTCATGGTCATGTTTATCGTGATCATGCCCTTCGTGGTCATGTTTATCATGATCGTGACCTCCATGGTCGTGGTGATCATGACCTTCGTGTGACTCTTCTCCTAGCGTGTGAGCTACATGTACATCTTCAATTACACACTTTGCTTGCTGGTTGATAGCAAACAGTTTGTTCGTGTCTTTTAGAGCAGCAATAGCATTATTCAGTGCATTTTCTTGTTCTGCGTTTTCTGGTGCATGCTCAAAGCCCACTACGTCAGCACCTGGAGATGTGATTTCGATCAATAGGTCTTTACCGTCTTGAGCAATATTGAATTCTACGTGACCGTGCACGTGTGCTTCATGTTGACGGTATTCTTCAGCGTTAGCAGTAGCGGTTAGTGATAGACCGATAACAAGAGCTAGAGCGTGTTTAGATGGCATTTTCTTATCCTAATTTTGCTTAATTTTCTGATGTGGTTGCAGTTCAAATCGTGCGACTAGCAACCTTAATTTCTTATAAGGGGACTTCTTAAGTTTAAGCAAAAATAGGAGGTGCACGCGCAGTATAACGCACGTCGCTAAGGCTGAACTGCCGTTCTATGGCGTCAGAGTGTGCGGCGCGCTGGTAGGTTGGAGGGATTATCTCCGGTAACTGCTTGACCAAACCATGTTGTGCACCAGCAAACAGCTGGCAATGATGATGGCTATGATGTTCTGGGATGAGATCAAGTTGATGCGCGATGGTTGCAAAGTTCCAGGTAAGCAGCAGCGCAACACTGAGTAATATGACAGTGCGACGCCAATGATGTGTGGTGACTTGCCAACGAGAATGCATCTTAAAACCTGAAACGATACCTAGTGTTATAATATAACACCCATTTTCGTTAAAAGTTCACTCTTTTGTTCGTTTTGGGTAAATTATCTAGGTGAAATAAGAGCTTACGCTCAGGAAAATAGGGGGCTCTTTGCTTAAAGTGTGTAATGAGCGGAGAGCTGTATACCCAAGCATCTCGAGGTTACTTGGGTATATATCAACAGATCTAAATATTCTGTTTGATTAAGCCAAGCACTTGAGTGATTTCGTCAGGCGTTAATGCGCCCTCTTTTACAAACAAAATCTTACCTTGCTTATCTTGGACTACGATTGCAGAGCTTTCTTCTTGCAGTGCCCATGTGTTTGCCACAACACCGTTTTCATCCAGCACCATTGAAGACCAAGGGAATTCTTGTTTGCTGTCTTGCGCCGATGATTTTACAAATGAACCTGTTCCCCAAACAGCATCATCTTGGTTAATGATGGTAGTCGTTTGGTAAGCGTCTTCTGGGAATTTCGCTTCAGTTAGCGCTGTCATTAGTGGTGCGTTCATCGCTTTTGAGCTGCTGCGTCCTGCAATTGCATGAATGACACGAACTTTACCCAGCATGTTTTGAGTTGCCCAAGGCTGGTAAGCGACACCTTCGCCTTGCAGTACGATTTCACCATAAGCATCGACTTTTGCTGCGGGTACACTCTCACCAACAGATAGGTTATGAGCCAGAGCCAGACCCGGAGCAAGAGCGAGTAGAAGAGGGAGGAGAGTCTTAGTTTTCATGTTGTTATGTTCCATATAGGTTGTGAGACTCACCAAGTATATACGTACGGTGCATAAAAATGTAGAACCCGACATAACAATTATTTAACGTATGCCATCTAATAATGTTGCGTTCACGTTGGAATTTGATAGAATGAAGTTCGTCGCAAATTGCGCATAAAGGTTGCCAAGGAAAGAGCAATCGGTGTTTTCTCAAAAGGATGTTGAGGTTGGTTATGCTACGTGAGTTTGCTGTGTACCGTCCACGTCAGGTGGCGCGTTTCGTTAAGACTTTATTCAAAGGTCAATTCTCAATTGCAGGTATTGGTGAGTTCCGTTTTGACAACGGAAAAGTGCTATTACCTGATGTCAAAAATCCCAAGCAACTCTCTGTATTTAGAGAAGTAAACCAAGCGATTTTATCTCTTCCAGTTTGATGACAAGAATTGTAAAAGAGCGACTTTTGTCGCTCTTTTTCGTTGTGGTTAACTTTGTAGGTTTGGTGGGAAGCACACGCCCGTACCGCCTAAACCACAATAACCGTTAGGGTTCTTCGCTAGGTATTGCTGGTGGTAAGTTTCAGCAAAGTAATAAGGACCTGCTGCTTGGATCTCTGTAGTGATTGCTGAACGTTGATCTTCTTGCAGTGCTTGTTGATATTGAGCTTTTGATTTTTCAGCGGCATCTTGTTGTTCTTGAGAGTAGGTGTAGATCGCTGAGCGGTATTGAGTACCCAAATCGTTGCCTTGACGCATACCTTGAGTTGGGTCGTGTTTTTCCCAGAATGCCGCAAGTAACTGCTCTACAGAAATTACCGCTTCATCGAATACGACACGAACAACTTCTGTGTGTCCGGTTTTTCCAGAGCAGACTTCTTCGTAAGTTGGATTTGGAGTATAACCGCCAGCGTAACCGACCGATGTTGAGAGCACGCCATCGAGTTGCCAAAACAGGCGTTCAGCTCCCCAAAAGCATCCCATGCCAAACAAAATCTGTTGCTGGTTAGCTTGTGGCTGCGCCGTTAAACTCGATTGATTGACAAAATGAGTGTCGTCGATCTGCATTGATGCCTCTCTACCGGGCAGTGCATCTTCTATACTGATCATTGTCTGTTTGTTGAGCATGGTATTTGTCCTTTAATACGTGTCTTAATTTTGCGAAAAAATCTATTCAGTCTGAATATGATGTTGTGATGACATAGACCGCGTTAAACCTATTAATATTACAGACTTAGCCTTTATTTGGCGTTATTATTGTTTACGTTTATTTAACCTCGTCCAGCTAAAAAGCATGATAAGAAAAGCTACTCCGATCATTGTCAGCCTACTTGCCTTTTCTCATAGCGCTTATGCCGATGTTTCCTTAAAAATTAAAGGGATCGATGGTGCGCTAGAAGATAATGTGAACGCTTATTTGTCTTCCATTCCTGAAGACGATTATTCCACGTCCCTGCGTTTTCAGGCGCGATTGGAACAAAGTATCACTGAAGCGCTCAATGCGCTCGGCTATTATCATGCGAAAATTTCATACACTATTACGAAAGATAATGATGAATTGATCGTCAATGTCCAACCGGGTGAGCCTGTAAGGGTGAAACTGATGGATGTGGTGATTTCAGGTGAGGCAAACCAAGACGAAGCATTCGTTAAGCTTCTTGAAAAATCACCATTGAAGGTAGGACGCATCTTAAATCAAGGTGAATACGACAGCTTGAAATCAAGTATTCGTAACTTAGCGTTGCAACGTGGTTACTTTAATGGAGATTTCACTTTAAGCCGTCTTGAGGTGGTTCCCGAACTTAACGAAGCGAATGTGCGTCTTCATTATGACAGTGGTATTCGTTATCACTTTGGCTCGGTGGAGATTTTTGGAAGTCAGATTTGGGAAGACCGTGTTGAGTCTCTGCGTCCATTTAAAACTGGTGAACTTTATTTGGTTTCAGAAGTTGGGGAATACAACCAAAACCTGTCTAATACCGATTGGTTTTCGTCAGTATTTGTTGAGCCAGATTTAAGTAAGCTAGACGATGGTCGCGAGCTGCCAATCAAAGTCTCACTTGCCCCTGCAGCTAAAAACCAACTTGAGACTGGTATTGGTTACTCGACCGATACGGGTGTTCGCGGTACGCTGAAATGGAAAAAACCGTGGGTAAGCGCACGTGGTCATAGTTTTGATACTGCTCTTTCTCTTTCCAAGCCTGAACAAACTATCACAGCAGGCTACAAAATCCCTCTTGATGACGTTCTACACGAATACTACCAATTGCAGTTTGGTCTCAAGCATCTTGATAACCGAGATACCGAAAGTTTGGAATCGAATCTTGCGGTAGAACGCCACTGGATCACCGACGGTGGTTGGCATAAGACTTTGTATGTTCGCCACCTGTACGAAAACTTCTCGCAAGGTTTGCAAGAAGATGGTGTGCAATTTGTCTTGCCTGGTGCTTCTTTTTCTCGAACCCGGACCCGTGGTGGCAATATGCCAATGTGGGGGGATAAGCAGAGTGTGACCGTTGAATATGGCGATACTGCTTTGCTGTCAGAAACACGAGTACTGCGCTTGTTAGGACGCACATCTTGGATTCGCGGTATTGGCCAAAACCACCGTGGTTTGTTCCGTTTAGAGGGCGGTGCCAACATTACGGATGAATTTGAAAAACTATCGCCATCACTACGTTTCTTTGCTGGTGGTGATAACAACATTCGTGGTTATGGCTATGAGTCTATTTCACCAAAAGATGCCAGTGGTGCATTGACGGGTGCTAAGTATATGGTGACCAGCACCCTTGAATATCAATACCGTGTCTACGGCAACTGGTGGGGCGCTGCTTTCTACGATATTGGTGATGCATTTAATGAAACCCCAGAATGGAAGGCTGGTGCGGGTGTTGGTATCCGCTGGGCGTCACCGGTTGGTCCGGTGAGCTTTGACTTTGCTTGGGGGCTCGACTCCGAGCCTGATCCAGAATTCCGCATTCACTTCTCGTTGGGGCCTGAACTATGATCAAAACAACTCTGAAGTGGACGAAATGGCTCTCAATCGGTCTGCTGAGTCTATTATTGCTGCTGACGGTTTTTGTTGGCACATTGCTTTTCACCCATCCGGGTTTAAAACTTGCGCTGTGGGGGGCAGAGAAAGCCTTACCGCAACTCAAAGTGGAAGAAGTTCAAGGTTCGCTTTTTCCGCGTTTTGCTTTACGTAACGTCAGCTTTGTCGATGAATCCTTACATGTCGATGCTAAGGTTGAAAGCGTAACGCTTGCTATCAACTTCCGTTGCTTCTTCGATCCGAAAGTGTGTGTCGATGAGTTGGCACTGAAAGGGGTGAACTTTCAGATGCCAGAGCTCCCTCCGGCATCTGACGAGCCTGAAGAAGAAACGCCACCATTGCGCTCTATCAGTACGCCAGTGCCTATTTTTGTCAATAAAGTCAGCTTTAATGATATCAATCTGAATATCTTGGGGAATAAGATTGATTGGCAAGATTTTTCAACCGCATTATCAATGCAAGGTGATCGTTTGGTGATTGCCCCTACGGCATTGAAAACCATTAATGTGGCACTTGCACCAAGTGAAGAGGGTGTGGAACAGCCGCCAGTTCAAGACACTAAAACGAACCATCAAGCTCAAGTTGAGCAAGACGCGGAAGTCCAGTCGTCAACATCGCTCAATTCAGACGCGTCTAAAAAGCCATCGCAGCAAGGTGCAGAAAATGTTGCTGCTAACAAAGGTTCAAAGCCTGATGAACAGAAGTTAGATGTTAAGCCTGAATCAAATGGTATCGCTCTACCTGAAGTCTGGATTCCGCTCACTATTGAAGCACAGCGCCTCGATATTCATGACTTTAAGTTGGCTGGCGACACACCGGTTATCGTTCATCATTTAGGGTTAGAAGCCAAAGCGGGTGGTGACCAAGTTGATGTCAAAACCCTTGAGCTTGACATGCCAGAAGTGAAAGGGCAGTTAAGCACTCAAGTGACATTATCAGGTGACTACCCAATTCAAGCCCAAATTGACGCATTGGTTAAACAAGCGGATGTAAAAGGTCAGAAATTGTCACTGACGGCATCTGGCTCGGTTGGTGATTTATCACTGGATGCCACGTTATCTGATTTGGTGAAAGCCAAGATTCAGGGGCAAATTCAACCTCTTAAGTCTGAGTTGCCGTTTGATATCAAATTGAAAGATGTTGAGGCGCAATGGCCATTGAGTGGTAAGAGTGATTACCAAGTATCGGTCCCGAGTCTTGCAGCGAAAGGCTCTTTACAAGGTTACACGGTTGCCTTGGAAACTAAGGCGTCTGGTAAAGATATTCCAGCAGTTGATGTGGTGTTAAACGGAAAAGGTACTTTAGAACAGATTGACTTAGGCAGCTTAGTTGTCAAAACGCTGGGTGGTGAGCTTGCAGGTAAAGTCATGGCGAATTGGGCTGCACCTATCAACTGGCAAGCCGATCTGAACTTAAAAAATATTCAACCGGGCTTACAGTGGGAAGAAGCGGAAGGCGATATCAGTGGCAGCTTGTCGACGTCGGGGTCATTAACCGCACAAGGTGGCTGGCAAGTGAGTCTACCTAAATTGGATATTGACGGTATTTTACGTGGCTACCCTTTGCATATCGAAGGTCAATTAGAAGCCTCAGATAAGAACGGTAAAGGTGAAGATATTCAATTGAACACGCAAGGTTTAGCTTTGTCACATGGTCCCAACTCTTTGCGAGCAAAGGGTAAAATCGACAAACAAATCTTGATGGATGTTGATGTTAATTTCCCTGATTTTGCGAAAAGCGTACCGGATCTTGCTGGTAAGATGAATGGTACGGTTGCTCTTCGCGGCAGTTTGAAACAGCCGGACATTAATTTAGATCTCGCGCTGAACCAGCTGAATTGGCAGCAGCAAGCCAAGGTGGAAACCATCACTCTAAAAGGGGATGTTACACCACTGCCTGCGCCAAAAGCCGATGTTAGCCTAATTGCGAAGAACATCACCTACGACGACATTAAAATTGACAGTGCAGATTTGGAAGTGAGTGGCGATGAAAAGCTACACCAACTGACACTCGACGTGGTTTCAGACATTGTTTCGAGCAGTTTAGAGATCGAAGGCACCTTTAAGCAAAAGCCAGAAATGATTTGGGATGGTGCACTACGCCGCTTAACGCTGAGCACGCCTCAAGGTCCATGGGCATTGCAAAAGTCGACGGCAGTCAAAGTGAACATCGACAAGCAGATTGCTGATGTGCAAGCACACTGTTGGTTACAGTCGAAATCAAGCGTGTGTTTAAGTGAAGACATCAGCGTTGGTAAAAGCGGTGAAGCGAAGTTAGCCATTACTAACTTTGACTTCGACCAAATCAAACAATTCTTACCGCCAGAAACCAAACTGCAAGGTTCTGTGAACGCGAATGCTTTCGCGAAATGGGCGCCAGACATGAAACCGGAAGTCACGGTGAATGTCGATATGCCAAAAGGTCAGGTAGAACAAACGCTAGAACAACCAGTGAAAGTCGGTTGGGAAAGTGTGAGTTTTAAAGCCAAGTTGGCACAAGATAAGCTAGATGCTGAGTGGTTGCTTGATGTAACGGATAACGGTGATTTGTCTGGTAAAGTCGCCCTGAATGATGTGTCGTCCGAGAAGCCGACGATTGACGGTAAGGTGTCGCTATCGACATTCCACTTGGACTTCTTAGCGCCCTTGATTGGCGAATACAGCCTGTTTAAAGCCAACATGAACACTGACCTTGCTCTATCTGGTGATGTAATGCATCCAAAGGTGAATGGTCAGTTCTTGATTGATCAAATGAAACTGCAAGGTGAAGTCACGCCAATTGATATCAATTCAGGACAAGTGGCGATTAACTTTAAAGGTCATCAAGCTGATTTAGATGCTGGGATCATTACGCCAGATGGCAAGCTAGAGATTAAAGGCGATGCTGATTGGCGTGACCTAGAAAATTGGCACACTAAGGCTCGTGTGTTCGCTGAAGAGCTTAAAGTGGATATGCCACCGATGGTGAGAATCAAAGTCAAACCGGATATGACTATTGATGTGACGCCTCAACTTGCCAAGGTCGAAGGCAGTATTAATCTACCTTGGGGACGTATCTTAATTGATGAACTGCCACCAAGTGCGGTTGGTGTTTCAAGCGACACAGTTATTTTGAACAAAGACATGCAGCCTGTTGATGGTGAGCAAGCGTTGCCGTTTAACGTTGAAACCAACATTAACATCAAAATCGGCGATGATTTCCAGTTGTCTGCGTTTGGTCTAAAAGGTGACTTGCAAGGTAACCTCAACGTGACGCAAAAAGACAAAGGTCCGTTTATTGTCGGTGAGGTGAACATCATTGACGGTTCTTATCGCTCATTTGGGCAAGACTTGGTCATCCAAGAAGGTAAGATCATGATGAATGGACCAGCGGATCAGCCTTATGTCTCGATCAAAGCGATTCGTAATCCGGACAACACGCAAGATGATGTGACAGCGGGTGTACGTGTGACTGGTCCTGCAAGTGATCCTACGGTGGAAATCTTCTCTGATCCGGCAATGCCGCAAGCGAATGCACTTTCTTACCTGTTGCGAGGTCAAGATATCGATGCAGAATCGGGCGGTAATGCGATGACAACGACCCTTATTGGCTTGAGTTTAGCGAAGAGCGGTAAAGTCGTAGGCGAAATCGGTGAAGCCTTTGGCGTACAAGATCTGCAACTGGATACAGCAGGCTCAGGTGACGATTCTCAAGTAACGGTGAGCGGCTATATTCTTCCTGGTTTACAGGTGAAATATGGTGTGGGTATCTTTACCTCATTAGGTGAGTTCACAGTGCGTTATCGTTTGATGAAAGACTTGTACCTAGAGGCAGTTTCAGGTGTTGATAGTGCTGTTGACCTGCTCTATCAATTCGAATTCAACTAAACTTAGCTTGTAAGCAGAAGGAGCGGCTATGCAACATTTAGTGTTTGTGTATGGAACTTTGCGCAAAGGAGAGTGCAATCATCACTTTTTAAGCACTGCTGAGTTTCTTGGTCATCATGAAACAGATGCCCAATTCGCTCTGTATGATTTAGGTCCTTACCCGGCTTTGTCGGTCGGACAAAATGCGATACAGGGCGAAGTTTATTTGATTGATAATGACACGCTGCAGGAACTTGATAAGTTAGAAGACGTACCGGTTGAGTATCGTCGAGAAAGCATTACTACACCTTTTGGCCAAGCTTGGATCTACTTGTATCAAGACACTGAGCAGTTGAGTGAAGAGATTGCATCTGGTGATTGGTGTCAGAGAGTGTGAACCATACTCCGCGAGTACGCGTAAGCATTTGTAGTGAAAGTGTATGACTGTCGAATGAGTACTCGATAAAGGGGTATGAAAGTGAGTTTCCGACGGTCTTTTGTATAAGCCCAAGGAGAACTTATGAGATCCATCATCATCGGCGCCATGCTGCTTTTTCTCACCGCTTGTGCGCAAACAAGGTTACCAGATTCAGTGAACGTAACAGATTGGCAGGACTTCGGTAAGCAATCTGCTCTCGATGGTCTGATTGAATTATCGGAAGACCGTATCGTCAAGCTTGATGATACAAATCGTGCTACACCGGAACTGATCATGGCTTATCAATCTGGTTACCAAGAAGGTAAAAAAGAGTACTGTGAGCAAAGTGCTTATATGCTTGGCGTACGAGATATGCCTTACTTTGGCATTTGTGATGATATTGACCCGTTTTTCAAACAAAATTATGAATCGGGTCGAACTTCTACCGCTGGCGAGTATTAGTCAAAACGATATAACAGAAAAGAGCTGCTAATTTGCAGCTCTTTTGCTTTCTGGCGTTCGCAATTACTTGTTTTGCGCACGCTCGTAAGATTCTAGGATTTCTGCTTTTGCGGCAGCCACATCTGCCCAACCATCCACTTTCACCCACTTACCTGCTTCAAGCTCTTTGTAACGTTCAAAAAACTGTGTGATTTGGGCTTTGAGTAGCTCTGGAATATCGTCAACATCTTGAATGCCTTCGTACTCTTTTGAGATTTTAGAGTGCGGTACAGCGAAGACTTTCGCATCTTCACCGGATTCATCCGTCATCTTCAATACACCGACTGGACGGCAGCGAATCACAGAACCTGGCATTAATGGGTAAGGGGTCGGAACCAGTACGTCCACTGGGTCGCCATCTAGAGAAAGGGTGTTGTTCACATAGCCGTAGTTACATGGGTAGAACATTGGCGCAGACATGAAACGGTCGACAAATACAGCACCAGTGTCTTTATCTACTTCGTATTTGATTGGATCCGCATTAGCTGGGATTTCAATAACGACATAGATATCTTCAGGCAAAGATTTACCTGCTGGTACGTTGTTTAAGCTCATTTGAATATTCCTTTTCATTGAGGATTAAGCGTTGAGAGGCTTAATCTGGCTAACATTTACGCAGTTCACTTTAACGACAAAAACGCGGCAGGTAAACACCTGCCGCGTTGGACAAAGGTCTGAAATTAGTCTTCTTCGCGATTCAGCTCAAGAAACTCTTCGACTTTGTTGACCATGTTCTTTGAACCCACAAAGAAAGGCACACGCTGGTGCAGTTCGGTAGGTTTCAAATCCATAATGCGGTTTACACCGTCAGATGCCAGACCGCCAGCTTGCTCAATCAAGAATGCCATTGGGTTGCACTCGTACAACAGACGCAGTTTGCCTTGAGGGTGGCTTTGCGTGCTTGGGTACAAGTAAATGCCGCCTTTAAGCAGGTTACGATGGAAGTCCGCAACCAGTGAGCCGATGTAGCGAGAAGTGTATGGGCGACCATCTTCAGGCACATTCTCCTGACAGTACTTGATGTACTTCTTCACGCCCTGCGGGAAGCGGATGTAGTTACCTTCGTTGATCGAGTAGATGTTGCCGTCTTCTGGGATCATCATGTTTTCATGAGATAGACAGAAGCTGCCAATCGATGGGTCGTAAGTGAAGCCGTTTACGCCATTACCTGTGGTGTAAACCAACATAGTAGATGAGCCGTAAATCACGTAGCCCGCTGCCACTTGTTTGTGACCAGGCTGTAGGAAGTCTTCTTCTGTTGGTGGGGTACCAATAGGAGAAACTCGACGGTAAATAGAGAAAATCGTACCGACTGATACGTTCACATCGATGTTTGATGAGCCATCGAGTGGGTCCATTAGTACAACGTATTTTGCGTTTTGGTTGAGTTCTTTGTTGAACGCAACCGCTTCATCTTCTTCTTCACTTGCAACGCCACACACTTGGTCACGTGCTTCGAGTGCTGCTTTGAACTTGTCGTTCGCGTATACATCAAGCTTTTGCTGATCTTCGCCTTGTACGTTTTCCGTACCTACAGCGCCGGTGATATCACCAAGACCTGCCGCGTTAATTTCACGGTTAACAATTTTTGCAGCTAAACGAATGGAAGCTAAGAGAGATGAAAGATCACCGCTAGCGTGGGGGAAATCCGCTTGTTTCTCAACAATGAATTC
Source organism: Vibrio harveyi NBRC 15634 = ATCC 14126 = KCTC 12724 (assembly GCF_001591145.1). Classification (GTDB taxonomy): domain Bacteria; phylum Pseudomonadota; class Gammaproteobacteria; order Enterobacterales; family Vibrionaceae; genus Vibrio; species Vibrio harveyi. The sequence goes on along the minus strand of NZ_BCUF01000004.1, from coordinate 131,012 downwards.
GCCTAGGGTGCGCAGTCCTGACATGGTTTATCCTTACATTTTTCATTTCGTTGGGGGTGTCGCGCAATGGGGTCATCTCTTTATGGATGTTAAACGATTGCGCTAGATGTAAGTTTATGACGTGGATCTTATTAATGGTAATGAAGTAACCGACTGAGATCTCAATTTATTTGTCTTATTGCATAAGAAGTCTGTCACTTGGTTAATGCTTGGTCAGTCAGTGCTAAGCCCTGTCAGATTTGTGAAAGAGACTGCAAGAACACAGCGAAAGGCTCTCGCTTTTCTGGTGGTTATCACGATAATGAAAGGATTAAAGAACGCATTACAAGGTTAAGTTTATGCACATTCATATCTTGGGTATCTGCGGCACGTTTATGGGCGGTGCGGCAATTTTAGCGCGTCAGCTAGGTCATAAAGTGACGGGTTCGGATGCCAATGTTTATCCACCAATGAGTACCCTGTTGGAGTCTCAAGGTATTGAAATTATTGAAGGCTTTGACCCTTCTCAACTTGACCCTCAACCAGATCTTGTGGTGATTGGTAACGCGATGAGCCGTGGTAACCCATGTGTTGAGCATGTGCTGAATACCAATATGCGTTACACCTCTGGCCCACAATGGTTACAAGAGTTCTTATTGCACGATCGCTGGGTTCTAGCGGTATCGGGTACCCATGGTAAAACCACCACTTCAAGTATGTTGGCGTGGATCTTAGAAGATTGCGGTTACCAACCCGGTTTTCTTGTTGGTGGTGTGTTAGGTAACTTCGGTGTGTCAGCTCGCTTGGGTGAAAGTATGTTCTTCGTCGTCGAAGCTGACGAATATGACAGTGCTTTTTTCGACAAACGATCTAAGTTTGTTCATTATCACCCACGCACACTGATCATGAATAATCTTGAGTTCGATCATGCAGACATCTTTGACGATCTAGAGGCGATAAAGCGTCAATTCCATCATTTGGTGCGTACTGTTCCGGGGAACGGTTTGATCTTGGCACCGAAGCAAGATCAGTCGTTGCAAGATGTGATCGAGCGCGGTTGTTGGACTGAAAAGCAGTTCTCAGGTGTCGATGGTGATTGGCAAGCACACAAACTGGTTGTTGATGGCTCGAAATTTGAAGTGTCGCTGCAAGGCGAGAAAGTAGGCGTCGTAGATTGGGAGCTTGTTGGTGACCACAACGTGGATAACGCTTTGATGGCCATCGCAGCTGCACGTCATGTTGGTGTTGCACCAGAACTGGCTTGTCAGGCTCTCGGTCGCTTTATTAACACCAAACGTCGCTTGGAGCTCAAAGGAGAAGAGCAAGGCGTGACGGTTTATGATGATTTTGCTCATCATCCAACGGCGATTGAACTGACATTGGGTGGTTTACGTAACAAGGTTGGCGAAAAACGTATCCTTGCCGTTTTAGAGCCTCGCTCTGCGACGATGAAGCGCGGCGTTCACAAAAATACTTTGGCGGCTTCATTGCACAATGCTGATGAGGTGTTCCTCTTCCAACCAGACAACATTGATTGGTCGGTACAAGAGATTGCAGACCAGTGTAAACAACCTGCTTTTGTGGATGCAGAGATGGACAGCTTTGTCGCAAAAATCGTAGAGCAAGCGCAGCCGGGTGACCAAATCCTCGTGATGAGTAACGGTGGCTTTGGTGGTATCCACGGCAAGCTTCTGCAACAACTTAAACAAAAAGCTTAATGACATCTATGCAGCAAAAAGTAACCCCTAAAAAAGCCATCACATTAGCACTAACGGGCGCCTCTGGTGCCCCGTATGGGCTTCGTCTTCTTGAATGCTTGGTTGCCGCGGATTATCACGTGTATGTGCTGATCTCTTCGGCTGCACGTGTAGTAATGGCAACCGAGCATGATCTGAAATTACCAAGCGGCCCTGAAGCGGCACAAAAGGCGTTAGTTGAGCATCTCAACTGCAATCCAGATAACATCACCGTTTGTGGCAAAGACGATTGGTTCTCTCCGGTAGCATCGGGCTCTGCTGCACCAAAGCAAATGGTAGTGTGCCCATGTTCTGCGGGGAGTGTTGCGGCCATTGCACATGGCATGTCGGATAACTTGATTGAACGCGCTGCGGATGTGGTAATGAAAGAGCGCGGACAGTTATTACTTGTGGTGCGTGAAACGCCTTTCTCTACGCTGCATCTTGAAAACATGCACAAGCTCTCTCAGATGGGCGTCACCATTATGCCTGCGGCTCCTGGTTTTTATCATCAACCAAAGAGTATTGAAGACTTAGTGGATTTTATGGTGGCAAGAATTCTTGATCACTTGGGCATTGAGCAAGGCTTGGTGCCACGTTGGGGTTATGACCAACGTTGATTGTGTAATCAATAAAAGACCTTTACAATCCATCCAACTCATCGGGGAGCAAACCCATTTGGCATTGACCTTATCAATACCATTGGGTGCTGAGACCTAATCGCTTAACGTTGTTGAGCAAACAGGGACCCGTATTACCTGAACCAGATAATGCTGGCGTAGGAATTGAGTCTGGATATTGGAAGTCCTAGATACCGCCTCAACCCTGTGCCGCTCAACTCATGTTTACTAATGCAAATGGAGAGCGAGCAGTGAAAACCACTCTTAGTCTGATTGCCCTTGCAGCCATCACTTCTACTTCAGCGTTTGCCGCTGAAAACACCCTAACTGTCTACACTTACGACTCTTTCGCTGCCGATTGGGGACCTGGTCCTAAAGTTGAAAAAGCGTTCGAAGCCAAATGCGGTTGCGACGTTAATTTCGTTGCTCTGGATGACGGTGTTTCAATCCTTAACCGCCTTCGCTTGGAAGGAAACAATAGCAAAGCGGATATCGTGTTAGGTTTGGATAACAACCTGATGGCGGAAGCGAAAAAGACTGGGCTTCTGGCTGAGCACAATGTTGATACATCGAAGACGACTTTGCCTAATGGTTGGGATGATAAGACCTTCGTACCGTACGATTACGGCTACTTTGCGTTTGTGTACAACAAGGAGAAGTTGGCGAATCCTCCAAAAAGCATGAAAGAGCTAGTGGAAGAGCGTGATGATCTGAAAGTGATTTACCAAGACCCTCGTACTTCGACGCCGGGTCAAGGTTTGATGCTGTGGATGAAGTCCATCTACGGCGATGATGCGACTCAAGCGTGGAAGCAACTGGCAACGAAAACAGTTACGGTTACGAAAGGCTGGTCAGAAGCTTACTCGATGTTTTTGAACGGTGAGTCCGATCTCGTGCTGTCTTACACGACTTCTCCCGCGTACCATTTGATTGCAGAAGATGATGCGAAATATGCGAGCGCAGATTTTTCTGAAGGTCACTACATGCAAGTAGAAGTAGCGGCTAAGGTTAAAGGCTCAAAGAATGCGGAACTTGCTGATGAGTTTATGAATTTCATCTTGAGTGATGAGTTCCAATCGGCAATGCCAACAGGCAACTGGATGTACCCAGTGACTGACGTTGAATTACCAAAAGGCTTTGAAACCTTAAGCGTACCAAGTAAACCATTGAGCTTTAGTGCAGACGAAGTAGCAAAAATGCGCAAGACTTGGATTCGTGAATGGCAAAGCGCATTGACGTTCTAAGATAGGTTCTACTTTTGAATTCTGTTCCGAAAATAGGGTTAGGGGTCGCGATGATTATCGCGACCTTTGTTATTTCTGCCCTAGGTGCTTTGATTGTCCAAGCGCCTTCTCTTGATGTGTCTATAGTGTGGGGAGATCCATACTATCAGCACGTCACCAAGTTCAGCTTCTACCAAGCTTTCCTCTCTACGATTTTGAGTGTCGGTTTGGCGATCCCTGTGGCGCACGCGCTTTCTCGACGTAAGTTCTATGGTAAGTCTCTACTATTAAAGTTGTTTGCGTCTACCTTAGTTCTGCCTGTGTTGGTTGGTGTATTTGGCTTATTGGCGATTTACGGTAATAGCGGCTTATTGGCTCAATGGCTAAAAAGTATCGACGCTGAGCTGCCGTTTTCCATCTATGGTCTGAACGGAATTTTACTTGCGCATGTGTTCTTCAATATGCCCTATGCGGCGCGCCTACTTTTGCAAGCATTAGAGTCGATCCCCGCAGAGCAACATAAACTGTGCGCGCACCTTGGAATGAGCCATTGGGAAAAATTCCGCTGGGTGGAATGGCCACGTCTAAGGCAGCAATTACCACACGTAAGCGGCTTAGTGTTCATGCTTTGCTTTACCAGCTTTGCCACCGTGATGGCGCTGGGTGGAGGACCGAAATCGACCACTATTGAGCTTGCCATTTATCAGGCAATTAAGTTCGATTTTGATCTGCAGGCAGGGGCACTTTTGGCACTATGGCAAATGCTGTTATGTGGCTTGTTAGCAATTGGCGTACAGAAGTTGACGAAGCCAGTATCAGTAAGCGCTGGCAGTACATCAGTACAGCAATATTTAACGAAGGATCATGGGTGGTCAAAAGCTTGGGATAGCTTTTGGATCATAGGTGCCTTTTTACTAGTAATACCGCCACTTTTGATGGTGGTGTTCAGTGGGATCAACCAACAAGTTGGGACGGTATTGACCGATGAGCGTTTTTGGTCCGCGTTGCTTAATTCAATCAAAGTCGCTGTTCTCGCTAGCTCTCTTGCTGTTGCTGCTGGCGTGTCGATTTTACTGACCAGCCGACGTTGGCGATTGCAGTGCAAAAACACTCGCGCCGACCAAATCGAGCTTATCGGAACCATTATCTTAGTAACGCCGGGATTGGTGATCAGTACGGGATTGTTCCTGTTACTACGATCGTTTACCGATGTATTCAGCTTAGCGTTTTTTGTCGTTATTTTGGTTAACGGCTTGATGGCATTGCCTTATGTCATTAAAACTTTATCTCAACCCATGTTGCACATTGAGCAGCAATATCAGTACGTGTGTGCCAGCTTAGGTATGCGTGGTTGGCAACGATTTAAAGTCGTGGAGTGGCAAGCACTGCGTAAGCCGTTTGCACATGCTTTTGCTATCAGCTTTATGTTTGCGATTGGTGACTTAAGTGCGATCGCCTTGTTTGGCGGGCAAGAATTTAGAACCTTACCGCTGTATTTATTCCAACTACTGGGCAGTTATCAAATGGATGCAGCAGCGGTTGTGTCGGTTACCTTGCTATTACTCAGCGTAGGCTGCTTTGCTGTGATTGAAAAAGTATTAAAAACAAAGGGGAAAGCATAATGTTAGTGTTGGATGATGTTCAGTACACCTATCAACGTGAGCTATTTCGCTTTGATTTAGAGATTAAACGCGGACAAATCGTGTCGCTGATGGGACCGAGCGGTGCAGGTAAATCAACGTTGCTCGCTTTGGTTGCTGGATTCATTAATCCTGACCTAGGCGATATCTTGGTTGATGGCACATCTATCGTGAGTAAAGAGCCGTATCAGCGCCCGTTTTCAATGCTGTTCCAAGAACACAATCTGTTTGCCCACCTGTCAGTAAGGGACAACATTGGTTTAGGGCTGCATCCGGGGTTAAAGCTTACGGCAGACCAAAAGCTTCTTGTCGAGCAAGCAGCCAAGCAAGTCGGCGTTGCTGAGTATTTAGATCGCTTACCGGAACACCTTTCTGGTGGTCAGCGCCAGCGTGTGGCACTCGCACGTTGCTTTGTTCAGCCGCATCCGATGTGGCTACTCGATGAGCCTTTTTCTGCACTTGACCCCGTGCTGCGTGAAGAGATGCTGACACTGGTGAAACAGCTTGCGACTGATCGTGGTATTACCGTGTTAATGGTGACGCACCATTTGAGTGATGCGAGAGCGATTGCGAGTCATTTTGCTTTTGTCGCCGGTGGTCAGGTCGAAGCGTCAGGTCACATTGATGAATTAGCGGTATCGCACTCTAGCGATGTTTTAACAGCGTTTGTGCGAGCGGCAGGGTAGAGCGCCGTTTATCTTTGGTGAACTGGGCGTTAGAAAAACAAAAGGTTGATGCGAGCATCAACCTTTTCTTTCATTTTGAGTTTGAATGAGCGCGTTAGCCTTGAGGCTTCACCACCATAACGTTGATTGGTGAGTTCTCTACTACTTTACTCGCTACAGAGCCCAGCATCACTTTGTTGATCTTCGAACGTTTGTGGCTTGGCATAATAATAAGGTCTGCACCTAAACGTTCTGCGTAATCTAAGATGGTTGCGTAAGCTTTACCTTCCGCAACATGCACCTTGTAAATCACTTCGTCGTCCATATGCTGATCAGCAAACGCTTTTAGCTGCTGCTTTACGTCTTGCTTCATTTTTGCAGCGGCATCTTTCGGAAAGTAACTCGCGACCATTGACATATGGATGCCTGGCAATACTGTCAGCAGGTGCACTTCAGCATTGGCTTGCTTCGCCTGCCATACCGCCAATTCAACGGCGCGGTCAGAAAAGCCTTGGTCATTTAGATCAACCGGAACAAGAATTTGTTTGTACATTCAATGTCTCTCATTAAGGCCCCGTATCCTCGAGGCCAAATCGGTTATGCGCTCAACTGTTCCTTACGAGCACGACGTTTTTGGTTCAGGGCAAGTACCAGCAAAATCATCAAACAAGGGATAAATACCCACTCTTTCATCGGTCGATCGGCGTCTTGAACTACCCATTTGATCTCCCAATCGAAGTCGATACCAGAAGATTCTGCCGGGCTGCCAAATTCAACCATGTCTACGATCATTTTGCCGTCGTTCTCGGTCAGCATTAGACCCATTGAAGAAATACGCTCTTCAGCGGTTGCCGCTTTATCTTCGAACGGAAGACGTACCGTTTTCTCTATGTAATCGCCTTCTAAGTTTTCACCAGCGACACGTAACTCTAGGGATTCTCCTACATTTAGCCCTTCTGTGATTTGAGCTATCTCAACACCAGGGGAAAGAACTTTCGCTGGGTAGAGCATGTCCCACCAGAAACCAGGGCGGAAGAAAGAGAACGTTAATACTAATAGTAGGACCGTTTCCCACCATTTGTTACGTGTGAACCACCAACCTTGCGTCGCCGCAGAGAAAATCAACATGGCAATGATTGAAGAGATTACGGTCAGCGCTAAGTGCCACCAAGTGTCGATCCCCATCAATAGAAGTTGAGTGTTGAAGACGAACATAAATGGCAGGATCGCAGTCCGAATATCGTAGGTAAAGCCTTGAATACCAGTACGAATCGGATCTGACTTGGCAATTGCAGCAGCTGCAAATGCAGCCAAACCTACTGGAGGGGTATCGTCAGCCAATATACCGAAGTAGAACACGAATAAGTGCACCGCAATCAGTGGGATGATCAAGCCATGAGCTGCCCCCAGAGTTACGATAACCGGTGCCATTAGTGTTGATACAACGATGTAGTTTGCAGTTGTTGGCAGACCCATACCCAGAATCAAACTGATAACCGCAGTAAACAGCAGCATGAGTATGACACTACCACCAGAGATGAACTCGACGAAGTCTGTCATCACCAAGCCAATACCAGTAAGGGTGACCACACCAACTACAGTGCCTGCCGCTGCTGTTGCGACACCGATACCGATCATGTTACGTGCGCCTGACACCAAGCTCTCTGCGAGGTCAACAAAGCCGTCTTTAGTTTGTTCAACCAAGTCACCTTGTTTTGACAGTAATGCGATCAATGGACGTTGCGTCAGCAAGATAAAGATCATGAATACCGTTGCCCAGAATGCCGATAGACCCGGAGAAAAGCGTTCAACGGTCAAACACCAAACCAGTACGACGATAGGCAATAGGAAATGTAAGCCAGATTTAATTGTTGGACCTGGATCTGGGACCTCAGTGAGTTCCGCATCAATTTCGATTGCACCATCTTTGGCGTGGTTGGCTGAAATCTTCACCAGACCGACGTAAACAATTAATAACGCGATGGTTACGATGGTTGTAGCAGCATCGCCAAATACGTCTTTAGTCCAACCCACACCGTAGTAAACCAAGGCACTGATAACGCACAAACCGAGAATAGTGCCAGTAAATGACAATAGGCTTTGTAGCATTGTTGGGTTGTGGCGACGAGGAAGCCCTGTCATGCCAGCTTTACATGCTTCTAGGTGAACAATGTAAATCAAGGCGATGTAAGAAATCAGTGCTGGAAGTAGAGCAGCTTTGATGACTTCAACGTAAGAGATACCGACGTACTCTACCATCAAGAATGCCGCTGCACCCATGATAGGTGGTGTGAGCTGACCGTTAGTAGAGGCTGCAACTTCAACAGCACCCGCTTTTGTTCCAGGGAAGCCAACTCGCTTCATCAATGGAATCGTAAACGTACCTGTCGTTACTACGTTAGCGATGGATGAACCTGAAACTAGACCGGATAGACCTGATGCAACCACTGCGGCTTTCGCTGGACCACCTTTCATGTGACCAAGCAGTGAGAAAGCAACTTTGATGAAGTAAGCACCAGCACCTGCGCGCTCTAGCATGGCACCAAACAGTACGAACAAGAATACGAAAGACGTTGATACGCCAAGCGCTACGCCGAATACACCCTCTGTTGTTAACCACAGATGCGACATCGCTTTGTTTAAGCTTGCGCCTTTATGAGCAATAACATCTGGCATGTATGGACCAGCGAAGGTGTAAGTCAGGAATACGGCTGCAACGACCATCAAAGGGGGACCAAGTGCACGACGTGTTGCTTCAAGCAACAATGCCATACCAGTGACTGATACCACGATATCGACAGTGGTTGGTGCGCCTGAACGGCCGGCAAGCTCAGTGTAGAAAATATAAATGTAAGCTGCCGCAAAACTGCCCGCTAGTGCCAATATCCAGTCAATCAAAGGGATATGATCACGCGGAGAGTTTTTCATTGCTGGATAAGCAGTGAAAGCGAGAAAAGTAGCAAAAGTTAAATGAATTGCTCGCGCTTCAGTGTCATTGAGTACGCCAAAATTAAAAATAAATGGTAGCGGAGAGGCATACCATAATTGAAATAGCGACCAGCACAGTGGTACGAACCATAGGATTCGACCTTGCAAGCCCATTGGGCTACGCGCACCTGTGTCTGCCTGAGCCACCATCTCTTGCACATCTTGTGACGGAGTGTTGTTCGTCGCCATGTACTTTTTCCTTATTATTGATGGTCCTGTCTGTTTTGTGTTTCGAGAACCTCGCTTCGCTATAACAGTGTAGTGAATAGAGCGAAGTTTGCTTTCGATTGAACCGCGATAACCCTTAAACTCATTGAACGATGAGAGTGGTAAAGGTGCGTTTTCTTTTTCTTAGGTATGAGCGCGACTTCCGAAAGAAATCGGCAGATTGCATAAAGCAAATTGAACAAAGTATGCTGATGGGGCTGTCCCGCCAGCATACTCAATCAGGCAGAAAGCGATCCGTTTCTGCCTGAGCTTGAAGTCAGTAGTTGCTTACTTAAGCAGACCTACTTCTTTGTAGTATTTCACTGCACCTGGGTGAAGAGGGATAGAAAGACCAGCTTTCACCATGTCTTCTTTCTTCAGGTTTGCAAATGCAGGATGTAGACGTTTGAATGTGTCGAAGTTTTCAAACACCGCTTTTGCCACGTTGTAAGCGACATCATCAGAAACGTCTGATGTTGTTACCATTGTTGCCGCAACACCAAAGCTGTTTACGTCTTTGTCTGTACCACGGTACATACCAGCAGGTACTGTGCTAAACGCGTAGTAAGGGTTTTCAGCAACGATCTTGTCGATCTCTGGGCCTGTCGCAGGGATCAGTTTCGCGTCACAAGAGGTTGTTGCTTCTTTGATTGAACCATTCGGGTGACCAACCATGTAGATGAACGCGTCGATCTTGTTGTCACATAGAGCTTGTGAACGCTCTGAGCCTTTAAGCTCTGATGCTAGCTTGAAGCTGTCGTTAGTCCAGCCCATTGCATCCATCACTACACCCATTGTTGCGCGGTCGCCAGAACCTGGGTTACCGATGTTTACACGTTTACCTTTCAGGTCTTTAACGTTTTCGATACCAGAATCTGCACGTGCAATGATGTTAAAAGGTTCTGTGTGAAGAGAGAACATTGCGCGTAGTTTTTTGTACGGACCTTGTTCAGCAAACTTGCTCGTACCGTTGTAGCCGTGGTACTGCCAATCCGATTGCACGATACCAAAGTCTAGCTCGCCAGCACGGATTGTGTTGACGTTGTAAATTGAGCCGCCAGTCGATTCTACTGAACAACGAATGTTGTGATCTTTACGACCTTTGTTTACCAATTTACAAATAGCACCACCAGTAGGGTAGTAAACACCTGTAACAGAGCCAGTACCGATAGTAATAAACTCTTGAGCGTTAACTGCGCCTGCGCCCATAACTGCTGCAGCGATAGCGCCTACTTTAAGAAGTTTGTTAAATGCCATGAATTTCCCTTCCTTATATTCATTATTAACCCGGAAATAACCATAAATTACTTCAGGAGTTTCCTATTTGGAAACGGCATCTTTTCCAATCCAATCGTTTGAAAAAGCGAGCGAATCATAACAAAAAATTGGCAGAAAATTATCCGATTGTTAAAAGTTATAGCGAATAAGTCTAAATGTTGCGACTGAGAGTGGAGATAAATTTGTAAGTTAATTCTTTCTAGAACAAATACTTATGATGAGTTTGAGAAGAGGTGTTAAAAAAACCAATAGCGTGATGTTGATCACAAAATTGCTGGGTGAAAAATAAGCTGTAAAATCAAAAAATTTACATTTTTAATGGGCTACAAAATTCAATTAATTTCATAGCCCACAAACAGTTACTTAGCCTGTGTATTCGAAAAGTTCACACACAGATTTGAACAGTTGTTCTGTAGATACTGGCATTGTTGGGGTAATGAAGATAGTGTCATCGCCCGCAACGACACCAAGAATACCCTCAGATTTGCCAAGAGAGTCAAGCAAGCGAGCGATCAGTTGAGCAGCACCTGGACCTGTATGAATGACAACCAAAGCGGCGTTATGATCAATATCTAATACCAACTCGCGTAGAGAGCTGCTCACTGTTGGTACACCTAGCTCAGCAGGCAGACAGTAAACCATCTCCATTTTTGCGTTGCGTGTACGGACAGCACCAAACTTGGTTAGCATGCGAGAGACTTTAGATTGGTTGATGCTTTCAAAACCTTGTTGTTTTAGTGCATCAACGATTTCGCCCTGTGAGCCAAAACTCTCTTCTTTTAATAAGGCTTTAAAAGCGCGAACTAAGTTATCTTGTTTTTCTGAATTGCGCATAGTCGTTATGATTCTCTTATCAAGGGTCAGCAATTTTGCATATTCTCGCATAGATATTCATGCAGTGCCAAAAAGTCACGACATTATGTTAATTCCATCACTGTAAACCCTAAACAGGATAGAATTCTTTAAGTATGAAATCGTTGACCTATTTATTGTGTTGAATTTCTTGTCATTTCAACAGAATAAAAGAATAATCAGACCTTTGTTTGTAGCACGGTAACAGTGAGTTGCGCGAGGTCGCAAAGCTGGCGTTAATTGATTGTAATCAAGTTGTGATTCCGATAGCTTTATTTCAGCTGGTTACAAAATACCCTACGAATACGTTTATAAGAGAAATACTCTCAAGGAGAACTACATGAAAGTAGCCGTTATTGGTGCCGCTGGCGGCATCGGTCAAGCACTGGCCCTTCTACTTAAGAACCGTCTTCCTGCAGGTTCTGATTTAGCCCTATACGATATTGCTCCAGTAACTCCTGGTGTGGCTGCTGATCTTAGCCATATCCCAACTCCAGTTTCTATCAAAGGTTACGCTGGTGAAGATCCAACGCCTGCACTTGAAGGTGCGGACGTGGTGCTAATCTCAGCTGGTGTGGCTCGTAAGCCTGGCATGGATCGCGCGGATCTGTTTAACGTAAATGCTGGCATCGTTAAATCGCTAGCAGAGAAGATTGCCGTTGTATGTCCAACAGCATGTGTAGGTATCATCACTAACCCAGTGAACACAACGGTGCCAATTGCTGCTGAAGTGTTGAAAAAAGCAGGCGTTTACGACAAGCGCAAGCTGTTTGGTGTAACGACGCTAGATGTTATCCGTTCAGAAACATTCGTTGCTGAGCTAAAAGACAAAGATCCAGGTGATATCCGCGTGCCTGTTATCGGTGGTCACTCTGGCGTAACGATTCTTCCTCTACTTTCTCAAGTTGAAGGTGTTGAGTTCACGGCTGAAGAAGTAGAAGCTCTGACGAAGCGTATCCAAAACGCAGGTACAGAAGTTGTAGAAGCAAAAGCGGGTGGCGGTAGTGCAACTCTGTCTATGGGTCAGGCGGCATGTCGCTTTGGTCTAGCGCTAGTTCGTGCTCTTCAAGGTGAAGAAGGCGTGATCGAGTGTGCATATGTTGAAGGCGATAGCGAGCATGCTCCTTACTTCGCGCAACCTGTGAAGCTAGGTAAAGATGGCGTAGAAGAAGTTCTAAGCTACGGCGCATTAAGCGACTACGAGAAGTCGGCACTTGATGGCATGCTAGAAACGCTAAATGGTGATATCAACATTGGTGTTGAATTCGCAAAATAAGCGTCTCTACATACAAAGCATGTAAACAAGACAAATAGCAAAGAAAGCCGATCTTAGGATCGGCTTTTTTGATCCTTTCTTTTGGCTTGCCGTATCAGAGTCAGAACCAAACAACTTTGTGAAGGAGAAGATGATGGAAGCGAGTCGAATCCGTAAAGGTATGGTTGTAGAGTGTCAGCAAGGTGTTGGAACCATCTTGGTCGTTGATCAAGAAGCTGAAACCGTTCTATTGGCGAAGCAGGGGTCAGAAGAGCAGCTTGCGGTAAGCTTTGATGAAATAGAAGACAACCCACAGTTGCATGGTAACTGCGATCAATATTACTAGGGTCTGTTGCCAGTAAAAGATAACAAAAAGGAAGAGCAGGCTCTTCCTTTTTACTTTTGGGTCTTTCTTTTTTGTTAGCTAGTGCGCTTCACAGACATATGAGCGAGTGTAATTAGTGCTTGCTTATAGTCGGATTCAGGCAGCACCGCCAACTCAGCAATGGCTTTATCGGCTTCTTCTAACGCTTTTTGTGTTGTGTACTCAAGAGAACCAGCTTGCTGCATAACCGTTAAGATATCTTCTAGTCGATCCATACCGTTAGCTTTCTCGATAGCTTCACGAATCATCGCTGCGTTATCTGGCGTGGTATTGCGCATCGCATGCAATAGAGGAGGCGTTGGTTTGCCTTCAGCCAAATCGTCACCAACATTCTTACCCATATCCTCACCGTCTGACGTATAGTCCATCACGTCATCGATCAGTTGGAATGCGGTGCCAAGGTATTTGCCGTAGTTTTGCAATGCCACTTCTACTTCTTCTGGTGCGTCATTTAAGATGGCACCAATCTGTGTTGCTGATTCAAACAGACGCGCAGTTTTTGAGTAGATGACCTGCATATAGCTTTCTTCAGTCGTGTCAGGATCATTACAGTTCATTAACTGCTGAACCTCACCTTCTGCGATCACATTAACTGCATCACTCATCAGTTTAAGGATCTTCATTGATCCTAGCTCAGTCATCATTTGAAATGAGCGAGTATAAATAAAGTCCCCAACTAACACGCTCGCGGCATTACCAAACGCAGCATTCGCTGTCGCTTTACCACGGCGCATGTCAGATTCATCAACTACATCATCGTGCAACAGAGTCGCAGTATGGATGAACTCGATAAACGCCGCAGCCATGGTATGACCGTTACCTTGGTAACCAAGAGCACGAGCTGACAATATCGCCAGAAGTGGTCTCAGGCGTTTGCCTCCACCACTCACGATATAGAAACCGAGTTGGTTGATTAAAGAGACATCAGAATTTAGTTGGGCTTGAATTGTTTCATTCACTTTTGCCATGTCATCGGCAGTAAGCGCTTGGATAGTTTTAAAATCCATCGTATATCCGGCTGAAGTTAGACCCTGCAAGGCTTATTCGATTTATATAATTGTCGAATAATACACTAAAAAACGTTGATTAATACATTACTAAAGGGCATGATTGCCGCACTTTTCTTTGGCGATTAGCTTTTCGCCAATTTTTTCAAAATATGGCTTGTCATAGGGGCATCTCTTCTGTAGAATCTGCGCCCTATTGATGATTAGTTTAGCGCACACCCTCATGAAAAGGCTGTGCGGAAAAAGCGGAGTAAAATATGTACGCTGTTTTCCAATCTGGTGGTAAACAACACCGTGTAAGCGAAGGTCAAACTCTTCGTTTAGAGAAATTAGACGTTGAAACTGGTGCAACTGTAGAATTTGATAAAGTTCTTCTTGTTGCTAACGGCGAAGACATCAAAGTTGGTGCTCCTCTTGTAGAGGGCGGCAAAGTTGTTGCTGAAGTTGTACAACACGGTCGTGGCGATAAAGTTAAAATCGTTAAGTTCCGTCGTCGTAAGCACTCTCGTAAGCAACAGGGTCACCGTCAGTGGTTCACTGAAGTGAAGATCACTGGTATCAACGCTTAATCTATTAGGAGAGTTTAACAATGGCACACAAAAAAGCTGGTGGTTCTACTCGTAACGGCCGCGATTCAGAAAGCAAACGTCTAGGTGTTAAGCGTTTCGGTGGTGAATCTGTTCTTGCAGGTAACATTATCGTTCGTCAACGTGGTACTAAGTTCCACGCTGGTAACAACGTAGGTATCGGTAAAGACCACACTCTATTCGCTCTTACTGAAGGTAAGGTGAAGTTCGAGGTTAAAGGTCCTAAGAACCGTAAGTTTGTAAGCATCGAAGCTGAGTAATTTTACCTTTTTGGTTAATTACTAAAGCTTTATAGCTGAATTCAAAAGCCCTGCCGATTCGGCGGGGTTTTTTATTTGTAGCAGTCGGCATATTCAAGTTTCTCGTTTTAGCCCATCACGGTTGGAATCTGGGAGCTTAGATCTGTCATCTGCTAAAATTGTTTGATGGCAAATCAGATTTAATCCACGCACGAAGTAGTCGGAGTAAAAGATGAAGTTCGTAGATGAAGCGGTAGTAAAAGTTCAGGCTGGTGACGGCGGTAGCGGCGTTGTAAGTTTCTGGCGTGAAAAATTCATCACTAAAGGTGGCCCTGATGGTGGCGACGGTGGTGATGGTGGTGATGTATACATCCAAGCCGATGAAAACCTAAATACCCTGATCGATTACCGTTTCCAACGCTTTTACGAAGCAGAACGCGGTGAAAACGGTCGCGGTGGTAACTGTACTGGTAAACGTGGTAAAGACATCACACTTCGCGTGCCAGTAGGTACTCGCGCAGTTGATATCCACACTAACGAAATCGTTGCCGAAGTAGCAGAACACGGTAAGAAAGTGATGGTCGCTAAAGGCGGCTGGCACGGTCTTGGTAACACGCGTTTCAAATCTTCAGTAAACCGCGCACCTCGTCAGAGAACGCTGGGTACTAAAGGTGAAATCCGTGAGATCCGTTTAGAACTATTGCTATTGGCTGATGTTGGTATGCTTGGTCTGCCTAATGCAGGTAAATCAACCTTTATCCGCGCAGTATCAGCAGCAAAACCAAAAGTAGCTGATTACCCATTTACTACGTTAATCCCAAGCTTGGGTGTAGTGAGTGTCGTACCTGAGAAAAGCTTTGTTGTTGCAGACATTCCAGGTCTAATTGAAGGCGCAGCTGACGGTGCTGGTCTAGGTATTCGCTTCCTTAAGCACCTAGAACGTTGTCGTGTGTTGCTGCACATGATCGATATCATGCCAATCGATCAGTCAGATCCAATCCAAAATGCCCTAACTATCATTGATGAGTTAGAGCAGTACAGTGAAAAACTAGCAGGCAAACCTCGTTGGTTAGTTTTCAACAAAACGGATCTGATGCCTGAAGAAGAAGCGAATGAAAAGATCCAAGAGATCTTGGATGCGCTAGGTTGGGAAGACGAGTACTTTAAGATCTCGGCGATCAACCGTAACGGCACAAAAGAGCTTTGCTACAAGTTAGCTGACTTTATGGAAAACCTACCTCGCGAAGAGGAAGAAGTTGCTGAAGAAGATAAAGTTAACTTCATGTGGGATGACTACCATAAAGACGCGATCGCTGGTAAAGACGTTGTTACTGAAGACGACGACGATTGGGATGACTGGGACGATGAAGAAGACGACGGTCACGTTGTTTACGTCCGCGACTAATCGCTAGCTAATTCACTAAGCCGCAATGTGTATTGCGGCTTTTTTTGTATCTAAATCATGTTTAGTAGATGTGATTTACGGCACAATAATAAATTATACCCAAGTGACTTCAAGGCGAAGGAGTCAGAGCGAGTCGATGACACGCTTACAAAGGGCGAGTTGTCTTGGCTTGTGCACTTTGTTGTCGATTTTTAATTTAGGTTCACTAAATCCTTAAATCGCTGCGCGTCTACAACCCAAGACATTCTTGCTGAACCAAAGGTCTTGAGGTTACTTGGGTATAAATGGACTTAGGAAGTATTTATGACACTGGAAGCTATACCGTCTTGTACTACGACGGCATCCAATCAAAGAGCCATCTCTCGGCTTGTTGCCCAAGCAGGGCAAATGTTATTAGCCCATGGGGCAGAAAGTACGCTGGTTAGTGACATTATGCAGCGCATTGGCATTGCATGCGGTGTGAATGACGTTGCGGTGGCATTATCAGCCAATGCTTTAGTGGTGACGACTGTAAAGGACGATCACTGCATCACCACCACAAGAAGCTGTGCGGATCGTGGCATTAATATGCGCGTGATAACTCAGATCCAACGCATTTGTATCATGATGGAGCGTGGCTTACTTGATGTGAAAATGGCGCAGAAGAAGCTCAATAGTATCAGTCCTGAGCGCTATAACCGTTGGTTAGTTGTATTTATGATAGGGCTTTCCTGTGCGGCATTCAGTCATTTGGCTGGAGGTGATTTAGGGGTGTTTGTCATGACTTTTCTTGCTTCTGCTGGCGGTATGATCGTGCGACAAGAAATTGGTCATCGACACTTTAATCCCCTTCTCAATTTTGCTGTTACGGCCTTTGTTACGACGTTGATTTCAGCTCAAGCGGTTATCTTCGAAATTGGTAACTTGCCGACTGTTGCCATGGCATCTTCCGTATTAATGTTGGTTCCAGGCTTTCCATTGATTAACTCGGTTGCCGATATGTTGAAAGGTCATATCAATATGGGCATTGCACGTTTCACTATGGCGAGTTTGCTCACTCTAGCTACTTGTCTTGGTATTGTTGCTGCAATGGAAGTAACCGGTATTTGGGGATGGATGAGCTAATGAGTGTATTTGAGCTTATTTTAGGGCTTTTAAACGACATGTTCTTTGCCGCTATTCCTGCGGTTGGTTTTGCTATGGTCTTTAACGTGCCACAAAAGGCACTTAAGTACTGTGCGGCAGGTGGTGCGATCGGTCATGGTAGCCGTTATCTAATGATGCACTTTGGCTTGCCAATTGAATGGGCGACCTTTTTCGCGGCGACTTTAGTGGGCTTGATAGGTGTTCACTGGTCCCATCGCTTTCTGGCTCATCCAAAAGTATTCACTGTGGCTGCTTTAATCCCTATGGTTCCAGGGGTATTCGCTTATAAAGCCATGATAGCCATGGTTGAGATAAACCACTTAGGTTATTCGCCTGAACTCATTGCGACGTGCATGGAAAACTTTCTTAAGGCGATGTTTATTATTGCAGGCTTAGCGGTTGGCTTGGCGGTTCCGGGGCTGTTATTCTATCGCCGCAGACCCATAGTATAAGGACCCAATATGATCATCAGCATGATTGCCGCGATGGCAGACAATCGAATCATCGGTAAAGACAACCAGATGCCTTGGCATCTTCCTGCAGATTTTGCATGGTTTAAGCGCTGCACTATGGGCAAGCCTGTTGTGATGGGACGTAAGACCTATGAATCGATCGGGCGTCCTCTACCTGGTCGTTTGAACATTGTCATCAGTCGTGATGAGTCACTTTGTATTGAAGGTGTCACAACTGTCACATCGATTGAGCAAGCGTTAGACGTTGCGGGTGAGGTGGAAGAGGTGATGATCATTGGTGGTGGTGCGATTTACGCAGCTTGTCTGCCAATGGCAACCAAGTTGTATGTGACTCATATCGAAGCTGAAATTGAGGGCGATACTCAGTTCCCACAATGGAGTAGTGAGTTTAAAGAAACGTACTCTGAGGCATACCAAGCAGATGAGAAAAACGCTTACAATATGCGCTTTACTGTCCTTGAAAAGTAATCGGATAGAATGAGAAAAGCACCGCAAACGCGGTGCTTTTTGTTTTCTAGTCCGGCAATCAGAGCCGTTAACTGAGAGCTTCTTGAATGAAGACTTGTTTGTCTTCCCAACGAATCATAGTTAGTGAGCCACCCCAAACGCAGCCCGTATCAAGTCCAATAATGCTTTCATCGATATGACCTTGCAGTGCCGCCCAATGCCCAAAAAGTACCGCTTTTTCTAGAGGGATTCTTTGCGGTAACTTAAACCACGGCACCAGTTCATCCTCTGATACTTCTTGCGGTGGCAATTTACAATCCATATCCAGTCGCCCGTCAGGAAAGCAGAAACGCATACGGGTAAAGGCATTGATGGTATAGCGATAGCGATCAAGTCCCGATAGGGATTCATCCCAAAGATCAGGTTGGTTGCTGTACATGTTTTCTAGCAGCCAAGGTAATTGTTCACTTCGAATGATCGCTTCCACTTCACGGGCACAGGCTCTGGCGGTTTCAAGATCCCATAGCGGAGAGATACCGGCATGGCACATTACAAACTCATCGTGTTCTGCAAGTAGTGGTTGTTGAGCGAGCCAAGTCAGTAATTCGTCTTTGTCTGGGGCAGAGAATATGGGTGCGGTTTTGTCTTTATCTTTGACCTTTTTGAGTCCTTGCGAGACCGCCATAAGGTGCAGGTCATGATTACCGAGCACGACTTTAGCACTGTCACCAAGAGAACGAACAAAGCGCAGTGTTTCTAATGATTTAGGACCTCGAGCGACAAGGTCGCCAGCTAACCAAAGTTGGTCATGTTCTACAGAAAAATTAACTTGCTCTAATAGCTGTTGAAGCTCGTCAAAACAGCCTTGGATGTCTCCAACAATGTAGTTAGCCACAGAGTCTCCTGATTAATTTAAGACGTTAGGAACAGCCAAGCGGAATGGATCAATCTCAGTGATGAATTCCTGTCCTTTTTCATCCAGTAACATGTAGTGTCCCTGCATGACACCAACTGGTGTTTCTAACGCAGTGCCACTGCTGTAAGTATACTCGTCATTACCTGCGATAAAGGGTTGTTGACCAACGACACCTTCTCCCTCTACCGTCATTTGCTTACCGTTGGAGTCGGTAATCAACCAGCGACGACTGACTAATTGTACCGTTTGTTGGCTGAGGTTTTTTATTGTGATGACGTAAGCGAACACATAGCGTTGTAGCTCTGGATTGGACTGTTCTTCGATGTATTTGGTATGAACTTGAATCTTAATGCAAGGTTGAATGACGTCCATGTGCACTCCTCAGAAACGTAATATCCCAATAATAATAAGCCAAACCGGCAAGGGTTTGGCTTATCGTTTGAGTTCTTAGTGCTGCGGGTTATCCGCGAGCCAGTTCGCCATGGCGACGAATTGTTGTAGCGTCAAGTTTTCTGGACGCATGCCTGGGTTGATACCAAGCTCTTCCAACACCTCTGTACTGAGCAGAGATTTATAACAGTTACGTACTGTTTTACGGCGTTGGTTAAAGCCTTCACGACATACTCGCTCCAGCAAACGTAGATCTTTAGCTGGGCATGGAAGTTCTTCGTAAGGTACTAGACGAACAACAGCTGAGTCTACTTTCGGTGGCGGAACAAAAGCGGTTGGTGGCACTTCTAGCACTGGTACTACTTTACAGTAGTACTGCGCCATGACCGTTAGACGACCATAAGCCTTGCTACCCGGACCTGCTGCCAAGCGGTTTACTACTTCTTTTTGAAGCATAAAGTGCATATCTTGAATGTCTTTATGGAATTCAAATAGGTGGAACATCAATGGTGTAGAGATGTTGTATGGCAAGTTACCAAAGATACGCAGCTTGTTGTTTGGCTTCACCAGTTGAGTGAAGTCGAAACGCATCGCGTCGCCTTCATGGATAGTAAGCTTATCTGCCAATTCAGGATGGTTGCGTAGACGTTCTGCTAGGTCACGGTCCAATTCGATCACCGTGAACTTGTCGACTTCGCGACCAACAGGTTCGGTGATTGCACCTAGACCCGGGCCGATCTCAACCAGGTTTTGACCTGGTCTTGGGTTAATTGCTGATACGATACCGTCAATAATGTACGGATCGTTCAGGAAGTTTTGACCAAAACGTTTACGCGCTTTGTGTCCTAAATGGACATCATTTCTCATTGTTTCTTCTCTACCAATTCTATCGCATGCGTGAGCGCTGTTCGGAAGCTCCCTGTATCCGCTTGACCTGTCCCTGCCAGTTCTAATGCAGTACCGTGATCCACCGAGGTTCTAATAAAAGGTAGACCAAGAGTAATGTTTACTGAACGACCAAAGCCTTTGTACTTTAATACTGGCAACACTTGGTCGTGGTACATGCCTAAAACAGCATCAGCATCGTTTAAATACTTTTCATTGAAAATGGTATCTGCCGGTAATGGACCGATCAGATTGATTCCTTTTTCTTGTCGAATCTTTTCCAATGTCGGAGTGATGGTCTCGATCTCTTCGCGACCCAAACAGCCATCTTCTCCCGCATGTGGATTTAACCCGCAAACATAGATGTTTGGCTGCGAGATGGCAAATTTTTCTACAAGATCTTTATGAAGAATATCGATGATTTTTTCTAATCGCTCTTCCGTGACGGCTTTTGATACGTAAGCCAAAGGAATGTGCGTAGTGACAAGTGCTACTCTCAGTCCTTCAGTTGCCAGCATCATCACGACCAACGGTGTGTTGGACTTCTCGGCGAAGAATTCAGTATGACCACTGAAAGCAACGCCTGAGCGATTGATCACCCCCTTATGTACAGGGCCGGTGACAATAGCATCAAATTCATCATTCATACAGCCCAAAGCGGCTCTTTCTAGTGTTTTTAATACGTAGTGACCGTTAGCTTCATTGAGTTGACCAGCGATGACATTCTCTGCCATTTCGATATGGTCAACGATCAAGGTACCCGCTTTTTGGGCTTTGGGTGCTTCTTCTGGATTGTAATCAGTCAGTTGAACATCAATGCCGAGTAGTGCGGCACGTTCCAACAGCATGTTTTTGTCTGCGCAGACGACGATTTGGTGTGCCCAGTCTTCCTTAGACAAGGCGAGCACCAAATCGGGACCGATACCCGCAGGTTCCCCTGCGGTTACGACGATTCTGCGAATCGAATTAGTTGCCATCATTATCATCCACGATTTCAACGAATGCGCTTGCGCGTAGCTCTTGCATCCATGCGCCAGCTTCTTCATTAAACTTACGGTTAAATAGAATTCGGTATGCTTTGTTCTTCATCGCTGAATCCGTGCGGTCTACCTGGCGACGGTCTAGAACTTCAACAATGTGCCAACCGTGTACCGTTTTAAATGGTTCACTGATTGAGCCGATTGGCAGTGTTTCTACTTGGTGTTTAAATTCTGGCACGTATAGGTCAGGAGTTTGGTAACCTAGCTCACCATTTTGCGCTGCTGAACCAGGGTCTTGGCTGTATTGTGTCGCTAACTGAGCAAAGGTCGCTTCACCTGCCTTGATACGACGAATAAAGTCATTTAGCTCTTTCTTCGCACCATCATCACTTAGGATTACAGTCGGTTTGATTAGGATATGGCGAGCATTTACTTCTGTTACTGCCACGGTTTCAAGACCTTTTACATCTTCAATTTTTAGGATGTGGAAGCCTACGCCGCTGCGGAATGGACCAATGATGCTACCTTTGTTTTGCATTTTGATCTGGTCTGCAAAGATGGTCGGCATTTCTTCTTTACGCATCCAACCCCAATCACCACCCTGTAGGGCTTTTGGACCTTTTGAATAGGTGTATGCCATTTCCGAGAAGTCAGCACCGTCTTTTAGTTTCTTAACCAAGGCTTTTGCTTCGGCTTCTACTTCTGACTTGTCTTTATCATCAGAAAAGCGAAGTTGAATATGACCAATTTTGTACTGAACGGTTGCATTGGTTTCTTTTGCCAGTTGGTCGGCAAGGCTATCTACTTCAGCAGGAAGAATATTGATACGACGACGCACTAGCGCATTGCGAGCTTCAGAAGCCGCAATTTCTTTACGGATCTGTTCACGAAACTCTGGGTAGCTTAGACCTTCAGCTTGAACAGATGCTGCAAGTTGCTCTACGGTCTGCTTGTTATTACGAGCAATTTCCGCAATTGCTTGGTTTAGACGGTTGTCATCGATACGGACGCCAATACGATCAGCTTCCTGTCCTTGTAGTGTGTCGATGATCAGTTTTTCTACCACTTGGTCTTTCAGCACACTTGCTGAAGGTAGGCTCTTGCCATTTTGACGAGCATTTGCCTGAAGCGTCTTCATCGCAGTATCGATGTCACTTTGAAGAATTACGCCGTCGTTAACGATAACCGCAACCTTATCAAGCTCTACTGGCGCAGCGGTTACACCACAAGAAAGTAGCGCGGTGAATAAGAGTGATTTCCAAATTTTCATTAAAAATTCCGTCAGTAATATAGATTAAGCGTCTTGCTATTGTTTAAGACGCCTAATTTGATTAATTGTTCAAATAGAATGGACGACCGTATTTGATTGCGTTGTCTGAGCCATCAAGCTCTTTCGCCGCAGTATCAGCTCGTTGGTTGGTTGCAAAACCTTGAATACCAAAGTTCACGCTGATGTTGTTTTCGTATTTTGGTGATGCGCCAGCACTGCCGATGGCTTTTTCATCCCAGCCAAGCAGTTGGTTGGAATATGTCAAACCAAAGTACCAACAGTCAGATTGGTAGCGCACGCTCGCCAACCATTCCATATCAATGTTTTCATTCAGGTCGTAGTAGTACTGACCACTTGCAGACCAGCTTGGGTTGAACTCGTAAGCCGCTACAAGGCCAGCTTGTGAAATACCCTTACGAGTGATCGTATCTAGGTTTTTGAGAATGATCGTATCTTCGATGTATTCTCGAGTGACGTAACGGTAGTTACCTTGAACAAAACCGCCATCGAATTGGTATTCCAGCGTGCTGTTAGCAAGCTGCATTGCGCTCAAATCAATGTCGTATTGAATACCGCCGTGGTAGAACAGGTAATCGTTGTAGTTGAAGTCTGTTTCAATAGCCCAAGATGAGTAGTTTGAGGTCTCATCTGGCACGCCAGAACTGTTACTGATCTTGGTTTTCTTATCGAAGTAGTAGATCTGACCAAACGAGATATTGAGGCGTTCTTTATAGTCATCATCAAAGAATCGAGTACTTGCACCGTAACTCAACTGGTTTGCTGATGCGATCTTATCAATGCCACTGTATTTACGGCTGCGGAATAGACCATAGTAGTCAGTTTGCAGCAAGGTGGTATCGTAGTTGTAGATGTTCGTCTGATCTTCTTCAGGGACATACAAGTACTGCAACTGAGGCTCTAGCGTTTGTGTGTAGCCTTCAATCCAGCTAGTGTCACGCTCTAGATACATACGTGCATGCGTACGGAACTCTGGAATGACGCGTGATACGTTTTCATCAAGCTGGTTGCGTAAATTAGTATCTGTTAGCCCTGTTAAGTCTTGAGAGTAGTATGTCGATAGGACACGAGCTTCTGTAGTCCATGTCGCCCATGAGTTCGAAAGCGGGATAGTAAGACCTGGCTCTACGTGAACACGAGTTGCATCGGGCTTAGCTGTATCATCAGTATCAAAGCGGCTGATTTGGCTCTTCACGTCAAAGTTAACGTAATTGCCCATGAGTGGTGTGTAGTAGTTCAAATCCAACTGAGGCAGCAGACGGTATGGTTGGTTCTCGTCTTGAAGTAGGATTTGGAAATCACGAACTCGCAGTGATGCATCCCAGAAATTCGAACGGTATTGTACTTCACCTTCTTGAAGCAACTGACCATCTTCTCGGTTACCAATATCAGAGCTGAGATCTCGGAAGTAATCAATATCGCTGACTTTGGAGTAGTCTAAGTTGACTAACCATTGCTTGTTGATGATGCCTTCATGTTTGAACTGGTAACCCCAACGCGACTCGTCGTTGTACTTCTTGTCGCTGTTCATGTACTCGCCTTTGATTTCACCTTGTCCCCAACCATCGGTTAGGTAACGAAAATCAGCGTCGAGCTTGTTACCACGCTTCTGCATGTATAACGGGGTAATCGTCATGTCGTACTCAGGCGCGATGTTCCAATAGAATGGAATCTCAACTTCCATACCATCGTTGGAGCCATACGACAGAGAAGGGAATAGGAAACCTGTCTTACGCGTATCACCAATTGGCATTGTTAAGTACGGTACGTAAAAAACGGGAACGTCCAATACTTCAAAACGAGGGTGGTGCAGTGTAGCGGTTTCTTCATCTTGGTCGACATCAATACCTGATGCGACTAATCGCCAAGAGTTATCGCCTTGAGGGCATGATGTGATAGAGCCGTCTTCCAGCTCATAAACGGATTGACCCGTACGTGCGATATACGCTGCGGTACCTCGACCTTGCTGGCAAAGGAATTGGTAGTCGGTATTTTCTAGCGAGAAGGTATCTCGGTTGATGTCGTTGGTGACACGATCAGAGCGCGCCTTCACCTTACCGTCATTGAAGGTTACGTTACCTTCCGCTACCACTACATTGTCTTGCTGATGAAGTGTCACGCTATCCGCAGTAATCTTCTTTGGTCCTTGCGTCACTTCTACGTTGCCGGAGTATTGGGCTTTGTCGCCATTGATCGCCTGAAGACTATCAGCTTGTACTACGACTGGGGAATTTAGCGCGTCCTCCTCACCACTTGTCTCGACCAAACATTGATCTGTGATGGGCATTTCCTGCACACTATCATTGATATTCGCTTCAGCTTGAGTGGTGGGTACAAACAAGGCGGTGCTGATAGAGGCCGCTAAAAATGTGCGGGAGAAATGTTGCATTGAATTGAACTTTCCTGTGTCACTACTACTCGATGGCTATAGGGCTTGTTGTACCCTAGCTTTATAGCCAAATGAATCAACTATAGTTTGCAATTATCCCAGAGCATGGACTCGCTGTGGCATAATGCCGATATAAAATAGCTGCAAAGATAAGCAGGCGAAATAGCCTGACCGTAAAAAAACTAATTCCATTATCATAAAGGAAATCGTTGCGTCCGGCACTATAAGACCGCCGTCGTCGATAAAAATTCATTGATAGAGAACACATAATGCATATTTTTGGCAAAATATTGGGTGCCTTTTTTGGCTTGTTACTCGGAGGTCCATTCGGTTTATTGTTTGGTCTATTTATCGGTCACCAATTCGATAAAGCACGTCGTTTGAGTCAAGCGGGGTTTTCTACTGGCGGTTTTGGTAAAGGTCCAAGCCAAGCTCAACGTCAGGAAGAATTTTTTAAAGCAGCATTCGCAGTAATGGGACATGTGGCTAAAGCCAAAGGGCAGGTAACGAAAGAAGAGATTCAACTTGCTTCAACGATGATGGACCGCATGAGCCTTCATGGTGAGCAACGCCGTGCTGCCCAAGATGCATTCAGAGAAGGTAAAGAGAGCGACTTTCCGCTGGAAGAAGTATTGGTCCGAGTGAAGATCTCTTCAGCCGGTCGCTTTGATTTGCTGCAATTCTTTTTAGAGTTACAAATTTCTGCCGCATTTGCCGATGGTTCTATTCACCCGAGTGAGCGCAGTGTTCTACATAAAATTGCTCGTGGTCTTGGTTTCTCTTCCGAACAGCTAGAGCGACGTCTCAATATGCAAGAAGCGGCTTTCCGTTTCCAAAGCCAAGGTGGCTTCCATGGTCAGCAGCAAGGTCAGTATCAATCTTCAGGTGCAGGGTGGCAGCAAGCGTCACAAGCAGACCAGTTGGCCGATGCCTATAAAATTCTGGATGTGTCTTCAGATGCAGACGGTAAAACCGTTAAGCGCGCTTACCGTAAATTGATGAACGAGCATCACCCAGATAAATTGATGGCAAAAGGTCTACCACCAGAGATGATGAACGTTGCGAAAGAAAAGTCGCAGGAAATTCAAAACGCGTACGATCTGATCAAAAAGGTGAAGGGCTTTAAATAAGCGCGTATTCTTATCAAATCTCAATAAAAAGGGCACCTAGTGCCCTTTTTTAGTTTCTGTCTGGTCTTTGGTTTGGTGATGGTTTCGAGCTTTCGGGTTAGCATGATCCAAAAGCGCATAGACCTACCAGTCCCCATCAATTGGCTTGATTTAGATTCCAATCGTATTCGTATTTTACTTTTCCAGAAAAGCCTTGGTATTGCGGAGCATATTGAGCAATGTGATTAAATACTTGTTCCTCACCACCAAAATCTTCAGCAAACCAGTCATAAATGGAAGAAAGCTGCGCTGAATTACCTTTAATTGATACACCTTTACTACTGTTAATAAATGTTTTGGCTGCAGAGTCGAGTAGCGCTTGCGTGTTTTCAGCGGTGAATGCTTGAGTTTGTAAATTTGGACATCCCAAGCTTGCACAATTCACTGCATAGTGTGTTCTCGGATCTTGCCAAATTGGACGCAAAATACGATGTTCAATATCGTTTAAAGTCAAATCTTTACCATTCACCACCACAACTTCGTCTCCCCAAGGTCCAAAGCTAAATAGCCCGCCTAGTTTCGTAATGGATTTAACAGGGTAGTTATCCAAAATTAGGTCAACGGTGATGGCGTTATAAAGGTTAACCCAATACGCGTATTGCTCTGCTTGATTGTATTGTAGGGGATCGAGTTTGGCTAAGCGTTGGATGTACTGTTTTAACTTCGCTTTATCCGTTGCTGAAACTTGGTTATAGCGAAATAACGTGTTTTCATCCTGCTCAACCAAATAGCGGTCTAATAGTTGTTGCCATTCTTGATGAGAAATTTGTGTTTTGCTGGCTTGATTCGATTGCTTCCAATACGGCCACAAATCGGATTTCGGCGCAGAAAAAGCGGAGAAAGAGACGAGGGCACACAATATCAATAATAGACGCTTCATAATTGAACCTTTGGGTTAAACCTTGTTGATAGTGTAGACCTGTAGAAGAAGTAGTTTCTTTCTGAGGTAATGAAAATAAAAGAAAAAAGGCTGGCATAAGCCAACCTTGTATTTGTTTCAATCTCGATTTGAATTAGCTTAAGAAGCTTGGAATTTTCGCTTCGTATTCAGCAATCTTATCTTCGTGTTGAAGGGTCAGACCGATATTGTCTAAACCGTTCAGTAAGCAATGACGACGGAAGGTGTCGATTTCAAAACCATATTCTTTGCCGTTAGCACGAACGACATTAGCTTCTAAGTCCACTTCCACTTCAGCGCCTTCGTTAGCCTCAACAAATTGGAATATTTCATCCACTTCTTGTTCTGTAAGGCGAACAGGTACCATCTGGTTGTTGATGGAGTTGCCGTAAAAAATATCGGCAAAGCTAGGTGCAATCATCGCTTTGATGCCGTAATCGGCTAATGCCCAAGGGGCGTGCTCACGAGAAGATCCACAACCGAAGTTTTCTCGTGCTAGCAAGATAGAAGCGCCTTGGTAGCGCGGAGCGTTCATCACGAACTCTGGATTTGGCTGTTCGCCAGCATCATCTAAGAAACGCCAGTCATGGAACAAGTGTTTACCAAAACCTAGACGAGATACCTTTTGTAGGAACTGCTTAGGAATAATGGCATCGGTATCTACGTTCGCTGCATCTAGAGGAACAACTAAGCCTGTGTGTTGTTTAAAACCTGACATCTGTTCTCTCCTAGTCCTGGTTCTCAAAAGAAGTCAATTCGCGAATATCAACAAAGTGACCAGCGATTGCCGCTGCCGCTGCCATAGCAGGGCTAACTAAGTGGGTGCGACCATCACGACCTTGGCGACCTTCAAAGTTACGGTTTGATGTTGACGCACAACGCTCATGGGGACCCAAGCGGTCGTTGTTCATGGCCAGACACATTGAGCAACCCGGTAGACGCCATTCAAATCCTGCCTCTTTAAAGATAACGTCCAAGCCTTCCGCTTCAGCTTGGGCTTTTACTTGTTCTGAGCCCGGAACGATAAGAGCTTGAACATGCTCTGCGACTTTACGACCTTTCGCTACTTCTGCTGCTGCACGCATGTCTTCGATTCGTGAGTTAGTACAAGAACCAACAAAGACTTTATCGACGTTGTAATCTGATAACGACTTACCAGCTTCAAGTCCCATGTAAGCCAACGCTTTTTCAGCAGAGGCTTTTTCTACTGGATCTGCAAAGCTCTCTGGTGTTGGGATTGGCTGGTCTACAGCGATTACTTGACCTGGGTTTGTGCCCCAGGTGACTTGTGGCTTGATGTCTGCACCGTTCAGCGTTACTACGGCATCAAACTGAGCATCATCATCCGTTTTTAAGGTTTTCCAGTATTCCACTGCCGCATCAAATTCAGCACCCTGTGGCGAGAACTTACGACCTTTAATGTAATCGAATGTGGTTTCATCTGGTGCAATCAAGCCTGCTTTTGCGCCTAGCTCAATCGCCATGTTACATACCGTCATACGACCTTCCATGGAAAGATCAGTGATGGCTTCTCCACAGAACTCGACGACATAACCTGTACCGCCAGCAGCTGTGGTCTCACCAATAATGGCAAGTACGATGTCTTTAGCAGTGATGCCCGGAGCTACTTTGCCTTTCACTTCGATTTTCATCGTTTTTGCACGTGCTTGTTTTAGCGTTTGAGTTGCTAGCACGTGCTCCACTTCTGAAGTACCGATACCAAATGCAAGTGAACCAAATGCACCGTGAGTTGCGGTATGTGAGTCACCACAAACAATGGTCATACCCGGTAACGTAATGCCAAGTTCTGGTCCCATTACATGCACAATGCCTTGGTATTTGTGGTTAATGTCGTAAAGCGTAACGCCAAATTCTTCACAGTTTTTCGATAGCGTTTCCATCTGGATACGGGCCATCTCGCCGGAAGCATTGATGTCTTTTGTCGTCGTGGAAACGTTGTGGTCCATAGTCGCAAAAGTTTTGCTGACCTGACGCACTTTACGACCTTTTTCACGCAAGCCGTCAAATGCCTGCGGAGACGTCACTTCGTGTACCAAATGACGGTCGATGTACAAGATTGGGTTTTCCCCTTCTGCTGCGACGGCAACGTGTGCGTCGTAGACTTTTTCGTATAGTGTTTTGCCCATTGGTTTGCTTCCTTTCCTCGTTATCCTTGTCGCTTTGTTTTAGCACCAATGACTGAGAGGTAAGCCATTGGTGGATAGAGGATTTAGTATTTATTATGAATCTGTTCTGTATTATGAGTTTAAGATGTACTCAGCGATCTTATCGCCCATCTCAGATGTTGTAAGTGCAGGGTTGTCACCAGCAAGATCGCCCGTTAGCTCCCCAGCTGAAAGTGCTTTTGATACTGCGGCTTCAATGTCTTGCGCCGCAGTTTCTTCACCTAGGCTGTAACGCAGCATCAGTGCTGCTGATAGGATTTGCGCCACAGGGTTAGCAATATTCTTACCTGCGATATCGGGTGCACTGCCACCTGCTGGCTCGTACAGACCAAATTTACTTTCGTTTAGGCTTGCTGAAGGCAGCATACCCATTGAGCCAGTGATCATTGCGCACTCATCAGAAATGATGTCGCCGAAGATGTTTGAACAAAGCATTACGTCAAACTGAGCTGGGTCTTTAATCAACTGCATTGTTGCGTTATCAATGTACATGTGTGACAGCTCGACATCTGGGTAATCTTTTGCGATTTCTTCTACCACTTCACGCCATAGGATTGAGCTTTGCAGAACGTTCGCTTTATCGATTGAACACACCTTCTTACGGCGTAGACGTGCAGATTCAAACGCAATTTTTGCGATACGTTCGATCTCAAAGCGGTGGTAAACCTCGGTATCAAATGCTTTTTCTGTTGCGCCTTCACCTTCACGACCTTTCGGTTGACCGAAGTAGATACCACCAGTTAATTCACGTACTACCACGATGTCAAAACCACGACCTGAGATGTCTGCACGAAGTGGTGAGAAGGCTTCTAGACCAGAATGGATCTGTGCTGGACGAAGATTACAGAATAATTGGAAGTGTTTACGTAGCGGAAGTAGGGCACCACGTTCAGGTTGGTCATTTGGTGGTAAGTGCTCCCACTTTGGTCCGCCTACTGAACCGAATAGGACTGCATCAGACTCTTCACACGCTTTGACTGTACTTTCTGGAAGTGGGCAGCCGTGATTGTCGATCGCAATACCACCAACATCATGCTCGTCACGCTCAAATGCAATACCGTGTTTCTTTTCGATTGCATCCAATACTTTATGCGCTTGCGCCATCACTTCTGGGCCGATACCGTCGCCAGGTAAAACGGCAATTTTGTATGATTTGTCTGTCATGTTAATCCTTTAATATTTCTAAATTTTTGAGCTTATCTAAACGAATTTGGTTGGAGTCTGAGATGTGAATCAGACCCCAATGAATCACATTAAACTGTCGCGATCTTCTTTTGCTTCATCTCTTCAATCTTATCGGCACGATGAATGCTATTGATGACGTGTAATAGCGCTTGACCAGATGCTTCTACGATATCGGTAGAAACGCCGGTACCGTGGTACTTACGACCTTTGTAGTTGGCGATAATGTCTGCTTGACCAAGACCATCTTCACCTTCACCTTTTGCCGTGAGGTCGAACTTGTCTAGAACGATGTCGTAACCTGTCACGCGGTAGATACATTGGTATAGCGCATCAACCGGACCATTGCCGACTGCAGCCTCACACGTTTCCTCATCACCACATTGCATCTTGATGCTGGTGGTCGCCATTACGCTGCCTGATTGCACACTTAGGTAGTTCAACTTGTAGAAATCATCTTCTTCACGCAAGTTTGAGAAGTGCATTAGGGCTTCTAGATCGTAATCAAATACTTGACCCTTACGGTCGGCAAGCTTCAAGAAGTCCTCGTACAACGCATCTAAGTTGTATTCTTCTTCTTTGTAGCCCATTGAATCCATGTGGCTTTTCACGGCTGCACGACCACTGCGGCTGGTTAGGTTCAGAGCTTGGTTTTTAAGACCGATCGATTCAGGCGTCATGATCTCGTAAGTGTTTTTGTTCTTTAGCATCCCATCTTGGTGAATGCCTGAAGAGTGGCTGAATGCGTTGGCACCAACGATCGCTTTATTGCTCTGAATTGGCATGTTACATAGCTGACTAACCAACTTGCTGGTGCGGTGGATTTCGTCGTGTTTTAGACCGGTATGCACACCCATGAATTCTTGGCGTGTTTTTAGGATCATCGCGATTTCTTCTAAAGAACAGTTACCTGCACGCTCACCGATACCGTTAATGGTGCCTTCTACTTGTCGCGCCCCTGCTTGGACGGCTGCGATAGAGTTTGCTACTGACATACCTAAGTCATCGTGGCAGTGCACAGAGATGATGGCTTTGTCGATGTTGGGTACGCGGTTGAATAGGGTTTCAATGATGCCGCCAAACTCACTTGGTACTGTGTAGCCAACGGTGTCTGGAATGTTGATGGTGCTTGCGCCCGCATCGATAGCGGCTTCAACCATGCGGCATAGGTTGTCGATTGGAGTGCGTCCTGCGTCTTCACAAGAAAACTCGACGTCATCGGTGTAATTGCGTGCGTGTTTTACTGCTTTAACACCCATTTCAACCACATCGTCGTAGCTGCGGCGAAGTTTGTCCTGAACGTGAACAGTCGAAGTGGAGATGAAGGTGTGAATTCGGAAAGCATCAGCGACTTTTAGTGCTTCAGCGGCGGCATCGATGTCTTTCGCAACGGCACGCGAAAGGGCACAAACTCGGCTATTTTTTATGTGTTTTGCGATGGTTTGTACGGACTCGAAATCACCTGGTGAAGAGACAGGAAAACCCGCTTCGATAACATCAACGCCCAGCCTTTCAAGCGCATAGGCAATCTGCAGTTTTTCTTTAACCGTCAAGCTTGCTGACAACGCTTGTTCGCCATCACGCAATGTGGTGTCGAATATAATGACCTGATCGTTCATGTTTGCTTCCTTCATGATTTTTGCACTTTCGCGCAAGTTAATCGTTTACTTCCGGTATTTAGATATAAAAAAACCCGCATTTGCATGCGGGTTTCTAAGAAATTGGTGTGGTTATTTTTCTTCCACAGCCTACCCGCGCGAACTGGTCACGATCAGGAGGAGGCTAAGCAGGATAGAAAAACGTGCTGACATAGTTGTTAAGCATTCCACAAAATTAAGTTAACAAATTAGTACCGCACTCAATGGAGCACGTCAACCCTAAAGTTGATTTTTTATTCATATCGGATCAGTAGGTGAATTAATCTTCTATCAATGATGGACGTCTTCAATGTGAAGAAAGGGGAGATGTTTGTGCTACAACAATTATTGCCGCGACTAAGATCACGCTCACCATCTTCTTCTCATTGTTTTGATACTGCATGCTTTGCGAGCTATCACACAAAGGAGGCAATTGGTTGGCATAAATTCAGCAGAGCGATTTATAGTAGAACGGTTGTATCTACCGAATTTTTGAGGCAAATAGGTTAGGGATTAATGGATTTAGCGAAACAACTTGGACGTTCTGCGCTGGCTCTAGCTCTGGTTTCTTTATCTGGGTGTCAGTTACTTCAATTTGGGCAACCGACAGAGGTCACCTCTTCAGTGGTGGCGAGCGATCATGCTCATAGTGTCTTGATGATCAACCACCAAATGGATGAATACTTGAGTGAAGATGGACGTGAATCCTTTCTAAATCAAATGCTGGTGGCGTTAGAGTCGGATAACCGTGACAAGTTTAAAGGTAAAGATCCAGACACTTACTCTTGGTGGAAGATCCGTGTCCAGCCAAATCAATGGAAGGAAGCAGAAGTAAGTCGTCCTATTGTAGAGGGAGTGGATACGTCAAATACACTTGAATTTATGGATGTTTCATATCGCTCAAAGACCACTCTTAATTTGCGAGCAAAACCGAGCTTAAAAGGAGAGAAGCTGGGAGAGCTAACCAAAGGTGAGGTCTTTAATGCTCTTGCTAAAGTGGAAGGCGAACCATGGTTGCTGGTCGAACAAAAAGGTGTGATTAGAGGTTACGTACACAAAGACTACGCTCGTAGTAATGTCGTCAACCGAGACATTTTGTCGATCAAGCCTAATCCACTATTAAAGCATAATGTTGAGCCAAGCGAACAAGGGAAAAACGAATTGTTCGGTAGCTATACTTGCCGTGATTTGAGCTATGAGCTCACGAAAGATGGTCACATGACCACCGGCTCGCTTAGAGCATGTCGTAAACAAAGAAAGATCTGGTACATCGATGCACCAGTCTCTGCTTCCAATCAGTCTTGATCTTTTATGCTCAGATCTTCTGGGTGAATATCTTCGTACTTATGAGCTCGGTTGATCAACGTAACGATTACCGAGCTTATTGCTACTCTTAACTCCCGCCGTTTTTTCTGCTCTGCTGCAAATGATAACGTGTCATTAATTATCCAAATTCTCGTCATGTAGTTGTCACCTTACACGCCTAGTTTTCATATAAAGGTCAAAGTAAAGGAATGTTACATGCGAGCTTTAGAGACAATTAGCCAGCCAATGGCAAGCATTGCTAAATTTGATTTGGCGTTCTCCAGTGTGTGTTTACAACATCGATTTAATCAGCAAGTCGCGAATATCAGTAAAGGAGTTTCTCATAGTGGGGATGGACACCTCTATGTGGTGTTAGGTTTGTTAGCTTGGCTACTTGATAAGCAACATGGTCATTGGTTCTTGATTACCGGGTTAACCGCATTTGCCATCGAATTACCCATTTACTGGGTGTTGAAAAACAGCTTTAAGCGCCGTCGTCCTGAGGAATTGAGCGCGTTGCTTCCTGCCTTTATTACTCCTTCTGACCGCTACAGCTTACCGTCAGGTCATACTGCGGCGGGCTTTTTGATGGCGACGCTCATTCATCATTTTTATCCAGACTTAGGCATATTTGCTTTCACTTGGGCAGCCTTGATTGGGACATCACGTATTCTGCTTGGCGTGCACTTTTTTACTGACGTTATCATTGGTGCTTTGTTGGGGAGCCTATGTGGTTCTTTGGCAATTGGGCTCATTGGAGGTTAATGGATGAAAATTCTGTATGGTGTTCAAGGCACAGGAAATGGTCACATCGCCCGCGCAAGAGCCATGAGTAAAGCTTTTCAAACTCACGACGTGCAGGTTGATTTTCTTTTCTCTGGACGCGAACCAGAAAAGTACTTTTCAATGGAGTCTTTTGGAAACTATCAAACTCGGCGTGGCTTTACCTTTGTGACAGAGAAAGGTGCCGTGAGCTATGCTAAAACGGCATTACGCAATAACTTGGTTCAGTTTATCCAAGAAGTAAATCAGCTGGATTTGTCTTCTTATGATCTGGTGATCAATGATTTCGAACCCGTCTCGGCTTGGGCTGCTCGTAAGCAGAACAAACCTTGTATTGGTATCAGTCATCAAAATGCATTCCGCTACCCAGTACCTCTTAAGGGGGCGAGTTGGTTGGATAAATCCGTCATAGAGCATTTTGCTCCTTCGCAACACCACCTAGGCTTGCATTGGTATCACTTTGATCAGCCGATCTTACCACCTATCGTTCATACGCTTGAGCAAACGAGTGGTAATGATGACTTTGTTCTCGTCTATCTTCCGTTTGAATCAATAGAAGACATCAGCGATTTGTTGTTCCATTTTAATCAACAGTCTTTTGTCTGTTATCACCCGAACGTGATTGAGTGTGAGCAAGTGGAAAATATTGAACTAAGACCTCTGTGTCACACTAACTTTCAATCTCATTTGCAACGTTGTAGTGGAGTGATTGCCAATGGTGGTTTTGAACTGCCATCGGAAGCCCTTTCTCTTGGCAAGAAGCTATTACTTAAACCGCTTTCTGGGCAATTTGAACAGCAAAGTAACGTCGCAACATTGGAAGATTTAGGGCTAGCATCTTCGATGGAAAATCTTGATATTTCGACGGTACGTCAGTGGTTGAAAGAACAACAAGCAGAAAGCGTGAAGTATCCTGATGTTGCAAAAGCGATCGCCAACTGGGTATTACAAGGTGCTTGGGATGCACCTGAAAAACTCTCTGAACAACTATGGGAACAAGTCGATTTTCCGAGTTACGTATCGAATATTTAACGTCTGATTTATCTTCTAAGTTGCAGCCATTCACGCGCTGATTGGCTGCATTTTTATGCCTTCTATATCATTTCTATTCACGGTCATTTTGCTGACTCTTTAACTGATTTGCATGTTTTGTGAACTTAACTATTGATGCTGGTTTTTGAACGCAAATGCAAACAATAAGCAGGGCAAATGGGTTGTATGATCCCTGTAGATTGTCATTAACGTGCTAAATAGGTTGTAAGAAACCTCTGATTTAGGCGTTTTATACTTTTTTATGTTTTTCTTAACGATATGATAAATATGGAATAAATAACTAATTGGCTAAAATTTAATGATTAAATATCAATCTAGTTGCGAAACCTTGATTGATTAGTTGATAGTACGGTTCGAGCCGGAAATATCTGGACGATAAATATAATACAAATTCGGTTTTCTATTCCTTAAAAAATGATTTGAATCCAGCCACGGTCGTTTGTGTGCAAAGAGATTCTATTCGTTAAGAATTCATTGAACCAAGTTGACGATTACATAAGAGGCGCACTCCATGTTAGATAAAAAAGACGCGATGAGCGCAATTGCTAGCTACCGTATGGAAAGCACATTGCGTGGTGTAGATTTAAACCTATTGACCGTATTTGATGCAGTGATGCAAGAGCAAAATATTACTCGTGCAGCACATAACCTTGGCATGTCACAACCAGCAGTAAGTAATGCGGTTGCTCGCCTAAAAGTAATGTTTAATGATGAGCTATTCATGCGTCAGGGTCGTGGTATTCAGCCAACTCAGCGTGCTCGTCAACTGTTTGGTCCTATCCGCCAAGCACTACAGCTTATTCGTAACGAACTTCCAAGCTCAGTTTTCCAACCTGAGTCTTCAACTCGTCTATTTAAACTGGCGATTTGTAGCCCATGTGATATGCGTTTCGCACCGAGAATCATGGCTAACATTAACGAGCAAGCACCAAGCGTACAGCTACACCTAGATGCGGAATTTGATCGCCTTCTATCTGAGCGTATGCGCTACCAAGAAATCGACTTCGTAATTGACTACGCACGTTTTGATGATCAAGGCTTCTCAAGCACTGAAATCTTTAAAGATGAGCTAGTGGTTATTGCTTCTAAGACGCACCCTCGCATCCAAGGTGGTGTATCTGCTGAGCAACTGATCAACGAGAAACACGCGAAGCTATCACGTGTACATGGTCAACGTAGCTTCTCTGAGCAAGCGTACCGCGAACTTGATTGCCAAGCCGCTTATGAAGGTTCAAGCCTAAGCAACCTGCTATACGTAGTAAGCCAATCTGAGCTTGTGACTATCGCTCCTCGCTGGATGGCTGAGAATGCAGTGAACAGCGACCAGTTGCAAATCCTAGATTTCCCATTTGAAAACAAGGAAATCAGTGGTTACCTAAGCTGGCACGAATCAAGTGAGAAGGACAAAGGCCACATCTGGTTACGTGACCAACTTATGATCACTTGTGGTGAAGTTGTTGCGCTTAAATAAGCTGAATTTTTAGCCTGATCAACTGGTCAGACTGGACTTGTAATCATCAATTTTTACAATTCCTTGCCCCTGAGAGAACGCCGTCTCTCAGGGGCTTTTTATGTCCGCTATTTAATAGTCGAAACAGCGACTTAAGTTGATTAAACCTTCAGCAGTTAAAGACCTGCCATGCTCTCATTAGTGATAGTCGTCTCTTAATAATGATAAGTTTGATAATGGTCAGTTGCGTTTTTAAGCGTCGAGGTTACACTTGTGCGCTCAAATAGCTTACGCCTGTAAGCCAAAAGGTAATGTAAAGAATGGCCAAGTTAGATTTTCATATCGTAAAACGTATTCGTGAACAAATTGCGAAGGGTAGTACTCGTGTTGCGCTTAAACATAAAGTCGGCGACACATGGCAAGGTATTACTTGGGAGCAGTTTGGTCAGCAAGTAGATGCTTTGTCACTTGCGCTTTTGGCTCAGGGATTGGGCGTTCAAGATAAGATCGGTATTTTTTCAAATAACATGCCGCAATGGACCATTGCTGATTTTGCAGCACTGCAATTGCGTGGCGTTACCGTACCTATCTATCCAACTAACACCGCAGCTCAATCGGCTTACATCATTGATAACGCAGACGTCAAAGTGTTGTTCGTTGGTGAGCAGCCACAGTTTGATGCCGCGGTTAGCATTTTCGATGAATGTAAGCAGCTAGAACTGATCGTTGCGATGTCAGATGATATTGACCTAGGCGATCATGCATTTGCCATGACATGGAAAGACTTCGTTGCTCAGGGCGACGTTAGTCACCAAGCTGAGCTAGAAACTCGTTTAGAACATGCGCAAGAAGAAGATCTACTGACCCTGATTTACACCTCTGGTACCACAGGTCAACCGAAAGGTGTAATGCTAGATTACGCGAACATCTCTGCCCAACTTGAAGGTCATGATGAGCGCTTGAGTTTAACTGAAGACGACGTATCGCTGTGTTTCTTGCCATTATCACACGTGTTTGAGCGTGCATGGACATTCTATGTGCTTTATAAAGGTGGTACCAACTGCTACCTGCAAGACACCATGCAAGTACGTGATGCCCTGAGTGAAGTACGCCCAACCGTGATGAGTGCGGTTCCTCGTTTTTATGAGAAGATCTTCTCTGCGATCCACGAGAAAGTGTCACGTGCACCATTCCATCGCAAAATTATGTTTACTTGGGCGGTCAACATGGGTGCGAAGATGGCTGCTTGTCATCAAGAAAACCGCAAGCCATCACTGATGCTACGTAAATCTTATGCTTTGGCAGACAAACTAGTGTTGAGCAAGCTACGTGCATTATTGGGTGGACGCATTAATTTCATGCCATGTGGTGGCGCGAAGCTAGATGAAACCATTGGGCGTTTTTTCCACGCAATTGGCATCAATGTTAAGCTTGGCTACGGTATGACAGAAACCACGGCAACCGTATCTTGTTGGGATGATCAATGCTTTGATCCGAGCTCTATCGGTATGGCAATGCCAGGCGCTCAAGTTAAGATTGGTGAAAACAACGAAATTTTAGTGCGCGGTCCAATGGTGATGCGTGGCTACTACAAAATGCCAGAGGAAACTGAGAAGACGTTTGACGAACATGGCTTCTTGAAGACTGGCGATGCAGGCTACATTGATGAAAATGGCAACTTGTTCATTACTGACCGCATCAAAGAACTGATGAAGACTTCAAACGGTAAGTACATTGCACCTCAAGTCGTAGAAGGTGCAATCGGTAAAGACCACTTCATTGAGCAGATTGCTGTCATCGCAGATACACGTAAATTTGTATCGGCTCTGATTGTTC
Organism: Vibrio harveyi NBRC 15634 = ATCC 14126 = KCTC 12724; assembly: GCF_001591145.1. Taxonomy (GTDB): domain Bacteria; phylum Pseudomonadota; class Gammaproteobacteria; order Enterobacterales; family Vibrionaceae; genus Vibrio; species Vibrio harveyi. The sequence continues at coordinate 92,554 of NZ_BCUF01000004.1, read as the reverse complement.
CGTGTTACGACTCACTTGAAGAGTATGCGAAAGAACTAAATATCAAGTACCACGATCGTGTTGAATTGATCAAACATCATCAGATTGTTGAGATGCTTGAGAAGCGTGTTAATGACCTGCAGAAAGAACTGGCTAAGTTTGAACAAGTTAAGAAATTCAAACTTTTACCTAAAGCATTCTCGATGGATGATGGTGAGTTGACCCCAACACAAAAACTTCGTCGTAAAGTCATTAACGACAAATACCAAGATGAAATCGAAGAAATGTACACTGAAAAGTCTGATAAAAAGTAACTTAAGCTAACTTAGATTTCAGATTGATGAAAATGTCCCCAGTTGCCTGATATTGTGCTGCTGGGGATTTTTTATGACCGTCTTTCACACTTTTAGTTGTGACTTATGAAGGAAGTTTCGCTGAAAGTTGCCATTTCTAGTGAAATTATTCACTTTATTTTCTTTTGGTTTCTTATCTTGATTCTATTTTGCGCTACTTAGTTAGCGTCAAACCCTGCCTTTGTTCTGATTTATAGCATCTTGTTTAAAATTTGATTCAACTCTCATTAGACCCGTTGATAATAAAACGTTACATTTGTTGTGTTACCTTGCGTTTTGTTATGACAGACGTAAGACATAGCTGAAAAAGTGGAAGTATTTCTATTAGGCTACGAATAAGACCTAGACTATGTAAAACCAGACCAAACCGTTGGCCTTACGGTGAGGAAAACTGGTAAGGAGAGCAAATTATGACAGCAATGTTGTCAGGCGCAGAGATGGTTGTGCAATCTCTGATTGAAGAGAGCGTAGAGCAAATCTTTGGTTACCCTGGCGGGTCCGTTTTAGATATCTACGACGCACTGCACGCCAAAACCGATCAAATCAAACACGTACTAGTAAGACACGAACAAGCCGCTACCCATATGGCAGATGGCTATGCGCGAGCGACGGGCAAGCCCGGAGTCGTACTGGTATGTTCTGGTCCTGGTGCAACCAATACCATCACAGGTATTGCGACTGCATACATGGATTCAATTCCAATGATTGTTATCTCAGGTAACGTACCAAACAACCTGATTGGTAATGATGCCTTCCAAGAGTGTGACATTGTGGGTGTTTCACGCCCTGTTGTGAAACACAGCTTCCTCGTTAAGAAAGCGGAAGACATTCCTGAAACGATCAAAAAAGCGTTCTACATCTCGACAACAGGTCGACCGGGACCGGTTGTGATTGATTTGCCGAAAGATATTTTGAACCCGCAAATCAAGCTTCCTTACGAGTACCCAGAAAGCATTTCGATGCGTTCATATAAGCCAACGACGTCTGGTCACAAAGGTCAGATCAAAAAAGCGTTGAAGTCGCTTGTTGAAGCGAAGAAACCAGTATTGTACATCGGTGGTGGGGCGGTAATTTCCGGTGCGCATGAGCATATTCAAACGCTATCGGAGCAGTTAAACCTTCCTGTTGTAAGCACACTAATGGGGTTAGGTGCCTTCCCGGGTACACATAAAAACTCGCTTGGTATGCTAGGTATGCACGGTACTTACGAAGCTAACATGGCGATGCATGAAGCGGATCTTATCTTTGGTATTGGGGTACGTTTTGATGACCGTACGACTAATAATCTAGAGAAGTATTGTCCGAATGCTAAAGTGATGCACATTGATATTGACCCATCTTCTATCTCGAAAAATGTGAAAGTTGATTTGCCTATCGTAGGTTCTGCTGAAAAAGTACTAGCGACCATGGTTGGTCTGCTCAACGAGCAGGGCAATAACAACGATCAAGAAGCGATAGCTCAGTGGTGGGAAGACATTCAAGTATGGCGAGATCGCAACTGCTTGGCGTATGAGACATCTCCTGAGCGCATTAAGCCGCAACAAGTTATCGAAACACTGCACAAGCTAACCAAGGGAGACGCTTACGTTGCGTCTGATGTGGGACAGCACCAGATGTTTGCGGCACTGTACTATCCATTTAATAAACCACGCCGTTGGATTAACTCGGGTGGTCTCGGCACAATGGGCTTCGGTCTACCTGCTGGTATGGGTGTGAAATTCGCAATGCCAGAAGAAGAAGTGGTGGTTGTGACTGGTGATGGCAGTATCCAAATGAATATTCAGGAGTTGTCGACGGCCATGCAATACGACATCCCTGTAAAAATCATTAACTTGAATAACCGTTTCCTAGGCATGGTAAAACAATGGCAAGACATTATTTATCAAGGTCGTCACTCTAACTCGTACATGAGTTCTGTTCCTGATTTTGCAGCGATTGCAGAAGCTTATGGTCACGTCGGTATTCGTATCGAAACGCCAGATCAGCTAGAAGCGGGTCTCCAAAAGGCGCTCGACATGAAAGATCGTTTGGTGTTTGTCGACATCAACGTAGATGAAACCGAACACGTTTACCCAATGCAGATCAAAGGCGAGGGTATGGACAAGATGTGGCTAAGCAAAACGGAGCGTACTTAATATGAGACACATTATTTCTTTGTTAATGGAAAACCAGCCTGGTGCTTTGTCTCGCGTTGTCGGTTTGTTTTCTCAGCGTGGTTACAACATTGAATCATTGAACGTATCACCAACTGATGACGAAACACTGTCGCGTCTAAATATCACGACTAACTCTGATGAAATGCAGTTGGAGCAGATTCAGAAGCAATTGCATAAGCTGATCGATGTGCTCAAAGTGCAAGAAGTCACGGAATTTGACCACATCGAGCGCGAACTGATGATGGTCAAGGTGAAAGCGAGTGGTTTTGCTCGTGCTGAAGTGAAGCGTACCGCGGATATTTTCCGTGGTCAGATTGTTGATGTCACGGCTTCTCAATACACGGTGCAACTTGCGGGTACCAGTGAGAAACTGGACGCTTTCATCCAAGCGATTTCGGAAGTTACGGAAGTGGTCGAAGTGGCTCGAAGCGGTGTCGTAGGCATTGCTCGCGGGGAACGTTGCCTCAAGCCTTAATGAAATCTGATGCATTTAAGAAAAGCCATCGTTGTTCGATGGCTTTTTGTTTAGAAAATAACAAACAGTGATATAATTGCTGCTTTCGTAATCAATGTGAGTAGTAGAACGCGTGAAAGTCAGGAAGTTAGTCAGCGCTTTGTTGGCGACGACGCTATTTTTTAGCGCGCTCATCTCAATCTACTACTATCAGAAATATCAAACGCTGTTAGCGGATAACGTCAAGAGCACCGCTAAAGAAGCTCTTCATCAACTCGCGTATTCCGAGCGAGAATATAACAACGTTCAAGATCAAATCTCTTCCATCAGTGATCTACTCGGTCATAGCCAAAGCCTTTACGATTATTTGCGTGATCCTAGCGACAAAAATCTCGCCATTTTACAAGAGGTGTGGAGCTCAGTCGCCGTTAACCAAAAATGGTATCGACAGATACGTTTCCTAAACCTTGAAGGGCAAGAGAACGTACGGATTAATTACGACTTCAAAACGGGCATTGCTGCGCCAGCTCAGGTTTTGCAAGATAAGTCCGAGCGAGCTTATTTCCAATTCGCTCAGAATCTTAGCAATGACCAGATCGGCTCTTGGGGGATAGAGTTAGAACGAGAAAATAGTGAGCTCGTTTATCCGTACAGTCCATCGATTCGTATCATGATGCCTGTTGCGATGGATGGCACGCGCGAAGGCTATCTGGTACTGAACATCAACGTTCAATATTTGTCGTCACGTTTAAATTACTCACCTGTAAGAGATTTTAACATCGAGCTTATCAACCAAGTGGGCTACTACGTTGCGAGCTCTCATAATGACAAGTTGTATGGCGATATTATTCCTGCTCGCTCTCGATTCAACTTTGGTTTGCTTCACCCCAAAGTTTGGCAGAACATGGGGGCAGAAAAGATGGGTTACGAATACGATGGTAACCATCTGGTGATCTTTAATACGATTAACTTTGTGCCGGGGGAGTCTCTTCATTTAATTATCGATCTTTCGCAAGAACAGCTCTTAGAGCGAGCTGATCGAGACATTGATGACTTATTGCAAGAAGCTCTCTTTGTTTTAAGCTTGATGCTGGTTTTCGCGCTCCCGATAACAACTTTAGCACTGCACTATCGTCGCCATAGCATTGAGTCCAAGCTGGCTCGAGCGGCACTGGATGGCATGACCGCAGTGATGATTTCGGATACTTCACACCGAATTATGATGGTTAACCAAGAGTTCGAAAACATGATGGGTTATTCGAATTCTCGCTTACGAGGCTGGAATGCCCAGAATCTGATTTTTATCCCCGAAGACATTGAAAATATTCTGGCGATTTGGAATCAACTGGGTGTTGAGCAAGTATGGGAAGGTGAGGTGCGTTGTCGTACTAAACTTAATCATGTGTTTACTGCCATTATGCGTATTCAAGCTATTATGGCAAAGTCTGGTAAGGTCAGTTATTACATCACTTCACTGGTGGACATTTCGGAGCGTAAAGAGCTAGAAGAAAAGCTGCGCAACTTAAGTGAGAAAGATGGTTTAACTAGCCTTTGGAATCGTCGTAAATTTGAAGAGCAGCTTGCACAATATACCAACTTGGTTGAACGCTATCCGAATACACCCACGACTTGTTTAGCCTTGTTTGATATCGACCATTTCAAGCGTATCAACGATGAACTGGGGCATGATGAAGGCGACAAAGTCATTTGTACGGTGGCTGAAACTTTACTTCGTGGGGTGAGAAGCACCGACTTCGTGGCTCGAGTTGGTGGAGAGGAGTTCGCGGTGATCATGCCGCACACTACTACGCAAGAGGCAGAAGTGGTTTTGAATCGCTTGCGTGTTGCAGTAGAGCTAAGTAGTGACCGTTCAGTGACCGTAAGTGTGGGTTACAGCGATGTGACTGCGGATAGAACTCGCAGTTACAAATGTGCCGATATTGCCCTGTACGAGTCAAAAAGTGCAGGGCGGAACCGAGTGTCGATTTGTCACAGTTTTGATGACATTGCTTAGAGGCGATGAGAAAAAGCAGTAATTGGCTTCTCTAGCAAATAAAAAAATCGGGATAACCCCGATTTTTTGCTATCTATTGGGCGACGATATGATTAAGCCGTTTCTAGCTCTAGTACGGTTTCAATACGCTGCATTGAGCTCAATAAATGCTTATCAAGCAGTGTCATTGCTTCTTCGCTGTTCTTCGCAAGAACAAGCTTCATGATCATCTCATGTTCATCAATGTTGAACAGAGCATCTTGCTCAGAGTTCAATGTTTGCATCGCAAAGTAGCGGTAGCGTTTGATTTGGTTTATCAGATCACTGAAGAACTCAAACATGTTCTTTGAATCAGCACCTTCCAACAAAGAGACGTGGAACTGATGGTGGCGCTCTTCCCACTCTTTCCAACAGAATGTTTCGTCAAAGTTCAGACGAGATAGCTTATGGTATGACGTTAGTACGTCCAATTCCCAGCTTTCATCACCCGCCAAGATTGCTTTCTTAAGCAGTACAGAAGAAACCACACGAAGGCTTTCGTATAGGTCGTTCAATTCTTTTTTGCACACAGGCGCAACCCAACAGCCTTTTTGTGGCTCAAGCTTTACATACTTGCTCCAAGACAGTTGCACAAGTGCTTCGCGGATAGGTGATGCACCAACGTTGTATTTCTCTTTCAGGTCAGCAACCACAAGCTTTTGACCTGGCTTTAATTCACCCGTCAGGATGTCCTGACAGATCATTTTCGAAACTTTGTCGGTAAGAGTAGGACTGGACACAAGCAACCTCATGAAATTTTATTATCGTGACGACAACTAAACAGTACGTAGTTCGGTTGTGATTGATAATACAGCGTACTGATTATGAGGGCAAGATTAAATATATAAAAAAAGAGGGCCGAAGCCCTCTTTTTTATTGAACTGATGATTGAATTCTTCAGTCTTATAGAACGTGTACAGAAGCTGTGTTCGTTGTGCCTGAAGCTACTAGAGCACCAGAAACCATAACAACGATATCGCCTTTGTTGCCTAGACCTGATTCTAGAGCAAGTTCTTTACCTGCTACGTAGAACGCGTCAGTGCTTTGGATAGACTCAACAACTACTGGAGTAACACCTTTAGTTAGAACTAGCTGTGCAGCAGTCTTAGTGTTAGTAGTTAGTGCTAGGATGTTTGCAGTTGGGAAGTACTTACGTACTGAACGTGCAGACTTACCACCTTCAGTTGCAACAACGATAAGTGGAGCAGCTAGTTTTTCAGCTGTGTCTACCGCGCCTTTACATACTGCTTCAGTGATGCGAAGACGTGGGCTGTCTAGACGAGAACCTAGCTCAGCTTTTAGAGCTGAATCAGTACGGTTCGCGATTTGAGCCATGATAGTTACCGCTTCAACTGGGTACTTACCTTTAGCAGTTTCACCAGAAAGCATAACTGCGTCAGTACCGTCCATTACCGCGTTAGCAACGTCGCCAGCTTCCGCACGAGTAGGACGTGGGTTGTTGATCATAGAATCAAGCATTTGAGTTGCAGTGATAACCATCTTACGTGCACGGTTACACTTCTCGATCATCATCTTCTGAGCGAAGATTACTTCTTCAGCTGGGATTTCAACACCTAGGTCACCACGAGCAACCATGATGCCGTCAGAAAGCTCTAGGATCTCGTCGAAGTTATCAACACCTTCTTGGTTTTCGATCTTAGAGATGATGTGGATGTTCTCGCCGCCGTTTGCAGCAAGTACTTCACGGATTTCTTGAACGTCAGAAGCTTTACGGATGAAAGAAGCAGCTACGAAATCAACGCCTTGCTCACAACCGAATTTAAGGTCGTTCTTATCTTTTTCAGATAGTGCAGGTAGGTTTACAGAAACGCCTGGAAGGTTAACACCTTTGTTTTCGCCTAGAGCACCGTTGTTAAGAACTTTACACTTAACTTCAGTTTCAGAAGTTGCAAGCACTTCCATTTCGATTAGACCGTCGTCTACTAGGATAGTGTTACCAACGTTTAGGTCGTTAGCAAAACCAGCGTAAGTTACTGCAACTTTGTCTTTGTTACCTACAACTGAGATGTCAGTTGTGAAAGTGAATTCTTGACCAGCTACTAGATCAACGTCGTTGCCGTCTTCTAGTTTGATAGTGCGGATTTCTGGACCTTTAGTGTCTAGAAGGATTGCAAGTTGTTTGCCTGTAGCTTCCATTACTTGGCGGAAGTTCGCGATACGAGTGCCGTGCTCTGCGTAGTCACCGTGAGAGAAGTTAAGACGCATAACGTTCATGCCAGCGTTTACTAGTTCAGTTAGCTTCTCTACAGATTCAGTTTTAGGGCCAATCGTACAAACGATTTTGGTCTTTTTCATGGAAGATACTCTCCGGTAAGTATAGTTACAATTTGAAAGTCGGTTGTTTACTCTGAAGTTAGGGCGTTTTGATGACATTTAGTGCCTGTCACCCACCGATTTTCCGCCGCATTATTGGAACTTCAGATTCTGTAAGTCTTTCACCAAGTTTAGTCATTTTATGACTAAAAGATCGGCGATTTTGGTTACCTTTTTGTGACTAATCCCACTTTATATGCAGAAAGTTGCAAAAAAATAACCTTCAATTCTGTAATTTTTTTTCTTTTCGGTGGCGAATTCTACCACCGAATGAATCCAATATCACTGTTTAAGAATTGTCTTAGGACAAGGTTTTATCGAGAAATATTAATTTTTTGGATCGAAATAAATGGACTTAAAAGTTTCGTTTTGACTATAATAAATTTCAAACCGAAACTTAAAATCAAAACATAAATGTCGAAACGAAACACTCAACTAAGAAGACACGCCATTTCTAACCTAGTAAATGAGCTTGGGGAAGTCAGCGTTGATGAACTGGCGCAGAAATTTGAAACCTCAGAAGTCACGATTAGAAAGGACTTAGCTTCTTTAGAGAAAAATGGACAACTTTTGCGCCGTTACGGTGGTGCGATTTCGATTCCAACCGAAGTTATTCATGAAGAATTGAGTCCAATTGTTTCGAGTCGAAAGTTAAGTCTAGCAAAAGCGGCGGCATCACTGATTCGTGACCATAACCGAATTGTGATCGACAGTGGCAGCACAACAGCGGCATTGATTCAGCAATTAAACGACAAACGTGGTTTGGTTGTAATGACCAACTCGTTGCATGTCGCAAATGCACTTAACGAATTAGAGAGCGAACCAACCCTGTTAATGACAGGTGGAACTTGGGATACGCACTCAGAATCCTTCCAAGGCAAAGTAGCCGAATCTGTACTAAGAGCTTACGACTTTGACCAGCTGTTTATCGGTGCTGATGGTATCGATTTAGAGCGCGGAACCACAACGTTCAATGAATTGGTTGGCTTAAGCAAAGTCATGGCAGAAGTCTCTCGTGAAGTCATTGTCATGATCGAGTCTGAAAAAGTCGGACGCAAAATTCCGAACTTAGAGTTGGCTTGGGACCAAATTGATGTATTGGTTACCGACGCAGAGTTACAGCCAGAACACAAAGCACAGATTGAACAACATGGCGTAAAAGTCATTTGCGCCTAATCTAACTAAGTAAACAGTTTCATATTTCACTTCCCTCTGGATAAAGGCCTTTGCTTGCTGCCTCTATTTGAAACCATGGCTAGGGAAGAACAAAACTACAAACGGAGATAAACACATGTGTGGAATCGTAGGTGCAGTAGCACAACGAGATGTTGCAGAAATTTTGGTTGAAGGTCTACGTCGCTTGGAATACCGCGGTTATGACTCAGCGGGCGTCGCGATCGTTGATGGCGAAACCAACCTAACGCGTATTCGTCGTCTAGGTAAGGTACAAGAGCTGGCAGACGCAGTTGATCAAGCAAAAGTGATCGGCGGTACCGGTATCGCACACACTCGTTGGGCAACACACGGTGAGCCTTCAGAAGTGAACGCACACCCACACATGTCTGGTGACATCGCAGTGGTACACAACGGCATCATCGAAAACCACGAAGAGCTACGTGAGCTACTTCAATCTCGCGGTTACGTATTTGAATCTCAAACGGATACTGAAGTTATCGCTCACATGGTTGAGTGGGAGCTTCGCACTTCAGAAACATTGCTTGAAGCAGTACAAAAAACAGCAAAACAACTTGAAGGTGCATACGGTACAGTGGCACTGGATCGTAAAGATCCTTCACGTATTGTTGTGGCGCGCTCAGGTAGCCCAATCGTTATTGGTTTTGGTGTGGGTGAAAACTTCCTCGCGTCTGACCAACTTGCGCTACTTAACGTAACACGCCGTTTCATGTACCTAGAAGAAGGTGATGTTGCTGAGATCACTCGTCGTGACGTAACGGTATTTGATGCAACAGGTGAGCGTGTAGAACGCGAAATCACAGAATCAAACGCGGAACACGACGCAGGTGACAAAGGTCAATACCGTCACTTCATGCAGAAAGAGATCTACGAACAACCAACAGCGTTGATCAACACAATGGAAGGTCGTATCACGGCAGACTCTGTTGTCACTGAAGCAATCGGTGTTAACGCGGCAGAAATCCTAAGCAAAGTGGAACACGTACAAATCGTTGCATGTGGTACATCTTACAACGCTGGTATGACAGCACGTTACTGGTTTGAAGACATTGCGGGCGTGAGCTGTGATGTAGAAATCGCGTCTGAATTCCGTTACCGCAAGTTTGTGACGCGTCCAAACAGCCTATTGATCACGCTTTCTCAATCTGGTGAAACCGCCGATACGCTAGCAGCACTTCGCCTAGCAAAAGAGAAGGGTTACATGGCGGCAATGACCATCTGTAACGTAGCGGGTTCTTCTTTGGTTCGTGAGTCTGACTTCGCATTCATGACACGTGCAGGCGTGGAAATCGGTGTGGCATCAACTAAAGCGTTCACGACTCAGCTTTCTGCGCTACTCATGCTAGTGACGGCACTTGGTAAGCAACAAAACCGCATTAGCAAAGAGAAAGAAAAAGAGATCGTAGAAGCGCTTCACGCTCTACCGAAACAAATCAATGCAGCGCTGTCTTTCGAAAAAGAAATTGAAGCACTAGCACCAGACTTTGCCGATAAACACCACACTCTATTCCTAGGTCGTGGTGAGTTCTACCCAATCGCGATGGAAGCGTCTCTAAAACTAAAAGAGATCTCTTACATTCACGCAGAAGCCTACGCGGCAGGTGAATTGAAACACGGTCCTTTAGCATTGATCGATGCAGATATGCCAGTTGTGGTTGTTGCACCAAGCAACGATCTTCTAGAGAAGCTGAAATCAAACGTTGAAGAAGTACGTGCTCGTGGTGGTCTGCTTTACGTATTTGCCGATGCTGACGCAGGCTTTGAAGGTGATGAGACAATGAAGATCATCACAATGCCACACGTTAGTGAAATCACGGCGGCTATCTACTACACCATTCCAATGCAGCTACTTTCTTACTACGTGGCGCTGATCAAAGGTACGGATGTAGATCAACCACGTAACCTAGCGAAAGCGGTAACCGTAGAATAATCAACACATGGTGTGATTAAGATTACACTTGTTTATGTTGCGCTATGTAAGTAGCGAGAACCTAAAGCGAAGTCACATGACTTCGCTTTTTTTATGCTTGTTGACATGGTTATGATGCGCAATACGTTGACATTCACTTGTTTACTTTCTGACACGTCGGACGGCGAGCATTACTATCGTAAGCCCAACGGATGTGGTTTCTATTGAACTGAAAAGGTCACTATGAAAATCAAACTCTTGGCAGTATGTATTGTTTCTTCGTTCTACCATCACTACGCCTTAGCAGATGAAGAAAAAACGCAGCAACGCAAAAGCCAAACAGTATTTATTGATGAAAACGATGATTGGCTACAACTTAAATCTGGCGAGGTGATCAAAGGCGAGTTAACGGGGACAATCAAAGAAGAAACGAACTCGTTCGATCAAGAGATTGAATTTGATAGTGATGATCTTGGTGATCAAGAGATTGAACTGGAAGATATCGCGATATTAGAAACAGCGAGCTTTTTTACCATTCGAACCGCAAGCGGTGATGTTTTCGACGGTTACTTGTCGATTCGTGATGAGCAGCTGTACTTGACTAATGACGGTGAAGAGATGGCGTTTCCTATTACGGATGTTGTATCGATTTATCGCGGGGCAGAGAAAGATTCTGATCATTGGACGACCGAGATTTTCTTTGGTTTAGACATTAGCAAAGGCAACACCGATGAGTTTTCACTGCTCGGTGAAGTGGAAGCGGAAAGAAATACCGTTGGCTCGCGCACTAAGTTAAAAGCGAAGCACGAAAACTCCAAGACGAATGATAAAACGACGGCAAACAATAGTTCGTTTGATGGCTCCTACGATATCTATTTGAGCAATCGTCTGTTCTTTCGACCGCTCAAACTCTCTGTACTCAGTGATGAGTTTCAAAACATTGAATACCAGGTTAATGCTTCAATGCAGATGGGTTACTTTATCATTGCCAATTCACAAACAGAGTGGGATGTCTCTATTGGTCCCGGTTATCAGTACACCGATTTTAAGACGGTAGAAGAGGGGGAATCGGGTGACGCGACCAGTAACACGCTGGCGTTTGAATCTAACTTTGAGTATGAACTGACCGATGACATCGATTTAAGCCATACCTATAACCTGAATTGGGCAAGTAACGACGCGGGCGGCGCCCGTCATACCAATGAGCTAGGTTTCGATATCGATCTTGTTGATGATCTTGAACTTAGCATTAAAGCTGTTTGGGATCATGTCTCTGACACCAAAGCCGATTCGGAGGGGGTAGTACCAGAGAAAGACGACTACAAATTCCACTTTGGTTTAACTTACGAGATTTGATTATGCTCCTTGTGAGGCGAAGATGATTGTTGGATTTATGACAAAAATGTCATCTTTGGGATAGGTTGGTGTCAGGTGTCTTGTTGAATAATGAAGTCATTGAAAACAAACACACTGAAAAGGTCATCAACATGAAAGCAATGAAAACCGCTCTCCTTGTCGCAGCTATGGCAATCACTAGCGCATCCGCGTTTGCCAACCCTATCTTCACTAGCGGTAATTATGTGAGCAGAGAAGAGATGAAGACTCTCTCTGTGGAACCTACCGCAACGTCAGATGCCGCATACCAACAAGCTTTCGCTGAACTGAATGCTTTGAAAAGCATGTCGGCTCGTGAGCTTAATAAAGAGCTGAATATCTCTAACTTCAATATTGCATCTAAGAGCACTCATCTGAAAGACAGTGGGTTCATCACGGTTCAAGAACGCATGAACGCAGATGGGCAGCTGGAATATGTCGGTACAGTGAATGTCAAAGTGCACTATGCAGAGCGCGACAGTAATCGATAAAAGTGAAGCGTGAAAAGAGTATGATGTTGTTGCGTCGTACTCTTTTTTTGATGGCTGAGGTAGAGGATAGAAGTTGAAATTACTGATTGTAGAAGATGAATTGAAAGCCGGAGAATACTTGCAAAAAGGGTTGGTAGAATCGGGTTATGTTGTTGACTGGGTGCGCGATGGTGTAGACGGGCTGTATCATGCAACAAGTGAGTCTTATGATCTTATTCTTCTCGATATCATGTTACCAAAGCTCGACGGTTGGCAAGTCCTTAACACCCTGCGTAGCAGTGATATCCATACCCCGGTCATTATGCTTACGGCTAAAGAACAAACTGAGGATCGTGTTCGTGGTTTTGAATTAGGAGCCAATGATTACGTCGTCAAACCTTATGCCTTTGCCGAGCTTCTGGCGAGAATTCAAAATGTGTTTCGCCATCATACTTCCTCTCGAGTTTTAACTTCTTCGCAGACGCTGCAAATAGCCGACCTAAAGCTGGACATGATGAAGCGAGTTGCGACGCGGAACGGGCAAACCATCACTTTAACTGCCAAAGAATACGCGCTACTTGAGCTTTTGATGCGAAAAGAGGGACAAGTCCTATCACGAACGACCATTGCTTCACTGGTGTGGGACATGAACTTTGATAGCGACACCAATGTTATCGATGTTGCCGTTAAGCGATTGCGCCAAAAGGTCGACAAGCCGTTTGAGGTACCTTTGATCCACACCGTTAGAGGGATGGGCTACAAGTTGGAAGCTCTTGATGCGTAAGTTACCAGCCAACCTCTCTATGCAAAACAAGCTCGTTTTGATGTTTGTTGGCACGACATTGGTGGTATATCTCGCTTTAGCATTCATTCTGTATTACACCATCGAACGTCATTTCTTTACTCAAGATTACAACGACACAGTGACCAAATATAACTCGATAAAAAAGACGATGCTGGTCTCGCCGGAGTCGGCTTATCTACTTATCGACAATAGCTCTGTCTATATGTGGGCATTTAAAGAGGAAGCACTGACTTACAAAAACTCGACGCTCTCTATCCCTAAGGATTTGTCGTTGACGCTGAGCTCTCCACAGATCTTAAATCAAAACAATGCGATAGAGTGGCGTGAAAACTCGTTAGATATTCGAGCGTTCGCTTTTAAAACCAAAGATGTCACTGTTGTTATTGGCGTGAGTATCAACCATCATCGATTATTCTTAAATAAGCTTGGTTGGATCTTATTTTGGTCTTTAGGCTTCGCATTTATTGCATCGACGCTATTTAGCCGGGTGATCGTTAATCGCGGTTTAAAGCCCATTTTGACCTTAAATAAGCACATTCAACACATCACACCAGAACAGTTGGATATCCGCATTGCCCCAGAAACCTTACCAGTAGAGCTACGTGAACTCGCTACTAAGCACAATGCCATGCTGGATCGGTTACAAACTGGTTTTCATCGTTTGAGTGAGTTTTCTTCTGATATTGCTCATGAGCTCAAAACGCCTTTGACCAATATTACGACCCAAAACCAAGTGATATTAGGCGCGTGCCGTACATCGGAGGAATACCAAGAAGCGATTGCTTCTACGCTTGAAGAGTTAAACCGAATTACCAAGACCATCAATGATTTGCTGTATATCGCAAAAGCGGAGAATAAGCTTATCCATCGACACAATGAGCACTTCGCTGTTCATGAACAGCTTGCTCACTTAATCGAGTACTTTGGCATACTGGCGGAAGATTCTGCTTTGAGCATCATCACTTCGGGGCAAGCGATGTTGTACATGGATCGAAATATGTTTGAGAGAGCGGTAGGGAATTTGCTCTCTAATGCCATTCGCCATGCTTATGATGAAACAACGATTCGTGTTGATGTCGAGCAGAGTGATGAGTTTGTCACCATTACCGTTCACAACGTCGGTGAGACGATACCTAAGCAAAATCTACCGTATCTATTTGATCGCTTTTATCGAGTCGACAAGTCACGCCAACATTCTGGCAGCGTTGGAGCTGGGCTAGGGTTGTCGATCACACAGTCGATCGTTCACGCTTATGATGGCAAGATCACCGTGACTTCAGAAGAACACCAAACCCAGTTCTGTTTAATATTGCCCGCAGCTAAAGCGTATCCAGAAGCGGAATCACTTCCTCAAGAGATGCTTTAATTATCACTTTATCTTTAAATTCCTGCAGTGGTGGCAGTAAATCTGGAATCATCACGGCGTGGCATTCAGCAGCGAGAGCAGCTTTAATGCCATTGTTCGAATCTTCCAATACAAGACTCTCTTTTGCATCGATGCCGAGGTGGTGATAAGCCATTTGATAGCAGTCGGGGTTGGGCTTACCACGTTCTACATCTTCAGCGGTAATCACTAAATCGAACTGGGTAAGGTACTCAGTATTATTGAAGTTATGTTTTACTTCTGGGAGATGAGAAGAGGTCACAATAGCAGTGAGCAAACCACGTTGTTTAATGGCTCGTAACAACGAATCGAAACCAGGTTTGAGCGCAATACCTTGGTCTCTGAGGTGATGGAAATGCTCATCTCGCACAGCCTTGTAGCGCGGCATATCGATGGCTTGTTGAAAATGCTCGGCGAGTATTCTTTCACATTCAGGGTCTTGGACGCCGATGAATTGTTGATAGAAATCATCAGTGATGGCTAAGCCTTGCTCGTTAGCGGCGTACTGCCAACTCTGTTTGTAGATAGACTCGGTGTCGAAAATCAGTCCATCCATATCAAAAAGTACAGCTTTTAACATTGGTAGAGCTCCTACGTAGGGTGTAGAGCGGCTGACATTGATTATGTTGTTATACCCAAGCAACCTCGAATCCTTTTGAAGGTAACTTGGGTATAAATAGCGTTAGAATGGGCTCTCTTTGCCGAGTTCATTACAGATTTCGACAATAGCAAGCGAGAGCCCTGACTTAATGATTTGTTGTTGACGTTGCAGTTGAAGCTGATAAAACTCAAGGTCGATATCGTCATCTGGTTCGCTGACTTCGAGTTGTACCATACCCATCTTCTTCACCAAGTGCAGTTTTTTGATTGGCTCTAGAATATTGGGGTCTGTGAACTCGTAATCAGAAGCGTCACTATTGAGTTGGTTTTTGAGTTTGATGATGTCTTCGATGTCGTGATAAATGTCATCGGGAAGCACACCTAAGCCAAACAATAACTTCAAACGAACAGATAGATCGCCCAGCGGTCCTGAGTCTTGTAGCAGCGGACCGACCACAGATTGGACAGCGAAGTTATCTTTACGAAAAATTCTTTGCACTAACCCATCGATCGAATCGTTAAATACGTCGACGGTTGCAATAAAAAAGCCTCGTACCGAAGGTGCGCTGTTTAATCGCTCAATGATCTCGGTTTCGTTGATGTTATCTGCCATATACTGAATACATTTCTAATTATTAGTATCCCCATCTCTTTAAGTGGATAAGGATATAGAAGGGGAGCCAAGCTCCCCTAGGTAAATCAAAGTTGGTTGTAAAGTGTCTCGATTTGAGCCACTTCAGCACTGTCTTCTGCAAGACCTGTGTATGTCGCTAGCGTCTTCTTCACACCCACTTCTTTTAATGAGGTTTGCAGTTCTACTGCTTGTGGGTCGGTGTCGTTAGTGTACTTCAACGCAGCAGCAATGCCTTTCAAAAGAGTTTTATTTTCAGTGCCATACTCAATTGTACCGAGTAAAGGCTTCACTAATCTATCGTTCGCCCCCAATTTACGAATTGGTTGGCGACCAACACGATCAACTTCATCAACTAAATAAGGGTTGGCAAAGCGACCTAGGATCTTTTCGATGTAAGCGTTGTGCATGTCGCGGTCAAAACCGTAGCGTTTGATCAGTACTTCTCCGCTTTCTTGCATTGCTTGTTTTACTTCTGCGTGAATGCTTGGGTCTTCAATTGCTTCGCGAATAGTGCGATGTCCTTTCAAGCAACCTAAGTAAGCGGTAATGCAATGACCCGTATTTAGGGTGAACAGCTTACGCTCGACAAACGCCATTAGATTATTGGTTCTTTCCATGCCAGCGATATCAGGGATTTCACCTTTGAATTGCTGTTCATCCACAATCCATTCACTAAAACTCTCTACCGTGACTTCTAGTGGGTCATCGTTCGCGGCTTCTGCTGGTGGTACGATGCGGTCCACTGCGGAGTCGACGAAGCCAACTAGCTCGTCTGCTTTCGCGTGTAATGATTCATCCAAATGTTTGTACACTTCACCTTTTAGGTGAGTCGTGCCACGAACCATGTTTTCGCACGCGATGATGTTCAACGGTTTTTCGTTGCCTGCCGCAAAGCGCTTTGCAATGCCGGTCGCGATGGTTTTTGCAATGATGTCCAGTACGTTGGGACCTACGGCAGTGGTTACCAAGTCAGTTTTTACAATGCGATCGATGACATCTTCGCTGGCGGAGTTAACAGCGGTGACGTGGGTTACGGTGTCAATCTGGCATTCCGTACCGACCACTTTTACTTTGTATTCTTGTTTGTGGCTAAGTTGATCAACCAGTGGAGCATCAACGTCTGCAAATGTGACCTCGACTTCTGCATCTGCCAATAGTTTTCCGATGAAGCCACGACCAATGTTACCTGCGCCAAAATGAACTGCGTTTTTCATAATTCTTACCTACCAATGTCTGAAATGTTGACTAAAACGAATCTAGGGTGAGGCCAACCGCATAGGGGGTGACAGCTGACCTCGGTTTGCTCAGGAGCAAATTAAAAGGAGTGATTAAGCCGCTTGCTGACCACCAAGGATGTTCAGAATCTCTTCTACATCGTTGGTGCTAGTTAGCTTCTCAATTGCCTCCGGCTCATCGAGCGCGTTTGTAATGGTGGTAATCACCTGGATGTGCTCATCGTTCTTAGCGGCAATGCCGATAACCAGTTTTGCTACATCATCGTCGTCTTCAGTAAATTGGATACCCGCAGGGTATTGGCAGATTACAATGCCTGTTTTCTTCACGCGGTCTTTCGCTTCTATGGTACCGTGAGGTACTGCGATAGATTCGCCTAGGTAAGTTGGAACCAACGCTTCACGTTCAAACATCGCGTCTACGTATTCTGGTTCTGCGTAGCCAAGTTCAACCAATTTGTTGCCTGCAAAGCGAATGGCTTCTTCTTTGTTAGCTGCTTTCAAACCTAGGTGAATGTTCTCACGTTGAATTTGAAATACAGATGGTTGCTGTGGCTCAAAGCTGTCGTCGTTCGCCGCCATTACCGACACTTTTACCATTTGGTCGTCATTGGCTGCGGATTGGTTTTGTGCTGCTAGTAGTTTGGTGACTAGCTGGTTGTACATTTCGCTGTCTAGGAAGTTCGTCAATGAAATGTGGTGGGCGTTCGGAGCATGCTTACGTGCACGATCCGTTAAGTCTTTATGAGTAATCACGATATCTGCACTCTCTGGTAAGCTGTTAATAGCAAGGTTGGTTACATGGATGTTCAGACCGGCGTCTTGAACCTTTTTGCGCAGCATGCTTGCACCCATTGCGCTTGAACCCATGCCCGCATCGCAAGCGACAATGATGCTTTGTACTGTCGCTAGGTCTACGTCACCTTTGCTTTGGCTGTTTACCACCGCATCGTTTTTAGATGCAGATTTCATGTCTTTCATTTGTGATGTTGCTTTCTCTAGTGCAGCTTCATCACCGTCTTCTTCTGTTGACGTTTGCGTCTTCATCAGTAGTGCCGCTACTGCGAATGACACACCTGTTGCTGCTGCGATAGATGCGAGTACACCTACGATTGAACCTTTCTGAGTCATCAACAAGATAGCAAAGATTGAACCTGGTGATGCTGGAGAAACGATACCTGCGTTAAACATTGTTAGAACGAATACGCCAGTCATACCACCTGCAATAGCTGCTAGGATTAGGCGAGGGTTCATTAAAATGTATGGGAAGTAAATTTCGTGGATACCGCCGAAGAAGTGGATGATTGATGCACCACCGGCAGTTTGACGAGCCGTTCCTTTACCAAACACCATGTAAGCCAGCAAGATACCTAGACCAGGACCTGGGTTCGCTTCGATTAGGAAGAAGATAGATTGACCTGTCTCAGACGCTTGTTGGATACCTAGTGGAGAGAAGATACCGTGGTTGATCGCGTTGTTTAGGAACAGGATCTTCGCAGGTTCAACGAAGATTGAAGTCAGTGGTAACAGGTGAGCAGATACTAGGAAGTTAACGCCAGCTGCTAAGCCACCAGATAGAATTTTTACGAATGGACCGATAAAGATAAAAGCAAGAATCGCACATAGCATGCCGATGATGCCTGCAGAGAAGTTGTTAACCAACATCTCAAAGCCACTTTTTACTTTACCGTCGATGTAGTTATCGAATTTTTTGATCGCCCAGCCACCCATCGGACCGACCATCATTGCACCCATAAACATTGGGATGTCTGTACCGACAATCACACCCATTGTTGTGATTGCGCCGACTACCGCACCGCGATCGCCACCGACTAATTTACCACCGGTATAACCGATAAGCAGTGGTAGCAAGTAGGTAATCATAGGACCAACCATAGAGGCTAACGTTTCGTTAGGTAGCCATCCAGTTGGGATGAATAGAGCAGTGATAAAGCCCCACGCGATAAACGCGCCGATGTTTGGCATTACCATGTTTGACAGAAAACGACCAAAATTTTGTATCTTGATCTTGGCATCTGGTGATATCATAACAATTCCCCGTTCGATGTTCTGATGAATATTGTTGTAGTAAACGGTTCGCCAAAACCGCTTGTTTGATTGCTTAGTACCCAATCAATTTACCACACATTTTCCAATTGGAACTGACAACGGGTTTTTCGTGATCTACGCCCGCATTTCCTAGGCTGAGAAACGGTTTTTAAGTGACTTGGATCGACTTATTGACCTGTAAATAAATAACAAAAAGCCACTTTCAAATCTGTCAATAAAAATACTAGTGATCAATTCGATCTTCTGACAAATTTAAATCCAAAATACTTTGTGATTTAGATCACTTTTGATTTCTTTTGAAATCCGAATTAAATACCTCAATCGATCAATGTCACACTTTGTGTTGTATTGCTTGGTCTTGTAAGTGTGATCTATGTCTGGTTTGGTAATTTGTGAAAGTTTTTGACGTAATTAGCGTGACCAATGTCATCGCTAAGGTTTTGATAAATTGCGTTGATGAATGTCTTTTCGAGCCACTTCACGCAGTGATATGTCATTAGTGATAGAAAGATTAGAAGTGCATTGCTCTAGGGCTTCATTCTATCCATGACAACGCACTTTTCATTGATATTTCAATACTCAGCGGTGTTGACCTAAGTAACGGTGAGCCTGCTCGCCCCCCATGTACCGTGCTAATGTTTTTTCTTGGACATTACGCAAGTCAACCATGATCAATCCATCCAAAGCGTTGTTGAATGCTGGATCTACATTGAAGCAAACCAGCTTGCCGTTGAGACTTAAATACTGACGTAGCAACACTGGCACGCCTTTCCCTTCGTCAATTCTGGCAATCACTCGAGACAGCAGTTGTAAATCGCCTAATGCCGTAAGCATGCTGGTATTCCAACCACGATGGTTCTCTGGTAGAGGGTTAGATGGCGTGACGTATTCTGCACAGTCATTGTCATAGTGGTGCAGTGTCATTGATTGAGCCAACAACTGGCGTGCTGTATCGCTGTAGTCATTACTGATACTGACTGGACCAAATAGGTGTGTGTAATCTGGGTTTTGATGTACGAAGGTCGCAATGCCTTTCCACAGTAGCAATAATGCACTCATGCTCTTTTGATATTGCTGAGCGATCACCGAACGCCCCATCTCGATCGATTTTCCCATCTGATCTAAAAAGCACTGGTCATAGTTAAACAGCGTACGTGAATACAGACCTTCTACACCACGCTTCTCAATCAGTTGATCAACCAAACCTAAGCGATAAGCGCCGACCAAGCATTGGTTTTCTCTGTCCCACACAAATAGGTGCAGATAGTCATGATCGAAGTGATCAATATCTATCGCTAATCCAGTGCCTTCACCAACTTGACGAAAATTGAATTCACGTAGACGACCAATTTCATGCAGTAGAGAAGGAATGCTCTTCGCCTCAGCACAATAGACATCGAACTCTCCACTTTCGAGTAGCTTTGCTTCTTCTGGTAGGTTGTTCAGTTCTTCAAGCAATTCGCCTATGGGTAACCCTGCCGCAATTGGAGAGAGCATTTCCGAAGAGGACGAGGGCTTGATTGGTTGGGTGTCACGATTAAGTAAATAAGTATTGAGGCGCAAATAGTTCACGACCTGATCATTGTTAAGTGTGTTGAGCTCTTTAAATTTTATGGCTTGCCCAAACGAAAGCTTGATGGTTTGTGCGTGTTTGTTCAATAGCTCTCGACCAAGCATTAGGGTACGCAAAAGTGGGTGGATTTTCCCCGCCATGTAAAAGCGTTTGGAATTTTGACCACTGATAAAGACTGGTACCGTGGTCGCTTTGTTTTTGCGGATAAGGCTACTGACACTACGGCTCCACTCTTTGTCTTCTAAACGTTGTGGTTTCGCATCGATTAATTGCGATACTTCACCGGCAGGAAAGACGAGTAATAAGCCACCATTAGCCAGATGCTTGTTGGCTGCTCTAAGCGCTTTCATGTTGGATTTGACAGCGTCTTTGCCTTCAAATACATCGACGCCAATGAAGAGCTGATCCAGCTCAGGAACGGTCTTAAGGTATTGATTGGCTAAGATTTGAATATCACCCCTGACCATCAACAGCAGCTCCGCCAAGATCACGCCTTCCACACACCCTAGAGGGTGGTTCGCCACAATGACGGTTGCACCTTGCTTAGGAACAGAGTCGAGTGAACCATGAGTGATACGATAATCGATGCCCAAGATATCCAGGGTAAAGCGGAGAAAGGTTTTGGTGTCGGCATTGATAGGTCGTCGGGCGTAGAACTTATCAAGTTGGTTTAAACCCGTTGCCCATTCAGTAACATTTTCACCAATGCCAAATGGCGTTTTACGAGGGAGACGAAAGGGGGTCGAACTATCCATATTTACCTCAGCGTACAAGTTGCTGATTGGATGGTAGAAATTACAGATGACAGTTCAGAGGCAAAAGCATGAGCCTTTGATGACAAAGCCGTGAAGCTTTATTGAACAAAGGCTATTCACCCAGATTTATGAGGGGAGTTTGTTTATGATTTATCACCGGCAAACATCAGGACGCTCATGGCGTTAAGCGTTTTACTGATTGACTCTATAGAGCTTAATACCTGTTTGGTTGGTTCATTTTCCAATAGTAGACGACCATCAAACCCCTTGGTTCCACAAGGCTCTTCTTCGCAATCCAATGTTCGCTCTTCATGCGTATTTTCTTCGGTGATTTGCTTATCAATCGTTGGGTCTTCAGAGGTCATATTGTTGGCACTAAAACAAGAAGTTGAGATGAAGACACCACTAATAATAAGCATTAACTTTGTTTTCAACATGATGATAAACCCAATAATAAAACACTGTTCGATTTTATGTTATTGTCTTCATCATTTCGAGTGATATGACAGAAATTTAGCTTTTGGTCGCTATTTTGTTGCCATTCGTAGGCTATCTTATCTGCATAACAAATTGATTGGTTTAACGAAATCAGGAGGATGAATGGAGAACGTTTCCAACAAAGCGTCAATATGGTTAGGGCTGTGTCTAATTATTGGTTTGGGAGTGTTGGGTTTCTTTATCCAGCAGACAGCGGTGAAATACAAAGCGTATGAACGTGTGGTTACGGTGAAAGGCTTGTCTGAGCGAGAGTACCCAGCGGATACAGTAATTTGGCCTATTCAATTTACTGTGGCGAGTAATGATATGACCGCAATGTTTGATGACATTGATCAGCAGACTAAGCTGGTCATCGATTTTCTTGTGGCAAAAGGACTGAATGAATCAAACTTCTCTCTGTCATCACCAGCTGTCATTGACCGTAAAGCTCAGCAATATGGTAGTGAGCAAGATATCGAATATCGCTACCTCGCAAACCGAACTGTGACGGTTTACAGCCAGAACATTGATTTGGTGAGAGCGGCAATCAATGAAATTGGCGAACTAGGCAAACAGGGCGTTTTATTAAACCAAGATCCTTATTCGAATCGTGTGGAGTATAGCTTTACTAAGCTTAACGAGATTAAGCCCGATATGATTGAGGAAGCGACGAAGAATGCACGAGAAGTAGCAGAAAAATTTGCTAAAGACTCACAGAGCTCACTCGGTAAAATTAAGCGAGCGACACAAGGTCAGTTCTCAATTTATGACCGAGATAGCAATACGCCTTACATCAAGAAGGTACGCGTTGTTTCAACTGTTCAGTATTACCTATCGGACTAAGTAAGATTATCTCAAGTTTCAACCTAATCTCACAAGCCAGTCATTTGACTGGCTTTTTTATGTTCAATCGATTGCATTATAAGTGCTGTAGGTTTTCTCGTTTATGCAAGTGATCTTTTATAAAACTAAGTTCTTATTTGTTTGGCAATGAAGTTGATAAAAGTCAATTCACAGAAGGAGTTAGAGGCGTAATTTTGACCGCACTTATTAGCTAGAAGGAATTACTAGAATGACCTTTAAACATTACCTCAGAGAGTTGTTAGGCTTAACCATTGTTGTCTCTGTGGTATTCGGAGTATTGAGTATCTTACTGGACTTCTGTGCTCTTGTAGCGCTGTGCGAACATCAAGAGAATATTGCCCATATTTTTTTCCATGAATCGTTCTACTTTATCGCATTCCTGATCCCGCCTTATTTCTTATGGAAAGTGATTAACCGTCCCGGCTTAGTTTCAGCAACAGAAGAGTATCAGGTCAGCAAGCTTGAGTTAGAGCGCCCTTAGCTGGAAATAAACCTAAACGTAAGTGCTTGGCTTGCGATGAGGATATTGGATGGAATCTCTATCTTCCAGATACAACAAAGGCCCGTAGATTTCTCCACGAGCCTTCTGAATATGGTGGCCCCTCCCAGACTTGAACTGGGGACCAATCGATTATGAGTCGACTGCTCTAACCACTGAGCTAAGGGGCCTTAATAGGTCAACGATTATAGGGGAAGCGTTGCGAGGTGTCTAGCCACTAGGTGGGGCAATTGCGCTTAGTTTTTATTCACTTAGCTTCACAGATAATAAAAAAGGCGACCCATTGGTCACCTTTTTTGATTTTAATCGCTTCGATTACTCGTCTAGGAAGCTGCGCAGTGTTTCTGAACGGCTTGGGTGACGTAGTTTACGTAGTGCTTTCGCTTCGATCTGACGGATACGTTCACGAGTAACGTCGAACTGCTTACCTACTTCTTCTAGAGTATGGTCAGTGTTCATGTCGATACCAAAGCGCATACGAAGTACTTTTGCTTCACGTGGTGTTAGACCTGCAAGTACGTCTTTCGTTGCCATTTTCAGGCTCGTTGCCGTAGCAGAATCTAGTGGTAGCTCTAGCGTAGTATCTTCGATGAAATCACCTAGATGCGAATCTTCGTCGTCACCGATTGGTGTCTCCATAGAGATTGGCTCTTTAGCGATCTTCAGTA
Source organism: Vibrio harveyi NBRC 15634 = ATCC 14126 = KCTC 12724 (assembly GCF_001591145.1). Classification (GTDB taxonomy): domain Bacteria; phylum Pseudomonadota; class Gammaproteobacteria; order Enterobacterales; family Vibrionaceae; genus Vibrio; species Vibrio harveyi. The sequence goes on along the minus strand of NZ_BCUF01000004.1, from coordinate 68,738 downwards.
CTTTACGAATCTTGTCTTCTGGCATTTGCATACGTTCTGCCAGTTCTTCCGGTAACGGCTCACGACCCATCTCTTGTAGCATTTGACGAGAGATACGGTTTAGTTTGTTGATCGTTTCGATCATGTGTACCGGAATACGAATCGTACGTGCTTGGTCCGCGATTGAACGAGTGATTGCCTGACGGATCCACCACGTTGCGTAAGTCGAGAACTTGTAACCACGACGGTATTCGAACTTATCTACCGCTTTCATCAGACCGATGTTACCTTCTTGGATTAGGTCCAAGAACTGTAGACCACGGTTGGTGTACTTTTTAGCGATAGAAATTACTAGACGTAAGTTCGCCTCAACCATCTCTTTCTTCGCACGGCGAGCTTTCGCTTCACCGATAGACATACGACGGCTGATGTCTTTAATGTTTTGAACGTTCAGAGAAGTCTCTTCTTCAATCATTTTTAGTTTAGCGATTGAACGACGGATTTCTTCTTCGTTACGTTTGATCTTCTCAGCGTATGGCTTGTCAGATGATAGGATTTCATCTAACCATGCTTCGCTTGATTCGTTACCTGTGAACAGCGCGATGAACGATTTCTTCGGCATTTTGCCGTATTCAACTGCAGACTTCATGATCAGACGTTCTTGAGTACGAACGCGATCCATTGCTGTGCGCAGTTCATTCACTAAGTGGTCGAACTGTTTTGGTGTTAGACGGAATTCTTTAAATACGTCTAGCATCAACTCGTTAGCTACTGTTGCTTTCGGGCTTTCGTAACCGTGCTCGTTGATTGCAAGCTGAAGGTTTTGGTATGTGCTGCGTAGCTGGTTGAATTTCTCAAGCGCCAGCTCTGGGTCGATACCTACATCTTCTTCAGAGTCATCTGAATCGTCATCACTTTCTTCGTCTTCATCAACGTCTTCTTCGTCTTCTTCTTCTAGCTGAGATTCAGTTAGTTCAGAACCGATGTGCGTCGCTGTTGGTGCAGCTGTGTCGTCTGCATCAGGGTCAACAAATCCAGAGATTAGGTCAGTTAGACGAAGTTCTTCTGCTTGAACTTTGTCAAACTGCTCAAGAATGTATGGGATAGTGCCAGGGTATTCAGCAACAGACGATTGAACTTGGTTAATACCTTCTTCAATACGTTTTGCGATGTCGATTTCGCCTTCGCGAGTCAGCAGCTCTACAGTACCCATTTCACGCATGTACATGCGCACTGGGTCTGTTGTACGACCAATTTCACTTTCTACGCTAGAAAGTGCTGCTGCTGCAGCTTCAGCTGCATCTTCATCGGTGATGTTTGTGTCATCGTTCAGTGCAAGATCATCAGCATCAGGAGCAGTTTCTACTACCTTGATGCCCATGTCGTTGATCATCTGAATGATGTCTTCTACCTGTTCTGAATCTACGATTTCAGCAGGTAGGTGGTCGTTTACTTCGGCGTAGGTCAGATAGCCTTGTTCCTTGCCTTTAATAACAAGTAACTTTAGCTGTGACTGCGGATTTTGATCCATAGACGGTATCCAACTTCGTAATCTGGTGAAGGAATCAGTATGCGAAATGCAAACCACTTACTATAACAAATTAAATTGTTGCTGACTAATTAAACAGGGTTACGCTTTTAAATCTAGCATCAAAGCTAGCAGCTCCCTTTTCTCTTCGGCTGATAAACCGACACTTCTTGCTTTGGCCTGCAGGTTTTCAATTTGTTTTTCTACGCACTGGGCAATAATTTTATCCAGTGAGTCTAAAAATATTTCTTCTTGGTTGTCTTCATCGAGGGGAATATCCCAGCTCGCGAGACGAGACAGAAGGGTCTCATTTTGGCTGTTTCGCCAATGCTCTAATAATTGGCCAGTGTTGATATGGGGATGCGCCTGACATTTATCAAGTACATCAACAAATAAACTTAGGCCTGGTATGGATAAATCTCTCACTGAGGAAAGATCTGGTACCATTTGAGCATAGCTCGGATTCTGAATAAGTAGAGCGATTACCTCGCGCATCGGAGTTCGTTTGATCTCTTTGTGCGGCTGAGGTCGACTTTCACCCGTCTTTTTACGTGGTTGACGTAAGCGGTTATCAAAACCCGTGCGTTCATCAAGCAGCTTTTCGAGTAACTCCTGAAAATAGGGATCAGGAATCTTGTCAATCAATGCACTCGCATAGGCTCGTAGTGCTGATTTACCTTCATTATTGCCCAAGTTGATTTGGTGTAATTCAATCAGGTTATCAAAGAGATAGCTCGAAAGCGGTGTGGCTTGTTCTATTTGCTGTTCGAAGGCTTGCTTGCCATATTTTCGAACGTAGCTGTCAGGGTCTTCACCGTCAGGTAAGAACAGGAACTTCAATGTATTACCCGTTTTAAGGTACTGAAGTGCATTTTCTAGCGCGCGCCATGCGGCTTCTTTACCTGCTCGGTCACCATCGTAACAACATACGACGGTATTCGTTTGCCTAAACAGCATTTGAATGTGGTCGCCAGTGGTTGACGTGCCCAAAGAGGCGACAGAGTAATCTACGCCATATTGCGCCAACGCGACAACATCCATATAACCTTCAACCACCAAAATTCGTGGTGGTTCACGATATGCTTGTAGCACTTCGTAAAGACCATAAAGCTCTTTACCTTTATGGAAGATGGGCGTTTCTGGTGAGTTCAGATATTTTGGTGTGCCGTCGCCAAGTACGCGACCGCCAAATCCAATCACTCGACCACGGCGATCACGAATGGGGAACATGATACGACCACGGAAGCGGTCATAGCGGTTACCTTTGTCGTTCTCGATCAACATGCCGCCAGTCACAAGCATGTCTTGATTGTCTTTGTTCTGACCAAAGTTTTTACGGACCAAGTCCCATTCATCCGCCACATAGCCGATGCCAAACTTCTGTACGATTTCACCCGACAAACCGCGGTCTTTTAGGTACTCAATCGCCACTTTACTTGTTGGCTGCTTGAGTTGGTTACGATAGAACTGAGCAATGCTGCCCATGATATCGTAGAGACTACGTTTTTCGCTGCTGCTGGCTTGTGGTCCTGAGTTAAATTGACCACCACCACTGCGTTGTTCGCGTGGTACATCTAATCCAAGATAAGATGCCAGTTCTTCAATGGCTTCGACAAAGTCTAGGCGTTCGAACTCCATAATGAAGTCGATGGCATTGCCATGCACGCCACAACCAAAACAGTGATAAAACTGCTTTTCTTGGCTAACGCTGAATGACGGTGTCTTTTCGTTATGGAAAGGGCAGCAAGCGCCGTAGTTTTTGCCTTTTTTCTTAAGTTTCACGCGCGCGTCGATGATATCGACAATATCGAGTCGAGCTAGGAGGTCATCAATAAAACTGCGAGGGATGTGTCCAGCCATAAAACCTAACAAAAAAAGAAAATCATGATTGGTGTGAATGGGTTACAGAGAAAAGCATGTGTGCGGCTTTTTGTTATTCCATTCTGCCAGATACAAACAAGCCGTGCGTTCCAAAGGATAGCACGGCTTGCTGCAATTGGGTGGGGTATTAAGCCAATTTAGCGCGAACTAAACCGCTTACTTTACCCATATCTGCACGCCCTTGAATTTGCGGTTTCAGAACGCCCATTACTTTGCCCATGTCTTGCATGCCAGCTGCGCCAGATTCAGCAACTGCGCTCTCAATAAGAGCTGCAACTTCTTCGTCTGTCAGTGGTTGAGGCATAAAGTCCTCAAGAACGGTAATTTCAGCTTGTTCCGCATCAGCAAGATCTTGACGACCTGCTGCTTCAAATTGCGTTACAGAGTCGCGACGTTGTTTAACCATCTTGGTCAACACAGCAAGAATGTCGTCGTCGCCCAGAGTAATCTGTTCGTCAACTTCACGTTGCTTAATTGCAGATAGAGCTAAACGAATAGTACCAAGGCGCAATTTGTCCTTGGCTTTCATCGCTAATTTTTGCTCTTCTTTGAGTTTATCAATCAGAGCCATAACTAAATTCCTTTCCGGAGCTCAGTTATTAGTACAGGCGAACGCGACGAGCGTTTTCGCGAGCTAGCTTCTTAGCGTGACGCTTTTGAGCTGCTGCTTTAGCGCGTTTGCGAACTGTAGTTGGTTTTTCGTAGTGCTCACGACGACGCACTTCAGAAAGGATACCTGCTTTTTCGCAAGAGCGCTTGAAACGACGTAGAGCAACGTCGAACGGTTCGTTTTCACGTACTTTAACTACTGGCATATGCCTTTCACCTCAGGGGTTATTCGTTAACGCTGGAATTTAATGAACCAAATCACAATTGTTTGGTCAGTTACCAGCTTGATCAAAAATGGTGCGGAATTTTAATCCGATCAACACAGCTTTGTAAAGCGTTTTATCGCCTATTGTCTGTACAAAATTTGTTTGAAGCACCAAGGCAGGGTAATATGACGCCCAAATTTCCTCTATATAGAAAGCACACTGAGAAAACCATGCGCATTATTGGTATTGAAACCTCTTGTGACGAGACTGGCATCGCGATTTATGACGATGAGAAAGGTCTTTTATCACACAAGCTTTACAGCCAAGTAAAACTTCACGCAGATTACGGCGGCGTGGTGCCTGAGTTGGCTTCACGTGACCATGTTAAGAAAACCATTCCTCTTATTAAAGAGGCATTGAAAGAAGCGAATCTGACTTCCAAAGACATCGACGGTGTTGCATACACGGCAGGTCCGGGTTTGGTAGGTGCATTGCTTGTCGGTGCCACTATCGGTCGCAGTATTGCTTATGCTTGGGGTGTGCCTGCGGTGCCTGTTCACCATATGGAAGGTCACCTACTGGCGCCTATGCTAGAAGATAACCCACCACCGTTCCCATTTGTGGCGGTATTGGTATCGGGTGGTCACTCAATGATGGTTGAAGTTAAAGGCATCGGCGAGTACAAAATCCTAGGCGAATCTATTGATGATGCGGCGGGTGAAGCATTCGATAAGACTGCGAAGCTAATGGGCTTGGATTACCCTGGTGGTCCACTGTTATCTAAGTTGGCTGAAAAAGGTACTCCGGGTCGCTTTAAATTCCCACGTCCAATGACGAATGTGCCAGGTTTGGACATGAGCTTCTCAGGTTTAAAAACTTTCACGGCAAACACGATTGCTGCAAACGGTGATGATGAACAAACTCGCGCTGATATCGCTTACGCATTCGAAGAAGCGGTATGTGCTACGCTGGCAATTAAATGTAAGCGCGCACTTGAGCAAACAGGTATGAAGCGCATTGTTATTGCTGGCGGTGTAAGTGCTAACCGTCGTCTGCGTGCTGAGCTTGAAAAACTGGCGAAGAAAGTTGGTGGTGAAGTTTACTACCCACGCACTGAGTTCTGTACGGACAATGGCGCGATGATCGCATACGCAGGTATGCAACGCCTGAAAAACGGTGAAGTGGCAGATATGTCGGTAGAAGCGCGTCCGCGTTGGCCTATCGACCAGCTTACGCCAATCGCGTAATCAAACTTCTACTGAAGGTTTGAAATATATTTAACACGATAAAGGTCTCTGCTCATCAGAGGCCTTTATTTTTAGCTAGCTAATTGAAAGACCTTGTGTAATTGATTGTAAGAGCCTAACTGATGCGAGCAGTTTTGTTTCGTTTCAGTGATAGGATTGTGCCGAAGAATAATAAATGGATATAACAATGAATAAGTTTGAAATTGAAGGTCAGCAGCTTGCTTACCTAGATAAGGGCGAAGGTCCTGTATTGCTGTTTGGTCACAGCTACTTGTGGGATAACCAAATGTGGGCTCCACAGATTGAAGTGTTGAGCCAATCATATCGTTGTATCGTGCCTGATCTATGGGCGCATGGTGAGTCGGACGCCGCGCCTACTTCGACGCGATCTTTAGTCGATTACGCTCAACATATGCTGGCACTCATGGATCATTTGGAGATCGAACAATTCTCTATTGTTGGTTTATCGGTTGGTGGGATGTGGGGAGCAGAGCTGACGTCACAAGCTCCTCAACGTGTTAAATCTCTGGTTCTTATGGATACATTCATCGGTTTGGAACCTGAAGTTACACATAAGAAATACTTTGCGATGCTGGATGCGATAAGCCAAGTTCAAGCTGTACCAGCACCGATCGTTGAGGCTGTCACACCGCTGTTCTTTGCCAACAACGCAGAGCAAGCCAATCCTGAACTTGTGGCATCATTCAAGCAAAGTCTTGAAGCATTGCAAGGTGAGCGCGCGGTCGAAGTAGCTCGTATTGGACGTATGGTGTTTGGGCGTCGTGACGTTATCGAAGATGCAGAGATGTTTGCATTGCCAACCTTGATTGCGGTTGGTCGCGAGGATAAGCCTCGTCCAGTATTTGAATCTTACTTAATGAACGATTGCATCACTGGCAGTGAGTTGGTTGAGATCCCTGAAGCGGGTCATATCAGTTCATTGGAACAGCCAGAAATCGTCAACCAGATGTTGTTGGATTTCTTGAATAAAGTGCATGCGTCGTAATTTTTTCAAGTAACGATTGAATAAACAAAAAACTCGGCATTACGCCGAGTTTTTTTCTACCAATTTCTTTTCACCAATCTTGGGTTCTTCCCCTGACAATAAGCGGCGAATATTCTGATGATGTTTAAACACGATCAAACAACAAAGCATCGCGACAGGTAAGGTGTACTGCGGTTTGAACATCCAAGCATAGAAGGGCGTAACGAGTACCGTAACAAGCGCAGCTAGAGAAGAGTAGCGAAACAACAAAGCGACCGATAACCAAGTCAGCATGACCAGCCCAGTCAGATCCAATCCAATAGGGGCTATTGCACCAAGTGCTGTTGCGACACCTTTACCCCCCTTAAAGTGGAAAAATATTGGGTACATGTGACCAAGGCACGCTGCAATGGCAATAACGCCAAGGATGATTGGGTCGATACCAAGAAAGTAGCCGCTCCAAACCGGAATTGTTCCTTTGAGCATGTCGAACAGCAACACTGCCGCCGCTGCACCTTTGCCTCCGATACGCAGGACATTGGTGGCTCCAGGATTGTTAGAGCCCACTTTACGCGGATCCGGCAGTCTTAATAAACGACAAATTAGCACCGCGCTGGAGATAGAACCCAGCAAATAGGCTGCCATTGTCATTATTAGTGCCAGTGCGTCCATAGAAGTCCTTGATGGATTGGAATTTAATGCTCAGTTCCTGAGTAATTGCTATCATACCGCGATTCGGCTTTGAGCAAAAATACTCTCTGCGATAGAGCTTGCATTATGGGATTTCTTGTATATAAAGAGTCTTCGCAGTTTATACCCAAGCGACTTTTTCAGCCAATTTACAGAGTGAAAGGTCATAGTAGGTTGCTTGGGTATAGAATAGTACGATCAATTTGCCCAAATCGGGTATCCGACCTCTGTAAAAGAAGGACATAAGATGGCTCTGGATAAAGTTTTTATTGAACAGTTAGAAGTAATCACCACCATCGGCGTTTACGATTGGGAACAGCAAATCAAGCAAAAGCTGGTTCTGGATATCGAAATGGCACACGACAACAAACCTGCGGGTAAGAGTGATGATGTTCAAGATGCGTTGGATTACTCACAAGTGAGTGAAGCGGTGTTGAATCACATCGAAAATGGTCGTTTCTTGTTGGTTGAGCGTGTCGCAGAAGAAGTTGCAGAACTTATCATGCAACGTTTCTCTGTACCTTGGGTGAAAATTCGTTTAGCGAAGCCTGGTGCGGTTCCTCAAGCACGCGCAGTTGGTGTTGTGATTGAGCGAGGTCAGGCATGATCAAAACGTATATCGGAGTAGGCACCAATATAGAAAGAGAGCAGCACGCGCGAGTAGCTTATCAAGAGTTGCAAAAGCTAGGCTGCGATCTGTGTGTTTCTCCGATATATGAATGCGAGCCAATCGGCTTTAGTAGTCAAAACTTCTACAACTTCGTGATTAGTTTCTCCACGAAGCTATCACTCGAAGAGTTGAGTCACCACTTACGCGAGATTGAATTTCAGTGGGGGCGCGAAGAAAACGCGCAAAAGTATCAGGATCGAACCTTAGATCTCGATATAGTCTTGTTCGGTGAATGCATTTCGCCACAAAAACCTGAGCTACCTCGCAGTGATATCTACAAATATCCTTTTGTAACAAAGCCCCTGTATGATCTCGAACCTCAATTGGTGATCCCCGGCGATGGAAGAACAATCGCAGATATTTGGCAGGCGATGCAGCCAGTCGATTCACTCAAACCAGTTTCTTTTTCACTTTAATTTTGAGTTGTTTACATGAGTTACTTTGAAGCCTTTATTTTGGCTCTGATTCAGGGTCTGACAGAGTTTTTGCCAATTTCCAGCTCTGCCCATTTGATCCTGCCTTCTGCCATTCTTGGTTGGGAAGACCAAGGTCTGGCATTTGATGTTGCTGTTCACGTTGGTACGTTAATGGCCGTTGTGATTTACTTCCGACAAGAGGTCATCACGCTATTCCAAGCGCTATTTGCTTCTATCTTTAAGGGTGATCGCAGTAAAGAAGCCAAATTAGCATGGATGATCGTGCTGGCTACGATTCCTGCATGTGTATTTGGTTTGTTGATGAAAGATATCATTGAGATCTATTTGCGCAGTGCCTATGTAATTGCAACGACGACCATCATTTTTGGTCTGCTACTTTGGTGGGTAGACAAGAATGCAAAACTGGTTGCCGATGAATACCAAACGGGTTGGAAGAAAGCGCTATTTATTGGTATCGCTCAGGCGCTTGCTATGATCCCTGGCACTTCTCGTTCTGGTGCCACGATTACTGCGGCTTTGTACCTTGGCTTTACTCGTGAAGCTGCGGCGCGTTTCTCGTTTCTGATGTCGATTCCAATCATCACCTTGGCTGGTGGTTACCTAGGCTTGAAACTGGTAACAAGTGGCGAGCCTGTACACGTTGGCTTCCTGCTAACTGGTATTGTGACATCCTTTATCAGTGCGTACATTTGTATCCACTTCTTCTTGAAGATGATTTCACGTATGGGTATGACGCCATTTGTGATTTACCGTCTGATTCTAGGTTTCGGTTTATTCGCCTTCTTGCTAACGGCTTAAGTTGAGCAGCTAAAACTGAAATAAAAACGCCCGCTTTTAATTGCGGGCGTTTTTGTCTGTCTACCTGCTTTGCCGGACTTATTTGCCTAATGCAATTCTAACCGCTTCTACACGGCGCTTCTCTTGTTCATCACGAATAGCGGGTCCTTGAAAACCGTCTTTAATAATGGCTTGCACATCGACTGATGCCGCCGCTTTATAGGCTTGCATAAACAATTCTGCTTGCGGGTAGGGTTGCAGTTCTAATCCTTTACGACCTGCGTGATCGGCTTGGCAGCAAATTAAGATATCTTGCAAGCGTTCGGATTTACGCCAAACATCAAACTTATTGAGAATTTTGATGACGGTTTGAGGTTTAAGCTCAGCCGCTCGATGAATATTGGAGTGCTGCTCGCACACCATTAATGCTAAGTCGCGGAACTCATTAGGTACACGTACACGATCGCACAGCTTTTTGATTAGCTTCAAACCGGTATGGCAATGCATCTTATGGCTCGGCCATTCCTTTTCAGGCGTGATGCCTTTACCCAAATCATGCACTTGTGCAGCAAATCGAACTGGCAGTGAATCACTGAGTTTTGCTGCTTGCTCAGCCACCATTAAGGTGTGGATACCAGTATCAATCTCCGGGTGCCACTTCTCTGGTTGAGGGACCCCAAACAATGCATCAATTTCAGGCAAGACAACCGCTAATGCACCGCAATCTCTAAGCACTGATAAGAATACGTCAGGTCGAGCAGTGGACAATGATTTGTGCCATTCTTGCCAAACGCGTTCTGGTGTCAGCGTGCTCAGTTCTCCTGATTCTGCCATATTGCGCATCAGCAGCATGGTTTCTTCTGCGACACTAAAGCCTAAGTGGGCTAACTTTGCAGCAAAGCGTGCGACACGCAAAACACGCAGTGGATCTTCGATAAAGGCATTCGAAACATGGCGCAGCACTTTAGCTTGCAGGTCTTGCTGGCCACCATGGGGGTCGTACAACTTGCCGTCATTATCCATTGCCATCGCATTGATAGTGAGGTCACGACGGATCAGATCGTCTTCTAATGTGACACTTTGATCGAAAAAGCAATCAAAGCCAGTGTAGCCTGCGCCAGATTTTCTTTCGGTTCGTGCAAGGGCATGTTCTTCTTTGCTCTTAGGGTGTAAGAACACAGGGAAATCCTTTCCAACTGCAGTATAACCTTGGCTAAGCATGATTTCCGGCGTTGCTCCAACTACAACCCAGTCTTTGTCGTAGCTGTCTATTCCAAGCAAATGATCTCGAACTGCTCCACCAACTAAATAAACTTGCACGGATTACCTCTTAATTTATCGATCTGACGTTGGACATTGTAGCAAGCAATGGTACTTTTCTTTACTTCTAAAAGAACTTAGCGCTTTGTTTAAGTCTAATAAGGAAATACCCGATTTGATTGAGGGTGGGTTTTAGCTGGAGATCCTAATGTATAAGGACTTTTTCGGGTTTGTTGAACTGCCATTTTCCATAGTTCCAAACTCGCGTTATCTGTATCTGAGTCAACGTCATAAAGAGGCGATTACGCATCTGCAGGCGGGGTTAGGCGATGGTGGTGGTTTTGCCATGCTAACCGGTGAAGTAGGGACAGGTAAAACCACGGTTGCTAAAGCCATGCTGGCAAACTTGGATGAGAATACGAAAGCGGGCTTGATCCTTAATCCGACCTTCTCAAGCCGCGATTTACTTGAAGCCATTTGTGACGAGTTCAAAGTCACTTACCCCGAAGAAGCGAGCCTCAAGCAGCTTAACCAAGCGATTCATGATTACTTATTGCGCAATCATAAAATGGGCTGGACGACCTTATTGGTGATTGATGAGGCTCAGCACTTAGCCGCTGATGTGCTTGAACAGCTTCGCTTATTAACCAACTTAGAGACGGACACCAGAAAGCTCCTCAAAGTGCTGTTAGTTGGTCAGCCAGAGCTGCAACGCTTGCTGCAAACCACTCAATTGCGTCAACTTGCTCAACGGATTACTGGTCGATATCACCTGCTACCACTCGATGAGAAAGAGACTGCGGACTATATTACTTTCCGCCTGCATACTGCTGGTGGTGATAAACAGTTGTTTGACCGTAGCTCGACCAAATTGATTGCTAAGTACAGTCACGGCATCCCACGCTTGATTAACCTGATTTGTGATAAGTCGTTAAACCTGAGTTACCACAAAGGTAATGTTGTGGTTGATAAGCAAACAGTACATCAGGCTTGTGAAGAGGTGATGCAGTTCCAAGCCGAAATTTACCAGCAAGACCAGCCTGTCCGTCGTAGCTTTGAATGGCCTACTTGGGGCTCTGCTGCGATTGGCGTGTTTGCCGCGGTAGGTATTGGTTGGGCAGTGATGCAGAAAATGCCATCTCAAGTTAGTACCAGCATCCAACCTAATCCCATTCAAGTTGCTCAGACGACATCGCAACCTGTAATCGCAGAGATGAACGAGCAACTCACCAGTGAACAACGCAATATGCTCTTAGAGCAGACGCAATCGAACTTGGCAGTTAATGAACTGTACAAGTTGTGGGGCTATCGTGCCTCTGTTCGTGACAACTTGTGTTTGTCCGAACCGCAATCAACCATGCGTTGTGAGCGTAAAATGGCAACGTGGCCGTTGTTAGTGCAACAAAATCGCCCTGTCATCTTAGAGCTGAATTACCAAGGGCAAGTGGGTTACGTCCTGTTGTACGCGATTGGAAATGACAAGGTGGAAGTCCTTAATGGTAGCCAACGTTTGCGATTGCCTGTTTCATGGCTTAAACCATTGTGGCAGGGCAATATCATTGAATTGTGGCAAGCTCCTCTGAGAGAGACCCTACGTTTAGATATGGAAGGTCCAGCAATTGAAGTATTGGATACCCTTCTCGCTCAAGCGGTGAATGAACAACCATTAGGCACGGACATCTTTGATGCTGCATTAAAAGAGCGAGTGGAATTGTTCCAGCGTTGGCAGGGCATTGGCGTTGATGGTATTGCCGGTCAAAGAACTTTAGAGCGCTTACAGCAGAGCGTGCAGACTGATGCTCCTGCCTTGAAACAGATTAAAGAGGAGGGCGCATAATGTCAGTCATGAAGCATGTGGGGCTCTTTTTATTGCCGGTAAGTATTACGGCAGTCGGTGCTGCTTGGTATTTGGACTTATTTGCTCAAGAGGGCATAGCTCCAGCGGCAACAGAGATACAAGCACAAGCAACCAATGCATTGGTCGAGCTTAAATCTACGACTAACTTTGAAAGCTTGAGTTATCCTGAAGAGCCCCAATTGGCGCAGCTTCAGCGTGAATGGCCAACAGCAGAGCTCTCACAGGACATTGGTACCTTTATTGGTGAAGAGTATGCGAGTAATGACGCCGTTCCTGGTGAGCAAGAGCTACTCAACGAGCCTCAGAAAACAGTAAAAACAAGCCCTACAATGCGAAGTGGTGATGACCTTGGTTTGTCTTTAGATGATCTTGATTTGTCCTCATTGTCGCCTGACCTTGCTTTGAAAGTAGAGAACGCGCTTGCGAACGATGACCAGCCATCGACAAACGATAGCTCGTCTGTTGACGATTTAGAGCGAGAAGCTCAACAATGGCATGGTCGTTTGCCTGCTCTTAACTTACAAACTCACATGTACTCAAGTGATGTAAAGCGACGTTGGGTGAAAATTAACAATGTTGAGTACCACCAAGGCGATGTTGTCGATGGGCAAGTGACCTTAAAAGAGATCCAACCTCAAGCGGTCATTGTCGAATTCCAAGGCGAGCAGATCCGTATCCCTGCTTTATATGAATGGAAAGGCTAGAGGCATCCCATTGTTTCTTTCTCTGTGTCATTCAGGACTAAACAGACAAAACAAAAAAGCCAGTCGAGTTCGACTGGCTTTTCTTTTACCGATTCAGAGTAAGGTGATTACGCCCAACCTGCTGGTGATTTCTTTCTACGTGGGATGATATGAGGAAGAATCAAACCAAACAGTAGACCTAGACCTGCAACACCACCACCGTAAGTAAAGTACTTCAGTAACATGTCGTCTTTTTGTGTGTCTAGTTTGGCGCGAAGTTCGCGGTTTTCTGTTTCAACAGAAGTAAGCTGGTCGCTGATTTCAGAGTATTTCTTCTCTAGATCAGAAATTTGTTGGTTGCGTGTTTCTAGTGACGTTACTAGCCCCGCTTTTTCTGTGTCTGAGTTCTGGCGTGCGTTTGCCAGTTGCTCTTTCACTTCTTTCAGTTCTTTCTCAACGCGAGGAAGGCGGATTGCCATGCTCTCTTGGTTAGTTACAAACTTGCTTTGAACCCAGCCAGTACGACCGCGTGCATCACGGATTTGGGTGTAACCCGTGTCTTTGTTTGTTTGAAGAAGTTGTACTTTAGAGCCTGCGTTAACACTACCCATGATACGGTAAGTGTTGTTTGGACCAGAGTGCATGAAAGTGAATAGGTCATCAGAAATATAACGGTCTGCCGCTAGTGCCGCTGGCGCTGCTAGCAAAGTAAACAAAACCGTGATGATTAGTTTTTTCACAGTAAATCCCTTAACGATTTTCTTGGATACAGCTTTGGCACCGAATTATTGGAGCCGGAAATAGACGAATATTATGCAGTTTCAAACTTAGGTGCAACAAAGAAGGGAGGCAAAGCCTCCCTTTCTGTGCGTTTGAGTCAATAATGACAAAGCGTTTACATTGTATTGACCCAGCGCTTCGCGCTAAAGCAGTGTTACGAGAACATCGCTTGGATGCCGTAGAAGAATACGACTGCTAGTAGTGCACCAGCAGGTAGCGTAACGATCCAAGATGCAACGATGTTACGAACTACGCCCAAGTTAAGGGCTGCAATACCACGAGCGAAACCTACACCTAGAACCGCACCAACCAGTGTTTGCGTTGTAGAGATAGGTAGACCTGTACCTGACGCTAGAACTACTGTACATGCTGTTGCTAGCTGAGCAGCAAAGCCACGGCTTGGTGTTAGTTCAGTGATACCAGTACCAACTGTTGCCATTACTTTGTGACCTAGTGTTGCTAGACCAACAACGATACCAAAACCACCTAGAGGAAGAATCCACCATGCGATTGAGCTCTTCGTTGTGATTTCACCCATGTGCTCAACAGTTGATACAACTGCAGACAGTGGACCGATCGCGTTAGCTACGTCGTTTGAACCGTGAGCGAATGCCATAGCACACGCTGTGATAACCATTAGTACGCTGAAGATACCTTCTACGCCAGCAAAGCTGCGGTCTTCTTCACGGTTAGCAAATTTCTTCTGAATGTAGAAGTAACCGCCAGCCATTACTGCTGCAGATACGACTGCTGCCCACATCCATGCTTCACCGTTGCTAAGGTGTAGACCTACGTGTTTCAGACCTTTCTTGATAGTTACAAGTGCAATCACCATCGTCGTGATGAACATGTAAACTGGAACGAAACGTTTTGCGTTGAATAGTGGGTTCTCAGTATCAAAGATCAGACGCTGTGCGCTGACAAAAATGACGTAAGCAAAGAAGCCTGAGATAACCGGAGTAATAATCCAGCTACCGACAATCCCTTGTACACTGCTCCAATCAACTGCTTCAGTACCTACAGACACACACGCAAAACCGATGATTGCACCGATGATAGAGTGAGTAGTCGATACTGACCAGCCCATGTAAGAAGCAAGTAGAAGCCAAGTACCAGCCGCAAGAAGCGCTGACATCATGCCGTAGACAAGAATATCAGGTTGGCTAGCAAATAGAGATGTTTCGATAACACCTTTACGGATAGTGTCGGTTACTTCACCGCCTGCAAGGTATGCACCCGCAAATTCAAAGATCATCGCAATGATGATTGCTTGTTTTACGGTTAGCGCTTTTGAGCCAACAGATGTACCCATAGCATTAGCAACGTCGTTCGCGCCAATACCAATCGCCATCATGAAACCAAAAATCGCTGCAACAATAATCAGGACAGTGCCGTAGTTCGCAAGGATATCCATCGTAATACCTAGTTGTTTTATAACAAGCGGAGCAAAATTTTGCGCGCGTCAGCCCATAAGACGGTGAATTTTGTCATCGTCTATCTGACACGCGTGAATAATGCTCTTCGTTATGTCGTTAACTTATGTTTTAAGATCGAGATAGCATGACTTCCAAACGAGCACCTACGCGCTGCGCTTGGTCGGCAATACCACCTACCCATTCAAGAATCTTGTACAAGAACATGACATCGATAGGGTTCATGTCAGATTCAATCACCATCAGTTGTTGGCGAAGTTCAATCTGCATTGCATCGGTATCATCTTCAATCACGTCCAATTGATGAATCATTTCAGCAACGAGCGTTACTTCACGGCCTTTGAAGCCGGTCTCTAGAAGTTCATCAAGTTCGTTAATTACTTTTTGCGCCTGATCAGCCGCATCAAGACAACGTTGAACGTATGCGAGGAAGTTTGGTTGGAGAGCCTCAGGAATGACAAGTTGACGACCATATACACGGCCAGCAATGTCTTTTGCCAGGTTAGCAAGTTTGTCTTGTTGAGTTAGAAGCTCAAGCATGTCAGTACGATCGACTGGCATAAACAAACCGCGAGGCAGTTTTAGACGGATTTCACGTTTTAGCACGTCCGCTTCTTTCTCTAGGTGAGAAATTTGAGCACGGATTTCAGCTGCTTTTTCCCAGTCACCCTTTGAAGATACTTCAAAGAACTTAACCAGGTGTGAACAACATTCGTTGACACACACAACGTGGCGCTGCAAAGGCTTAATTGGGGACTTTGCAAATAACCCCATAATTGTATTTACTGGCATGGTCATTCAACCTAATAACTATAACCTTAAAAAAACATACACCATTTCTTGGCGAAATGTTGAACGATGGCTATAAAGGCGCGCATGTTAACGCATTAAATCGCTCATTAAAACTGTTTTAGATCATCATTCGGGTGATATTTCTTTCTTGCCGTGTGAGAAATTAGGCAATATCCTGTTTCTATCTGCTTTGAAAGGTATAGCTATGGAAACCGAGATAGAACTGAAGTTTTTTGTTTCTCCTGAATTTTCAGAGACTTTAAGAGCTAAAATTTCCGAAACAAAAGTACTTCAGCACAGTAGTCGTGATTTGGGTAACACCTACTTTGATACCGCTGATAAATGGTTAAGAAAGCACGACATTGGTTTAAGAATTCGCCGTTTTGATGATGTTTTTGTCCAGACTGTAAAAACAGCAGGACGCGTTGTTGCAGGCCTTCATCAAAGACCAGAATACAATGCTGAGCACACCAGTAATGAGCCGGACCTCACGCTTCATCCTTCTGATATCTGGCCTTCTGGCAAAGATGTCGCTACGCTACAAGCGGAACTGACGCCGCTCTTTTCTACCAACTTTACTCGTGAACAATGGTTGATTGGGATGCCTGATGGTAGCCAAATCGAAGTTGCGTTCGACCAAGGAGCTGTGATTGCTCAAGGTACGGATGGAGAAGAGAAGCAAGATCCTATCTGTGAAGTTGAATTAGAGCTGAAATCGGGTCAGACAGACGCTTTGTTTACCCTTGCTCGCAGTTTGTGTGAAGCAGGTGGTATGCGCCTTGGTAACCTGAGTAAAGCTGCGAAAGGCTATCGCTTAGCCAGTGGTTACGCTGGTGATGAAGTCAAACCACTAGCATTAGTGGACAGCACGAAAAACGACACAGTCGAGTACTGCCTGATTAATTCGCTAGAGCATGCGCTATCGCACTGGCATTACCATGAGCAAATCTACACTGAGCGTGATTGCGTTGAAGCATTACGTGAAATCGTTAATGCGATTCGCTTTATCCGCCAGACATTTACTATCTTTGGCAGCATGGTGCCGCGTCGAGCAAGTGCAATTCTTCGCCAAGAAATGAAGTGGCTAGAAGAAGAGCTTGAATGGTTAGATGAACACGCTCACTTAGAAGAGCTGCTAGATGATAAAGGCAACGTGCTGCGCAAACTTGATGCGCGTAAGTTCCTTGTTTCTGAGTTGACACAACAACTGGGCGAGTTGCCAAGCCGCGAAGCGGTGTTAGAGCTATTAAGCTCTGCACGTTACACCGGTTTGTTATTGGATTTGAGCCGTTGGATTCTGACGCGTGGTTGGCAGCCATTTTTGGATGATAAAGCGCGCGAAAAGATGTCGAGCAACATTCAACCTTTCTCAGTGAAGCAGTTGGATCGCACTTGGGCTGAGCTGATGGAAGCTTTCCCCGCAGAGCGAGAACTCTCGGCTCAAGAGTATGTGGATCAGCGATACCGTCTTTTACGTAACTTGTACACCGGTATCGGTTTTGCGAGCTTGTACGATGCAGAAGAGCGCAATACCTTCCGTTTACCATGGGCAGACCTAGTGCATGGTATCGACGACCTGCTTATGCTTAATCACCTTCTGCCATTAATTGGCATGTTAGAAGGGGAAGAACAAGAGCAGTTAGAGCGCTGGCTGCACCGCCAAGAACGTTCCATCCTGCATGCCATGGATCAGACTCGTGCAATCAGTGTTGAAGTCGAGCCATACTGGCAAGAATAAGAGCAAAAAATAGGACCCTCTGGTCCTATTTTTTTGTCTGTTTTTTTTGCTCTTGCAGTTCATCTTCGATGGACTGCAGTCGATTTAAGATCTGCTCCTGCCTTTCTAATACTTGCTCCAAGAGCTTCTCTTTATTCTTAGAACGATTGTCCTGTTGTCTGGTCGGTGCGGTTAGGATCGACGTGATCAAACCTGAAATCATACCGAAAATGCCGACACCACAAATGATGATCAGTACGGCAAGCAGCTTGCCTCCTGTCGTGACTGGATAGTGGTCGCCGTAGCCAACGGTCGAAATAGTGACAAATGCCCACCACAAAGCGTCTGTTCCTGTTTGAATATTGGCTTCAGGGTTTTGCCCTTCAATAAACAACATGGCGCTAGAACCAAGAGTGATGAGAACCACCATTAACAGCAGAATAGACGCTAATGTAGTTTCACGGCGGTTTTGCTTGAGCTGGAAAAGAATGAACTTTGAAGAGCGTAAGACCAGAATGACACGCAGGATGTGAAATAAGCGAGCGAAGCGCAAAGGCTCAATCATTGGGATACTCGCCACAAAATCAATCCAGTGATGCTTGAGAAATGACCAACGATCTGTGGCTCGGATCAAATCTACGATGAGCTGCAGTAGAAAAATACTACAGATTATAAAATCCAGACCGATAAGAACTTGACGGGTTTCGTGATCAAGTGGGAAAAACAACAGGCCTGAGATCACAAATAGCGCCATAAAGGACAATATTAGTGATAGCAACCCCATCGGTTTGGTGCTGTCTTTGATATCATAGTTTTTCATACGAAGCTCGAAATAAATCGCGCAACCAGAGCCAATCGCGCGCATAACTATAAGTAATACAAAGACTATATAAGACTCGGTGGAGAACTGACAATGGAAAAGCTGGCATTTAAGCCGTGGGAAAGGGTGATATCCGACATCAAGCTCGTTCCGAAAATGGTCATGTTGATGGTATTCAGCACCATCTTGATTGTGGCAAAGCAATTGTGGGACGCAAGTACCTTCTATAACTCATTACTTGCAGCAACGCAAAATGAACAAGTTGCCCAACAGCACTATGAAGCCTACTTAACACAAGTGGCTTGGCAAACTGCATTGTTGATTGTGGTGTTCGTGGTGTTACTGCTTGCAGCAGCTCGTGTCATGCTACGACAAACACAATACTTGAACGATGCAATCAAGTTAATGGCAAGCAAAAACCTTTCTGTGCCATTTGGTATGGATTGTAAAGACGAATACGGTGACGTAGCGCGTGAGCTAGAGAAAACCCGTCGTCAGTTGCATGATGTCATCCAAATGCAGATCAACGCATCTGATGAGCTTGCAACGTTGACCGAAGTGATGACATTGAGTATGTCGGAAACGAAAGAGTCGGCACAAGAAGAGTTTAATGAGATCGATCAACTTGCTACCGCAATGAGTGAGATGTCATCGACAGTTCAAACGGTTGCGGATCATGCGCAGACGGCATCTTCATTGACCGAGCAGGCATCAACGCAAGCCGTGACTGGTCAGCAGTTCTTGCAGAAAACGGTCTCTAAGATGAGTGAACTGTCTTCCGATATCGCGTCTTCGGCAAGTGCCGTTAACCAAGTAGAAGAGCGTGTTGACGCAATTGGTAGTGTCGTTGGCACCATTCAAGGTATTTCTGAGCAAACTAACTTGCTTGCACTGAATGCGGCAATTGAAGCGGCGCGAGCTGGTGAAGCTGGTCGCGGCTTTGCTGTCGTTGCAGATGAAGTTCGTAACCTTGCACAACGCACTCAGCAAGCAACCGTTGAAATCCAAGAGATGATTACTCAGCTTCAATCAAGTGCCACCTCAGCAGTGGAGTTGATGGAGAAAAGTGTTGTTGAAGCAGCAGAAGGGGTAGAGCTGGTATCAAATGCTGGTAGCGAGTTGGATGGCATTGTTGGGCAGGTGACGCAGATTAACGGCATGAATTTCCAAATCGCAACGGCGTCAGGTCAACAAAGCAGCGTTGCAGAGGAAATGAGTCAAAACTTAACCAATGTTCGTGAGCTTGTTGAAGCTTCAGTTGTGGTCGTGACTGAGCTATTGGAAACCTCTGAGATGATGCAAAGCAACGCCGAAGAGCTAGATAAGAAGATTAAATCTTTCGAAGTCTAGTTTCTGTAAGCTTTGATAAAACGCCCACAAACCTTTTGTGGGCGTTTTTATTTATGTCAACTCTGGTATAAAAGAGTGTATACCTCTCAAACCACAGTGCTTTTCAAACAAGGAAGAAAAATGCAGCTGCCTTCGTCACTGATTTCTGTCGCGGATTCCGCGGTTCAAAATGCTGAGCAAGCGGGATACTTTCAACAATGGCCTACCGAGATTGCCGAACAGTTTCGTTTTGTGTCTGGTCTAAGTAAGTTCATTACCGAAGCGATTCACCGTGATGAGAAACTCGCGCAAGACTTGCCAAACATGCTGGCAGAAAGCAGTCGACAACAAGCGTATCGTGCTCGTCTAGCAGAGCTATTGGCTGGATGCCAAGATGAGATGGCTGGGCATCGTGTGCTGCGTCAGTTCCGTAACCGCGAAATGGTTTACATTGCGTGGAAAGACTTCACCCATACTTGGACGTTAGAAGAATCGCTTTGTCATTTGTCTCAACTGGCTGAAGCGATGATCTTCGAAACTTATCAATGGCAATACAAGATTTGCTGTAATGAGTGGGGCACGCCAACCAATGCCGAAGGTGAAGCGCAGCCTATGCTGATCATCGGCATGGGTAAACTTGGTGGCGGCGAGCTGAACTTCTCTTCTGATATCGATCTGATTTTTACTTATCCAGAAAACGGTGAGACACAAGGCGCGCGCCGCAGCATTGCTAATGCGCAATTCTTTACCCGTTTAGGGCAGCGCATCATTAAAGCGCTCGACCAACAAACCTTTGACGGCTTCTGTTACCGTGTAGATATGCGTTTGCGTCCGTTTGGTGAGAGTGGTCCGTTGGTAATGAGCTATGCGGCACTAGAGGATTACTACCAAGAACAAGGAAGAGATTGGGAACGTTACGCGATGATCAAAGCGCGTGTGATGGGCAGTGAAATGTATCCGCAATATCAAGAGTTGCGCCAGATGCTGCGTCCGTTTGTTTTCCGCCGTTATATCGACTTCAGTGCGATTCAATCCCTGCGCCGCATGAAATCAATGATCAGCAGTGAAGTGCGCCGTCGCGGTTTGAGTAACAACATTAAACTGGGTGCTGGCGGCATTCGCGAGATTGAGTTTATCGCTCAAGTGTTCCAGTTAATTCGTGGTGGTCGTGAACCTTCTTTACGTGGTCGTGGTTTACTAGAAACTTTGAATGCCATTGGTGAGCTAGGTCAGCTGACTCAATCAGAGGTTGATAATCTTGAAGCTGCCTATAAATATCTGCGCCAGCTAGAAAACCTGTTGCAAGCCATGGCAGACAAGCAAACGCAAACCTTGCCGGATTGTGAAGATGAGCAATTGAAACTTGCTACGGCGATGCGTTTTGAATCTTGGGATACGCTCATTGCTCAAACCCAACAACACATGGCAAATGTCCACAAGGTGTTTGAAAGCTTAATCGGTGATGACGAAGAAGATGAAACAGAAGCGGTGGCTCGTCATTTTCACGAATTGTGGGACATGGCGACCAAGCAAGATGTGCTTGAACACGTTCTACAAGAGGACATTAAAGCTGAAAACTCACAAGAGTTAGCAAAAACCATCATGCAGTTCAAAGCGGACTTGGCAAAGAAAACACTTGGACCGCGTGGTCGTGAAGTGCTGACTAAGTTGATGCCTAAAGTCTTTGATGCGGTATTTTCCCACCCAGATGCGCAATTCGGCTTGCCACGTGTTTTGCACTTGCTGCACAACATCTGTACTCGTACAACGTATCTTGAATTGTTGGATGAACATCCGGCAGCCTTGGTACAACTGGTTCGTTTATGTACCGCCAGTCCTATGATTTCAGAGCAGCTATCGCGTTATCCGATTCTGCTTGATGAGTTGATCGACCCTCAGCATCTGTACTACCCAATTCCACTTGATAGCTACCGAACAGAGCTACGTGATTTCCTTGCCCGCATCCCAGAGGATGATATGGAGCAGCAAATGGAAGCGCTGCGTCAGTTTAAGCAAATCTGTATCTTACGTATTGCAGCGGCAGACATTGCAGGTGTATTGCCCGTCATGAAAGTGAGTGACCACTTAACGTATTTAGCGGAAGCGATCGTTGAAGCGGTAGTGAACCAAGCGTGGCTGCAAGTGTCGGAAAAGTATGGCGAGCCAACGCATGTGAAAGATCGTGAAGGCAAAGGCTTCGCCGTGATTGGTTACGGGAAAGTCGGCGGCTGGGAACTGGGTTATAACTCAGACCTTGATATTGTGTTCATGCACGATTGCCCAGTTAACGTTTATACCGATGGTAAAAAAGAAATCGATGGTCGCCAGTTCTATCTTCGTTTAGCGCAGCGCATCATCCATATTTTCTCAACTCGTACAGCATCTGGCATTCTTTATGAAGTGGATACTCGCTTACGCCCATCTGGCGCTTCAGGCTTATTAGTCAGCCCAACAGATGCATTTGATGATTATCAACATAAAGATGCCTGGACGTGGGAGCATCAAGCTCTTGTGCGTGCTCGTATGATTTATGGTGATGAGCCTTTGGCGATCGCCTTCCATAACACTCGCCACGATGTGTTGTGTAAACTGCGTAACCAAGACACGTTAAAGAAAGAAGTGGTCGATATGCGTGAGAAAATGCGTGACCATCTTGGCGGGAAAAAGTCCGGTCGTTTTATGCTTAAGCAAGATAACGGCGGCATTACCGATATTGAATTTCTCGCTCAATACCTTGTGCTCAACTACAGTCACAGTAAGCCTAAGCTCATTCGCTGGTGCGATAATGTACGTATTTTTGAAACTCTAATCGCACAAGGTGTCATGGAAGAAGATCAAGCGATGCAACTGACACGCGCATACACATCAATGCGCGATGAAATTCATCGTCGAAACTTGCTTAACTTAGATGCCGATGTGGCAGAAGAGAAATTTATTGCGGAGCGAGAGTGGGTGAAGCAAGCATGGAATCAATGGTTTGCCTAAGCAGAAGTAGTGCACAAGGTTCAGCCTAGAAAAAGGCTGTGTTAAACTCACCACGATTTAATTTTTGGAGACCAATAATGAAACCAATTCTACCTGATTACAACAGCGCTGGTGTGCTTATCATCGGCGATGTCATGCTAGATCGTTACTGGTATGGCCCGACTGGACGTATCTCTCCTGAAGCGCCAGTACCTGTTGTGAAAGTAGAAAATAATGAAGAGCGTCCGGGTGGTGCTGCGAACGTGGCAATGAATATTGCTTCACTTGGCGGTCACGCTCACATTGTTGGTCTAACGGGGATGGATGAGCCAGCGAAAGTTCTGACTGAAACGCTGAACTCGCTAAAAGTAAAATGCGATTTCGTCGCGCTGCCTGATTATCCAACCATCACTAAGCTACGTGTGATGAGCCGTGGTCAGCAATTGATTCGTCTGGATTTTGAAGACAAGTTCGAAAACACCGATGCTGAACCTGTGTTATCTCGTATGGAAACTGCTTTGCCAAGCGTGAAAGCTGTGATCATGTCTGATTACGCGAAAGGTTCGTTAGAGCATGTACAGGCTTACATCCAGAAAGCACGAGCTGCGAATATCCCAGTCTTCATCGATCCGAAAGGCGCAGACTTCGAACGCTACCGTGGTGCAACGCTACTGACACCAAACATGAAAGAGTTTGAAGATGTTGTTGGTAAGGTGAAGTCAGAGCAAGAGCTGGTAGAAAAAGCGCTAGCACTAGTAGAAGAGTTCGAGTTTGAAGCTCTATTGGTAACGCGCAGTGAAAATGGTATGACGCTGATCCGCCGTGGTCAGGAACCATTCCATCTACCGACTCAAGCAAAAGAAGTCTATGACGTAACTGGTGCGGGCGATACGGTGATCTCTGTATTGGCGGCTTCTGTTGCCGCAGGCAAATCATTTGAAGAAGCTTGTGCTCTAGCCAATGCAGCGGCAGGTGTTGTGGTTGGTAAATTGGGTACCTCAACGCTTTCTGAAATTGAGCTGGCAGAAGCCATTCACGGTAGCCAAGATACAGATTACGGTGTGATTTCAGAGCAAGCTTTGATTGAAGCCGTGAAGAAAGCACGAGCGAAAGGTGAGAAGGTTGTGATGACTAATGGTTGTTTCGATATCTTACACGCTGGTCACGTGTCTTACTTAAACCACGCCGCAGAACTCGGTGATCGCTTGATTGTTGCGGTAAACACGGATGATTCGGTAAAACGTCTAAAAGGTCCTGGTCGTCCAGTAAACCCAACCGATCGTCGTATGGCTGTGTTAGCTGGTTTAGGTGCTGTCGATTGGGTTGTACCTTTCAGCGAAGACACGCCTCAACGCCTTATTTCGGAAGTACTACCAAGCTTGTTAGTGAAAGGTGGTGATTACAAGCCGGAAGAGATCGCAGGTGGTAAAGAAGTGATTGCCGCAGGCGGTGAGGTCCGCGTGCTGAACTTTGAAGATGGTTGCTCAACTAGCGAAATCATCAATGCCATCAAAGGCGGTAAAGGCTAAGCCTTCCTTGCTTTCGATTCTTAAAGAAAAGGTCGCTCTATGGGCGACCTTTTTTGATCGTAATTGTTTTTTGGAATGTAATGCTTAGCAAAATAGCTCGCAATAAAAAACGCCAGTTGAAAGCTCAACTGGCGTTTTATGCATTATACCCAAGTCATTCTCGCTGAACTAAGCGTCTCGAGGTTACTTGGGTATACATGAGACATTTATTTTGCTGGCTTAAGACCTGCATCAACATCTAGGATATCTTGCTCGCTCAGTGTACCTACCGCTTGGCGTAGCTGAAGACCAGCAAGAATGTAGTTGTAACGTGCGTCTGACAAGTTCTTGTTTGCATCGTATAGACGGCGAGTTGCGTCTAATACGTCAACGATAGTACGAGTACCTACATCGAAACCGGCTTCTGTCGCTTCTAGTGCAGATTGCGCTGACACTACAGACTGTTCGTACGCTTTTAGTGCGCCGATAGAAGCGTTGATGTTGTTGTTTTGTGCACGCACTTCTTTCACAACACTACGGTATTCTTTTTCCAGTTCTTCGCTTGCTGATACATAGCCGTATTCTGCTTGTTTCACTTCAGACGTTGTACGACCACCAGTGTATAGAGGAACTGCTAAGTTAACACCGACTTTGAAACCGTCAGTCGTGTTATCTGTAACACTTTCAGATGTATCTGCGTAGTTGTAGCCACCGTCTAGCGAAAGCGTTGGCAGGTGACCAGAGCTTGCTAGTGAGATGTTATCGCGCGCGATGTCTTGTCCGATACGTGCAGATAATAGACTTAGGTTGGTTGTCTTCGCTTCTTCAATCAATGTTTCAGCAGCTTCAGAAGAGCGGCTTGCAGAGAAGCGAGCTGTATCTAGAACGTTTAGGTTCTTGTGCTCTTGACCTGTAATCTCACGTAGCGATTCGTAGCTGTTGATTAGCGAGTTTTCCGCCAAGACTTCGTCTGCCAGTACTGCATCGTATTGTGCTTGCGCATCGTGTACGTCAGTGATTGCTGACAAACCAACTTCAAAACGTTGTTTAGTTTGCTCTAGTTGGCGACCAACCGCTGCTTTTTCTGCACGAACGAACACTAGGTTGTCTTGTGCGCGTAGCACTTCGAAGTACGCTTGAGAAACTCGAAGGATCAAACCTTGTTGTGTTGCTGCATAGTTTGCGTCGGCACGACGAGCTGTTTTCTCTGCGGTATCAAGCGTGATCCAAGATGCACGGTTGTATAGCTCTTGTGTAAAACCAACACCTGCTGACAGTACATTTTCGTCAGTAGACGTTTTTCCGCCTGCATCTAGATCTCTGTCGCCACGAGTGATGTCGTAGCCTGCTGTCAAGTTGATCTGTGGTAGTAGGGCACTGCGGCTAGAGTTGATTGCTTCAAAAGCTTGATCACGCTGCGCTGCTACACTGAGCAATTGAGGATCATTTTGTTTTGCTAAGTCATAGATTTCAGCAAGAGAGTCTGCCCATGCAGATGTACTCATACTGCCTAGCGCTGCACTGATAAATAGTGGAAGCAGTTTTTTCATTTTCTATTCCCGCGGTCTATAGATTGGTTAATTCTCAGTAGTTTAACTCAATTTGGACGATATTTACTCGAAACTTTGCACTTTTTTACACGTAATTATCCAGTTGTGCAATAAATAAATGAGGATTGCTTAAAATAATTTATAACTATTGTACAAAAAGTTGAGCCAAGTCCTTTGAGCAAGCGAATAACAATGAGTAAACTACAAGATTCACTCAGAGAGGTGTTGAATGCAACAGTGTGACAAGCAACAGAATGATTTTACTCCCCAAGATGTGGAAATAATCTCAAAAGAAACCGTATTTAAAGGCTTCTTTAAAATGGTGAAATACCGTTTTAAGCATAGATTATTCGCCGGTGGCTGGAGTGGGATTGTCGAACGAGAAATGTTCGAACGTGGTCATGCTGCAGCCATGCTCCCGTATGACCCCGTGACTGACCAAGTCGTGATCATCGAACAGATCCGCGTTGGAGCATTAGAGCATTCGCACCCATGGCAGTTCGAAATTGTTGCTGGCATGATTGATCGAGATGAATCAGCAGAAGCTGTGATTCGTCGAGAAGCAGAAGAGGAAGCAGGCATTCAGGTAGGACGTGTTGCTTCGGTTACCTCTTATTATCCCTCTTCGGGCGGCTGCTCAGAGAAGCTTGATGTGTTCATTGGTGAAGTCGATGCATCTAAAGCGCATGGCATTCATGGTTTAGACTATGAGAATGAAGATATTCGAGTCCATGTAATGAGCCGTGAAACTGCGTATCAGTGGGTGAAAGATGGCAAATTTGAAAATGGTGCTTCAATCATTGCGCTTCAATGGTTGCAGTTAAATCATCAAGAATTGACATCACAATGGGGTAAATCCCCTATGGTGGAGAGTAAGTAATGGCGCAAGTAGCTGAAAAGCAAAGATACCATGTCGACTTAGCAGGTCTTATGAGAACTTATGAGACCAACTATGCGAAGTTGAACGCTTTGCTGCCTGCCTCTGCCGAAGTTGGTGACGTACGCTGTTATCAGGCGGCGAATATGGTTTATCAACTGACCGTGAATGAAATCACAAAATACACCACAGTTGTTGAGATATGTCAGAGTGATGAAACACCAGTGTTTCCTTTACCGACGATGTCTGTCAGGCTTTATCACGATGCGAGAGTAGCTGAAGTATGCTCAAGCGGAGAGTTTTCTCGCATTAAAGCTAAATATGATTATCCCAACGACCAGTTGATGCAGAAAGATGAAAAGCATCAGCTTAATACGTTTCTTGGTGAATGGCTGACATTCTGTTTACGAAGTGGCATTAGTAGAACGCCGCTTGCCTTCAATTGATTGTCACGTCACTAAGGAAAAATAACAAAAAACTATATAGTGGACGAATCAGGTTTTCATTTTGCAACCATCTAGTGACAGCATAAAGCTATTACAAATCACGGATACTCATCTGTTTGAGGCAGATGAGGGCAGTTTGCTGAGCGTAAGAACCGCCGATAGCTTTGCAGCCGTGGTAAAAGAGATTCTTCATCGTCAAGTGCCATTTGAATACATCTTGGCTACAGGCGATATTTCACAAGATCATAGTGCAGAGTCATATCAGCGTTTTGCTGAGGGTATCTCGCCGCTGAAAAAAGATTGTTTTTGGCTTCCGGGCAACCATGACTACAAGCCAAACATGGGTAGTGTGCTACCATCCCCTCAAATTCAAGCTGTTGAACACCTAAAGCTGGGTGACCATTGGCAGGTAATTCTGCTGGATTCACAAGTGGTTGGCGTTCCTCATGGGCGATTAAGCGATCAACAACTGACTTTGCTTGAAGAAAAGCTCGCAGAAAATCCGCAGCGACATACGTTGGTGCTTTTGCATCATCATCCACTTTTAGTGGGCAGTGCTTGGCTAGATCAGCATACGCTGAAAGACGCAGAGGCGTTTTGGCAGGTCGTAGACCGATTTGACAATGTGAAGGGTATTCTCTGTGGTCATGTTCATCAGGATATGAACATTATTCACAAAGGTATTCGTGTGATGGCAACGCCTTCAACGTGTGTACAGTTCAAGCCGAACTCTGATGACTTTGCATTAGATACACAGTCTCCAGGCTGGCGGGAATTAGAACTACATAGTAACGGTGACATCTCGACACAAGTTAACCGTTTACCAGATGGTCAATTCCAGCCAGACTTTACCTCAAGCGGATACTAATCATTACCATGCCCGAACTTTATGTTCGGGCTTACTTTTTTACATGAGGCAACCATGAGCCAACCTTCTTTGCTGCTTTATATTCACGGTTTTAACAGCTCACCGCTTTCGATGAAAGCGAACTTAATGAAAGAGTATTGTGAGCAGCAGCGTCCAGATATAAAAGTCATCGTGCCTCAGTTACCATGCTTCCCTCAACTTGCTGCACAATGCTTGCTCGATATTATTGAGCAATACAAAGGTGACTACAACATCGGCTTGGTGGGTAGCTCATTGGGTGGATACATGTCTACTTGGCTCAATGATAAGTTTGGTTTTAGAGCAGTGGTTGTTAACCCCGCGGTGAAGCCGTATGAGTTGCTGGTGGGCTATTTAGGGGAGCAAACTAACCCCTACACGCATGAAACCTATACACTTGAAGCTTGTCATATTGACGAGCTAAAAGCTCTTGATGTACAAAGCATCGCGTCGCCTCAATCCTTTTGGCTTTTACAACAAACCGAAGATGAGGTTTTAGACTATCGCCAAGCCGTAGAAAAGTTCGCACAAGCGACGCAAACGGTAGAAGAGGGCGGTGATCACAGTTTTGTAGGCTTTGAGCGTTATCCTGCTCAAATCATTGAATTCTTAAAACTGTAATACTAAAGAGACGGATTGGAATAGGCTCATAGTTTTTATTGATATATCCAACTGTTTCTTGACATAGTCGATATGCTTTCCGACTATGTTTTGCCAAAAAGATCTTAAGGGTATTTAAGCCCTGACTACTTTGTTATGCATCTTCTTTATCTTTAGATAAATGTGCAGACGGGGTAGCTTTTTCGTTTCTCGAGTACAGCTCGCGTGAATGCGAGGCTCGGGTTACAAGTAAACTTTGAGAACAATTCCGTATTATGACTGAACAATATAATGCTGGTGCCATTGAAGTACTGAATGGCTTAGAGCCAGTACGTCGCCGACCAGGGATGTATACGGATACAGCGCGCCCAAACCACTTGGGCCAAGAAGTTATCGATAACAGTGTCGATGAAGCGCTTGCCGGACATGCCTCAAAAGTACAAGTCATCCTACATGCTGACCAATCACTAGAAGTGATCGATGATGGTCGAGGCATGCCTGTTGATATACACCCAGAAGAAAAGGTATCAGGCGTTGAGCTGATCCTATGTAAGCTTCATGCGGGTGGTAAATTCTCCAACAAGAACTATCAATTCTCTGGTGGTTTGCATGGTGTAGGTATCTCTGTAGTAAACGCGCTATCAAAGCGTGTTGAAGTGACGGTTCGTCGTGACGGTCAAATTTATGAGATTGCTTTCGAGCATGGTGACAAGGTTTCTGACCTAACTGTCACAGGGACATGCGGTCGTCGTAACCGTGGTACCAGCGTGCATTTCTGGCCAGATGCAAAGTACTTTGATTCCGCAAACTTCTCTGTTACGCGTCTGGTGAACAACCTACGTGCGAAAGCAGTACTTTGCCCGGGTCTAGAGATTACGTTTACCGATAAAGTAAACAACAAAGACTACAAATGGCACTACGAAGATGGTCTTAAAGACTATCTAGCGGAAGGTGTGAAAGGTTATCCAGTTCTACCTGAAGAACCATTTACTGGTGAGTTCTCAGCAGAAACTGAAGCGGCAAACTGGGCGGTAATCTGGCAGCCGGAAGGCGGCGAGATGATCACGGAAAGTTACGTGAACCTTATCCCTACCGCTCAAGGTGGTACACACGTTAACGGTCTACGCCAAGGTTTGCTTGATGCGATGCGTGAGTTCTGTGAATTCCGCAATTTGTTACCTCGTGGTGTGAAGCTAACTGGTGATGACGTTTTCGACCGCTGTTCTTACGTCCTGTCAGTCAAGATCCAAGACCCGCAATTTGCCGGTCAAACCAAAGAGCGTTTGTCTTCTCGTCAAACGGCTGCCTTTGTCTCTGGTGTAGTAAAAGATGCATTCAGCCTATGGTTGAACGAAAAGCCACAACTGGCTGAGCAGTTAGCGGAAGTGTGTATCGCGAATGCCCACCGCCGTATGCGTGCTAGTAAAAAGGTTGTGCGTAAGAAGGTTGCATCAGGTCCTGCTCTACCAGGCAAACTGACAGACTGTTCTGTGCAAGACCTCAACCGCACCGAAATCTTCTTCGTGGAGGGTGACTCGGCGGGCGGTTCTGCTAAACAAGCACGTGATCGTGAGTTCCAAGCGGTAATGCCACTGCGCGGTAAGATCCTAAACACGTGGGAAGTCTCTGCAGACCAAGTGCTTGCATCTCAAGAAGTGCACGATATCTCAGTTGCTCTGGGCATTGACCCAGACAGCGACAACCTAGACAGCCTTCGTTACGGTAAAATCTGTATCCTTGCCGATGCGGACTCGGACGGTTTGCACATCGCAACGCTGTTATGCGCGCTGTTCACTCGTCACTTCCGTGCGCTGGTTGAAGCTGGTCATATCTACGTCGCGATGCCGCCTCTATACCGTATCGACTGTGGCAAAGAAGTATTCTATGCCTTAGACGATGACGAAAAAGATGGTGTATTAGAGCGCTTGTCTAAGAAGAAAGCCAAAATCAACGTGCAACGATTCAAAGGTTTGGGTGAGATGAACCCACTTCAGTTGCGCGAAACGACCATGGATCCAAATACGCGTCGCTTGGTTCAGCTAACCATCGATGACTCGGCGGCGACCATGGAAATGATGGACATGCTGCTTGGTAAGAAACGAGCAGATGATCGTCGTTCTTGGCTGCAAAACAACGGCGATATGGCAGAGGTTTAACGGATGTCTACAGAAATTACTTACGATGGCGTTGAACAGTTGCCAATGCGCAAGTTCACCGAAGACGCTTATCTGAACTACTCGATGTACGTGATCATGGACCGCGCATTGCCATACATTGGCGATGGTCTGAAACCGGTTCAACGACGCATCATTTACGCAATGTCGGAGCTTGGTCTTTCGGCATCAGCAAAATACAAAAAATCCGCACGTACCGTTGGTGACGTGTTGGGTAAATACCACCCGCACGGTGACTCTGCATGTTACGAAGCGATGGTATTGATGGCGCAGCCATTCTCTTACCGTTACCCATTGGTTGACGGTCAAGGTAACTGGGGTGCGCCAGATGACCCGAAATCATTCGCAGCAATGCGTTATACCGAAGCAAAACTGTCTAAGTTTGCCGAAGTACTGTTAGGCGAATTAGGTCAGGGTACAGTTGAATGGCAACCTAACTTTGATGGCACGATGAAAGAGCCACAAATGTTGCCAGCACGTCTGCCTCATATTCTGCTAAACGGTGTAACCGGTATCGCGGTTGGTATGGCGACGGATATTCCACCTCACAACGTTCGTGAAGTGGCGGATGCGACCATTCATTTGATCGACAACCCGAAGGCGGAACTGCCTGATGTGATGCAGTTCGTTAAAGGTCCGGATTACCCAACAGAAGCGGAAATCATCTCGCCACAAGCAGATATTGAGAAGATTTACCGCAACGGTCGTGGCAGCATCAAGATGCGCGCGGTATGGCACAAAGAAGGTTCAGATATCGTGATCACTTCTCTGCCACACCAAGTATCAGGTGCGAAACTGCTTGAGCAAATCGCTAACCAAATGCGTGCTAAGAAGCTGCCAATGGTTGACGATCTTCGTGATGAATCGGATCACGAGAACCCGACGCGTATCGTTGTGGTTCCGAAGTCAAACCGCGTTGATTGCGATCTGTTGATGAACCACTTGTTCGCTTCTACGGATCTTGAGCGCAGCTACCGCGTTAACTTGAACATGATTGGTTTGGATAACCGTCCTCAAGTTAAAGGTCTGGTACAAATTCTGTCTGAGTGGATCGAGTTCCGTCGTACGACTGTACGTCGCCGTCTACAACATCGCCTAGACAAAGTAATGGCTCGTCTACACATCTTGGAAGGTTTGTTGGTTGCTTACCTAAACCTAGATGAAGTGATTGAGATCATTCGTACTGAAGACGATCCAAAAGCAGTGCTGATGGAACGCTTTGGCATTACCGATATCCAAGCGGATGCAATTCTAGATACCAAACTTCGTCATCTAGCAAAACTAGAAGAGATGAAGATCCGTGGTGAGCAAGACGAGCTAGAGAAAGAACGTGAGAAGCTAGAACAGCTACTAGGCTCTGAGCGTCGTCTGAACACTCTACTGAAGAAAGAAATCAAAGCAGACGCAGAGAAATATGGTGATGACCGCCGTTCTCCAATGGTTGAACGTGCAGAAGCAAAAGCACTGACTGAGCGTGACCTAGTACCAAGTGAGCCAATCACGGTTGTGCTTTCTGAGAAAGGTTGGATTCGTCACGCGAAAGGTCATGATGTGGATGCTGAAGGCTTGAGCTACAAGTCTGGTGACCAATACTTAGCACATGCGCGTGGTAAGAGTAACCAGCAAGCGGTGTTCTTTGGCAGTGATGGTCGAAGCTACTCACTTGAGTCGCATTCATTACCGTCTGCAAGAAGTCAAGGCGAGCCAATTACAGGTCGTTTGAATATCACCGCAGGCAGCAATATTCGCCAAGTGATCATGGGTGAAGAAGATCAGCTATGGTTGGTGGGTTCTGATGCTGGTTACGGCTTTGTATGTAAAGGCTCAGATTTGCTATCTAAGAACCGCAGCGGTAAAGCATTGGTGACTCTACCTGCAAACTCTGAGGTGATGACACCAAAGACGATTGCAGACTTGGATTCAGATGAAATTCTAGCCATTACGAATCAAGGTCGTATGCTGTTGTTCCCAATCAAAGACCTACCGCAATTAGCGAAAGGTAAGGGTAACAAGATCATCAACATCCCAGCAGCGAAGGCGAAAGAACGTGAAGAGGTGCTTTCTCACTTGATGGCTCTGCCACAAGGTGCGTCTCTTACACTTTATGCGGGTAAGCGAAAGTTAGGTTTGAAACCTGCTGATCTTGAGAACTTCCGTGGTGAACGCGGACGTCGAGGCAGCTTGCTACCGCGAGGTTTGCAGCGCGTAACTCGAATTGAAATTGAAATGGGTGGAAGCTCAGAGGTTTCAGAAGAGCCGAGCGATAGCGAATAACGCACAAACAAAAATCCCAGCCAATGGCTGGGATTTTTTTATGCTTCTTGTTTGTCTTCGGCGATGGTTACTTTCAAATTCATTTCTTTACCCTTGCGGATAATACCAACATCAACGTTGGTGCCTGGACGCAAGTCAGTAACAATATCCATCACACTTTGACGACCTTGCACCTTGGTTCCGTTAATGCTGATAATGATGTCCTGCTTTTCAAAGCCAGCCGCACTTGCAGGTCCATTTGGATCAATGCCTAGGACGACAATACCGCCAATGTGCTGGTTACCTAGTAAGCGGGCAGTAACCGCATTGATATCCTGTCCGTCAATACCAATGTAGCCACGGATCACGCGACCATCAGCAATGATCTTTTGCATGATCTTATTCGCCAGAGGAGCCGGAATCGCAAAAGAGATGCCGTAGGTCTCAAGGTCTGTAGCCTGTTGGAATGAAGCCGTATTAATGCCTACCAGTTCACCTTG
This sequence comes from Vibrio harveyi NBRC 15634 = ATCC 14126 = KCTC 12724, assembly GCF_001591145.1. Lineage (GTDB taxonomy): Bacteria > Pseudomonadota > Gammaproteobacteria > Enterobacterales > Vibrionaceae > Vibrio > Vibrio harveyi. Next base: position 35,299 of record NZ_BCUF01000004.1, on the reverse strand, counting down.
AGTGTTGACCAAAGCGCCGCCAGAGTTACCTTCGTTGATTGCCGCATCGGTTTGAATGAAGGCTTGACGACCATCGCTGATCGATGAGCGTCCTGTTGCTGAGATGATGCCAAACGTCGTGGTTTGACCTAAGTTGTATGGGTTTCCGATAGCCAGTACCACGTCACCAACCTGAGGCTTGTAATCAGGATTCAGTGGGATGACAGGTAAATTAGAGCCTTCAACGCGTAAAATCGCGATATCTGTACGCTTATCCGTACCGACCAACTGAGCTGCAGCAACACGACCATCTTGCAGTGCGACTACTATTTGGTCTGCTTGAGCGACGACATGGTAGTTAGTAATGATGTAGCCTTTCTCGCTAACAATCACACCAGATCCCAAGCCCTGAGTTGAAAGCTTGCTTCGGTCGTTTTCAACATACTTGCGACTATAGATATTCACAACCGCTGGCGCTGCCTTTCTTACCGCTTGGTTAAAAGAGACTTCGAGCGAGGCGATATTGCTCGGCTGCGGATCGCTGAGTGCTGTAGGAATAACATTGCTGCGCAAAGATGGAACGGCGAGTAATACGATGATGGCAGTTGCTAAGCCTAAAAAGACAGAACGTAACAAAAAGCTAAGCATAACCTCTCCATGATTGAGCGCCCAATTGGCATAGAAAACTGAAGGATAGCATTACATTGAAAAATAACAAAAGGGCAAGACGTAATCGTCTTACCCTTTTATAAAACCATGACATACGAGGTAAAGTGTTCGAGCGTTATCACGAATATCGATGTGGTTAACGCACGTTTACTTCAGCCTACGTGATTGCTGTTAACTCAACACGATTAGCGGATAACGAGGTAAACCGTTCGATCGCCGCGTTGAACGTTGATCGCCAGTACACCTTGATGCTTCTCTACAATCGCACGTAACTCCGCTAAGTTCTTCACGCGTTTACGGTTTACACCAATAATAATGTCGCCTTCTGCCAACTGATATTGTGCTGCTGGCGAGTTCTCAGCAACGCTTGTTACCTTCACACCTTGGATAGAATCACTTGGTGTCGTATTGCTAAGTTCAGCGCCTTTGAGCCCTTCATGTAGAGTCTCAGCCTTCGCTTTGACATTGGTTGATTCTCCCAAGGTCACATCAAAGCTCTTCTTCTTACCGTCTCGGACAACGCCAAGCGTGACTTTTTTACCAGCCCCTAAGGTTGCGACTTTCGCGCGAAGCTCGGCGAACGTATCAATCGCTTTGCCATTAATCGAAACGATGACATCACCAGCTTTTAGACCAGCCTTGTCAGCGGCACTGTCCGGAACCACTTGACTAACAAAGGCACCTTTACTTGATTCATAGCCCAGAGCTTCTGCCAACTCAGAAGTGACTTCACCACCTTGAACACCAAGCATGCCGCGTTTTACTTCACCAAACTCCAAGATTTGATCAGTTAGGTTTTTCATCATGTTGGACGGAATCGCAAAGCCAATACCGACGTTGCCTCCGTTTGGACCAAGAATTGCGGTATTGATGCCGATCAGTTCACCATTGAGATTAACCAAAGCGCCACCGGAGTTACCACTGTTAATTGCTGCATCGGTTTGAATGAAGTTTTCAAAGTTTTCGACATTTAAGCCGCTTCGACCCAGTGCAGAAACGATGCCGGATGTCACTGTCTGACCTAGACCAAACGGGTTACCAATGGCTACGGTAAAATCACCTACGCGTAGTTTATCTGAATCCGCGACTTTAATTTGTGTCAGGTCTTTTGCTTTTTCGAGCTTAAGCAAGGCAATGTCTGACATCTCGTCTCCGCCGACGAGTTCTGCATCGTACTCTCTACCATCATATAGACGGACACGAATGTCATCAGCGCCTTTGATAACGTGATAGTTCGTTACGATTTGACCTTTCTTAGCGTCAATAATGACACCAGAACCTAAACCTCGGAACGGACGCTCACGAGTTTGTTCTGTCGGGAAATCAGGACCAAAGAAGAACTGAAACTGCTCTGGAATACGACTGGTTTGAACTTGTTTGCCTTCGACCGCAATACTCACAACCGCAGGGGTTACTTTTTCGAGCATTGGGGCAAGACTAGGTAACTGCTCCCCATCCACACTGAGTGGAAGCGCCGCTGTTGCGGTGACTGGGGTGATGATTGAACCCAAGCTTAAAGATAGAACGGTTAACGCAAGCAATGGTTTTTTCATCCAATAACTCCTCTTGAAACGGGTCTGCCAAAAAAGAAATATCCGAATGCTTTGTCTCTTATTGATAGTAATTAATATAGGGACGAATTCGGACAATCAAAACGTGGCGGCAGCACACAAGTTGTTAGAGATGAGTTGCTTAAGAAAAGTTCAACAAGGGTCAATACAAATTGATAAGAAATGTGAATGTATTGACCCAATTAGGCAGGATAAGGGGATTAAGACGCTTTCGCTGTGACTGCTTCAGGTGCGTCGATGATTTCTTTTTCCTGATCTTTTAAAAGACCAGTTGCGCCGTTGGCATAGTCTTTTGGTTGTTCATTGACGTCTGATTGATCCTCTTCGACTTTATCAGATGACATTGCAGTCTTCTTATCGAATGGATTGTCTTGCTCAGGCAAGTTTGGCAGAAGTTCAGAAGACGTCTTCGCCATGTGCTGGTATAGCTTGGTATAATCTTTACCTAAGGTGTCCAGCATTTCTGCAGTTTGTGCAAAGTGATCGACGAGCTCTTGACGTTGTTGCTCTAGTTCAAATTTGGCTGCTTCCAGCTCTTTTTGCACAGACTTTTGTTTTTTGTATTCGGGGGTGGTTAGTCTACTAATGACTACGCCTACGATTGTACCGACCAGCAAACCCACAATGGCATAAATCCAAGGCATAACTGCTCCTTATAGTTGTTTTAACAAGTCTTTTACTACTTAGTTACACGCGGTGCTTGTCCATGTTACTATGGCTTGAACAGCCGATAAAGAAAAATAGCGGTAAGTCTTCGGGGACTGATATCTACCTCTCTCTATGCTCAACGCTGACCCCGAGGTGACAATTTTTTCTGTACCTCTGATACGACTCTATACCATGACACCATTAAAACGATACCAACAAGACATAGCAGAGCATGGATTCCAGCGTGATGAAGCCCAATATAACGCTGTCGTTGCTTTAGACAATCTTTACCATGCGATTGCAGAGTTTCAGTCTGCGCCTATTCCTCAGCTTAGCACTTGGCAGAAATTACTTGGTAAAAAGCCAGAATTACCAGAACCGCCGAAAGGGCTCTACTTTTGGGGTGGTGTTGGGCGTGGTAAAACTTATCTTATGGATGCGTTTTTTGACGCGTTGCCTACAGAACGAAAGATGCGAGTGCATTTTCACCGCTTTATGTATCGAGTCCATGATGAGCTCAAGCGGTTAGGGGAAGTTGAAAATCCACTGTCAAAAGTCGCTGACTTATTCAAAAAAGAAGCGGATGTGGTCTGCTTCGATGAGTTTTTTGTTTCTGACATTACCGATGCGATGATTTTAGCGACATTGCTGCAAGAGATGTTTAAACGCCAGATGATTTTGGTTGCAACATCCAACATTGAACCTGAAAACTTGTACCGTAATGGCTTACAACGGGCGCGCTTCTTACCAGCGATAGACATGATCATTCAGCGCTGTGACGTGCTTAATGTCGACAGTGGAGTGGATTACCGTCTAAGAACGCTGCAACAAGCTGAAATCTACCATTATCCGCTAGATGAACAAGCGTCCGTCAATCTCAATAAGTACTACCACCAGTTGATTGGCGAAAGAAAGGTCGCAGCACACAGCATTGAAGTAAATCATCGTGAAGTTAAAGTAATTGAAGCAAGTGATGGCGTGCTACATGCGTCTTTTGAGCAACTTTGCCAGACACCACGCAGTCAGAATGACTATATTGAACTGTCGCGTATTTACCATACGGTATTGTTGGCAGAGGTGAAGCAGATGGATCGTAAGATTGATGATGCAGCAAGACGTTTTATCGCTTTAGTCGATGAATTTTACGAACGTAACGTGAAACTGATTATTTCTGCAGAAGTCTCGATGGAGTCTCTGTATACGCAAGGGCAGTTAGAGTTCGAATTTAAACGTTGTTTGTCTCGATTGACTGAGATGCAAAGCCATGAATACCTCGCTAGAGAGCATCTGGCGTAAAAATCGACAACTCATCTTAAAAAAGTGAAGAAAAAATTCGTGATTTAACGCAAAAAAAGGTGATTTTTTCTTCGCTCTTCTCTATAATCCTGCGACCCACCGTTACTGCAGACCTGATTATCGAAGTTATTTCGACATAGAAGGTCGAGAGTACCAACGACTCGAAGGGGTGATGACTGGGCTCTTAGACAGTGTGGGAGCACTATTGGGTGTTCCTTTAAAGTTTAAATTTTAATTAACGGGTTATTATTAGCATGAAAACTTTCGTTGCTAAACCAGAAACTGTAAAACGCGACTGGTACGTTGTAGACGCAGAGGGTAAAACTCTTGGCCGTCTAGCAAGTGAAATTGCATCTCGCCTACGTGGCAAACACAAAGCTGAATACACTCCTCACGTTGACACTGGTGATTACATCATCGTTATCAACGCTGAGAAAGTTGCTGTAACTGGTAACAAAGCTAAGAACAAAGTGTACTACCGTCACTCTGAATTCCCAGGTGGTCTAAAATCTATCACTTTTGAAAAGTTGATCGATCGTAAACCTGAGATGGCTCTTGAGCTTGCAGTTAAAGGCATGCTTCCACGTGGTCCTCTAGGCCGTGCTATGTACCGTAAGCTTAAAGTTTACGCGGGCGCTGAGCACAACCATGTTGCTCAACAACCACAAGTACTAGACATCTAATTGGGGATTTCGAAAATGGCAGAGAATCAATACTACGGCACTGGCCGTCGCAAAAGCTCAGCTGCGCGTGTTTTCATCAAACCAGGCAGCGGCAACATCGTAATCAACAAGCGTAGCCTTGATGAGTACTTCGGTCGTCCAACTTCTCGCATGGTTGTTAAACAACCTCTTGAGCTAGTTGAACTAACTGAGAAGCTAGACCTATACGTTACTGTTAAAGGTGGCGGTATTTCTGGTCAAGCTGGTGCTATCCGTCACGGTATCACTCGCGCTCTTATGGAGTACGATGAGTCTCTACGTCCTACTCTACGTGCAGCTGGTTACGTTACTCGTGACGCTCGTTGCGTTGAACGTAAGAAAGTTGGTCTACGTAAAGCACGTCGTCGTCCACAGTTCTCTAAGCGTTAATTTCCTTTTATCGGAAATTATGCTGTTCCAGAGTTTCTCTGGATACTGTGTACCAAAGCTCGGCTATATGCCGAGCTTTTTGTTTTTCTAACGCGTGGAAAAGCGTTTTTTCATTTCATATCGAACTTCACATCGCCACTTAATATCCTCGCAACATTTGAATGTTTTATCTGCACTTTTTCTGGATTTATTCGTGCTACAAGACGGAGATAACAAAAGTGGGGAGTCCCTTCACATTCTTGACATATCTTTCTATGTAATCGACTGAAAACAGCCGGAATACAAGGCTTTTTATCCCATTCTTAGCCATTCTTCGTTTCGCTTTCTTGTTACAAATCACATCTATTTTTTATAATTTTGCCGCTTTTGTGACGGCGTGAGCGATTTGCCTCACAATTGTTACAAAAAGGTAGCTTTATCTTGTCAAAAAGTAGGGTTTTCTTTATCATTTCCCCCCAATAAATAGAACTAAATTCATTATTTGTTAGCCATGCTCTTATAAGCGGAATAATAACGATCCAAAGGGAGCAAATGGGAGAATGTTTGGATGAGCAACGCGCCTTTAAATAACGGTCGCAGGCGTTTTCTAACCGCTACAACGGCAGTTGTTGGTGGATTAGGGGCAGCTGCCGTCGCCGTGCCTTTTATCAAATCATGGAATCCGAGCGCCAAAGCAAAAGCTGCGGGTGCACCGGTGGAAGTGGATATCAGTAAAATCGAAGCTGGTCAGATGGTTCGTGTTGAGTGGCAAGGTAAGCCTGTATGGGTTGTACGTCGCACTCAAGAAGTGGTGGATAACCTAAAGAACATCGACGGACAGCTTCGTGACCCACAATCAGAAATGGAACAACAGCCAGTTTATGCTCAGAACGCGCATCGTTCGATCAAGCCTGAGTATTTCGTGGCAGTTGGCTTCTGTACTCACTTAGGTTGTTCACCGACCTATCTACCTGACACGTTCTCTGAGCAAGTTCAAGGCGTTAAGTCTGGCTTCTTCTGTCCATGTCACGGTTCTAAATTCGATATGGCTGGTCGAGTGTTCCAAGGTGTTCCTGCACCTCTGAACCTTGTGGTTCCTAAGCACATGTACTTGAGTGATACGAAGCTCATGATCGGTGTTGATGAGGGAGACGCATAATGCAAGCACTACTAGACTGGGTTGAAAAACGAATTCCCGCGATGAATGCTTATAAAAAGCATTTGTCTGAATACCCAATGCCTAAGAACTTCAACTTTTGGTACCTTTTCGGTTCTCTGGCAATGTTGGTACTGGTTAACCAAATCCTAACCGGTATTTGGTTAACAATGAACTACGTTCCTTCTGGTGATGGTGCGTTTGCTTCTATCGAATACATCATGCGTGACGTTGATTACGGCTGGTTGCTGCGTTACATGCACTCAACTGGCGCGTCAGCGTTTTTCGTTGTTGTTTACTTGCACATGTTCCGTGGTCTGATTTACGGTTCATACCAAAAACCTCGTGAGCTACTTTGGATCTTCGGTATGTTGATCTTCTTGGTTCTAATGGCTGAAGCTTTCATGGGTTACCTATTACCATGGGGTCAGATGTCATACTGGGGTGCTCAGGTAATCATTTCTCTATTTGGTGCGATTCCTGTTATTGGCGATGACTTAACGCTTTGGATCCGTGGTGACTACATCATCTCAGGTGCAACGCTAAACCGTTTCTTCGCACTACACGTTATTGCGCTGCCTATCGTTCTACTTCTTCTTGTTGTTCTGCACGTATTGGCACTACACGAAGTTGGCTCTAACAACCCGGATGGTATCGAGACTAAGCTACCAAAAGGCTCAATGGGCGACGATTACGAAACACAGTTCAAGTTCCACGATTACTACACGAAGAAATACGACATCATCGATTCGATTCCTTTCCATCCATACGGTACGGTTAAGGACCTAGTTGGTGTGGCTGGTTTCTTGTTCTTCTTCTGTTATGTGCTGTTCTTCAACCCAGAAATGGGTGGATACTTCCTTGAGCCACCTAACTTTGAAGCTGCAAACCCACTGAAGACACCTGAGCATATCGCTCCTGTTTGGTACTTCACACCATTCTACGCAATCTTACGTGCGGTTCCAGACAAGCTATTGGGTGTAATCCTAATGGGTGCGTCAATTGCAGTACTGTTTGTTCTACCTTGGTTGGATCGTTGTAAAGTTCGTTCTTACCGTTACCGCAGCAAAATTCACCTATTGAATATTGTTCAGTTCACTATCGCCTTTATCGCTCTGGGTATTTTGGGTGCACTACCGGCAACGCCGCTGTACACGCTTTTGTCTCAGATCTTTAGCTTGTGTTACTTCATGTTCTTTGTCCTGCTGTTCTTCTACAGCAAAAATGAAGCGACCAAACCATTACCAGAGAGGGTGACATTCAAATGAAGAAGTGGATTGTAATTCTATTTGCTATGTTGCCATCTCTTGCGATGGCAGCGGGTGCCAACGTACCGCTAGACAAAGCGAGCGTGGATCTATCGGATAAAGCTTCGCTACAAAACGGCGCGAAGCTATTCATGAACTACTGTTTTGCTTGTCACTCAACGCAATACCAGCGTTACGAGCGAGTGGCAACAGACTTGGATATTCCTGTTGACCTAATGAAGGAAAACCTGATTTTCGACCCTGAAGCGAAAATTGGTGACCTTATGGTGAACGCAATGCCTGCAAAGCAAGCTGGTGATTGGTTTGGTGCTCCGCCACCGGATCTAACTCTTGTTGCTCGAGTTCGTGGTGCAGATTGGCTGTACACTTACCTACGCTCTTTCTATGTTGACCCATCACGTCCGTTTGGTGTGAACAACATTGTATTCCCAAGCGTTGGTATGCCACATGTACTTGAAGAGCTTCAAGGCATTCCTACTCCAGTCTACGGCACGAAAGTGGTTGATGGTGAGGAAGTTCAGGTCGTTGTAGGTACTGAAACAGACGGTACTGGTGAGCTAAGCTCTGGCGAATATGACAAAGCGGTTGGTGACCTAGTTAACTTCCTAGTTTACTCAGGCGACCCAGTTCAACTAGAGCGTCATGCGCTTGGTTGGTGGGTGATGGGCTTCCTCGTTCTACTAACAATTGTTGTCGTGATGCTCAAGAAAGAGTATTGGCGTGATGTGCATTAATTGTGCTATCATACCGTGCTAATTCCCAATTTTAATTGACGAATAATGGAGGCTTAGCCTCCATTATTTTTATTTGTAAGTGTGCTGGAGGGCTCCATGGCTGTAGCTGCCAATAAACGTTCTGTGATGACTCTTTTCTCAAGTGCATCAGATTTGTATAGCCATCAGGTTCGCATCGTATTAGCTGAAAAAGGCGTAAGTGTTGAAGTTGAGCTTGTTGATGAAGCTAACCTTCCTGCTGAGCTTGTGGAACTGAACCCATACAAATCAGTACCAACTCTTGTGGACCGTGAGCTAGCTCTTTACGATTCAAAAATCATCATGGAGTACTTGGACGAGCGTTTCCCTCATCCACCTCTAATGCCTGTTTACCCAGTTGCTCGTGGTAACAGCCGTTTGATGATGTACCGTATTGAACGCAACTGGTACTCACTAGCTGAAAAAGTTGTTAAGGGTAACGCGGAAGAATCAGAAAAAGCACGTACTAAACTACGTAACGATCTTCTGACTCTAGCGCCAATCTTTGCTGAATACGAATACTTCATGAGCGAAGAGTTCAGCCTAATCGACTGCTACCTAGCTCCACTATTGTGGCGTCTGCCTCAACTAGGTATCGACCTTGTAGGTCCTGGTTCAAAAGAGATCAAAGTTTACATGAACCGCGTATTTGAGCGTGATTCATTCCTTGCTTCTCTAACTGAAGCTGAACGTGAAATGCGCCTAGTTCGCTAAGCGATTTAGATAACACGTTATGGATATTGCAAAAATGACTGCTCGCCGTCCGTATATGCTTCGTGCATTTTACGATTGGTTGGTAGACAACGACTTAACTCCTCACTTGGTGGTTGATGCAACGATGCCGGGTGTGCGTGTACCAGTTGAGTTTATTCAAGATGGTCAAATCATCTTGAATATTGCTCCACGTGCTGTTGGTCAACTTGAGTTGGGTAATGATGCGATTACCTTCCATGCTCGTTTTAGTGGTCGACCTCATTCAGTGATCGTACCGGTTTATGCGGTACAAGCGATTTACGCTCGAGAGAATGGTGCTGGCACCATGTTTGAACCTGAAGAAGCGTACACTCATATCGAAGAAGAAGGGATTGTTGAAGAAGAACAGTCACCAACTTTTACTACCGTGAGTGATGATTCAGAAGTCATGGACTCGGAGTCTGAAGAGGAAGAAGCTCCTCGTCCGAAAGGCAGACCAAGCTTACGAGTTATCAAATAAAAAAAAGCAGCGTGCCCACGCTGCTTTTTTATTATCTGCTAAGTTGTATTAAACAACTGTCTAGCTAGTTCACTTGAGAGCCTAATTCAGTGACTGTTGCTTCAGGCTGTGTTGTTTCTGGTTCTTCCACTTTTAATGGCTTTTCATCACCATATTGGAAGCCTTTAATCACTTGTTTTACGCCTGAGATATTACGTGCAATCTCTGTTGCTCGATCGCTTTGTTGTGGCGTGACGTAACCAAACAAGAATACATCGCTGTCTTCAGTAATCACTTTTACTTTGATGCCATTTAACTCGCTATCAGTCAGTAATGCTGATTTAACCTTGGTGGTGATCCAGCTATCGTTGCTGATTTGAGTTACGCTCAATGGTTCTTTTTGTTTGATCTGGTTATGGATATTTTTCACACCACTTACAGCACGAGCTCGACGTTCAAACTCATTAATCAGTTCGCGAGTTGGGGCTTGCCCCATTAATACAACAGTCCCATTGTATGAACTCGCAACGACGCGAGCTTTTCCTTTGAATGGTGCTTTATTGCCAATCGCTGCAACTTCAAATTCGATGTTGTTGTCTTGCCAAATTTCTTTGGTTGTACGTGTATCTGTAACGATATTGGCAGTAGTTGCTGCCCCTGCAATAAACAAACCCGCACAGCCACTCATGCTGAGTGCTGCAAATAAAATGACAAGACTACGTATCATATTTCTAAACTCTCAATTTCAATTATTCTTCGTGAGCAGGGAAAAGAACTTGGTCGATGAGGTCACACAAGCAATGAAGGGTGACCATATGTACTTCATGGATGCGTGCTGTTCGATGTGATGGAATGCGAATCTCCACATCATTTTCACCAAGCAAGCCAGCCATTTCACCGCCATCTTTACCAGTAAGAGCAATGATCGTCATATCGCGAGTTACCGCGGCTTCCATTGCTTTGATGATGTTTTTGCTGTTACCACTGGTAGAGATTGCGAGCAAGATGTCGCCCGGCTGACCAAAAGCGCGTACTTGCTTGGAGAAGATCTCTTGGTAGTGGTAGTCATTGGCAACGGCAGTGAGCGTTGTGTTATCCGCCGTCAACGTCATTGCTGGTAGGCTAGGGCGCTCTGTTTCGAATCGGTTCAAAAGACAAGAGACAAATTGTTGTGAATTCGACGCACTGCCCCCGTTGCCACAGCATAGGATTTTATTGCCGTTGAGCAAGCTTGAAACCATTGCCTGAGCAGCGTGAGTAATTGCATCTGGTAGTGCTTCTGCTGCAGCGATTTGAATTTGAATACTTTCTGTAAAACTGTCTTTAATGCTGTCTAGCATCGTTTATCCTTCAGAGATTGCATTTTGTATCCAGTTGATGTCTCGACCACTGTCGTGAATGGCAATAACATCAAACCGATAATCGATAGTGTGTGCCGAGCATTTTTGCTGGCTTAGCCAAATTTGAGCTGTTTTGACTAGTTTACGCATTTTTGCGTAGGTGACCATTTCTGCTGCAGAGCCAAAAGCATCATTCTTACGATATTTGACCTCAACAAAGATGATAGTTTCACCTTGTTGGAAAATTAAATCAATTTCGCCGACTTTCGTTAGGAAGTTTTGATCTAAAAAGCGCAAACCCTGACGCTGCAAATATCGCTTCGCCAGGGTTTCGTATTGATTGCCGATTTGTCGCTTACTAAAGAGCCCCACGCTCGGCCCAGTCTAACTCACGTTGTACTACACAGTTGTTGTTGATACTTAATACACCTGTTTGACCATCAACTGAGTAGCCCGGTAGTAACTTCATTTGCGGTAACTCACCAAGCAGTTTGTATGCGTCCATACCTAATGCTTCTAAGCGTTTTTCCATATTGGATTGATCTGGCCATAGCTCATTCATTTGTGTCGCGATGGTTGGATCTGGATTGATTAACATCGGAATGTCGCTGTACGCCACACCTGATAGATCTTCGTAAGTTGCGCCACCACTGTTACTGCGAGAGTTAGAGAACAACTTAGGTGGTTTTGCATCTGGGTTAATCGCGACTTCGATAAATGGCTTGATCAACGTCAGTTCGGAACTGCGTGCGACAATATATACCGCATCCACATCACGGCGACTACGAGGTTGGCTCTCTAAAGAGATGCGCATCAGAGACTGCATTTGTGCGATGCGTTGCTGACTCTCTTGTAAGCCAAATACACCATTAATGTTCTTTTGCAGTTGGCGTTTATCACCAAAGTAACTAGTCGCAACTTTGTTTGAGCTGTATTTGCTCCACTCTTCATTAAACGCTTCAACAACACGCTGACCATAAGCTCCGTTTGGCGCTAAGATCATTGGGAATTGGTAGCCTTGACTGAATAGGTACTTGGCTGCCTGTGCAACTTCTTGCTCTGGAGAAAGTGCTAGGTAACACATGTCTGTGCCAGCTTGCACTTCTTCTGGAATGTTGAGTGCCAACGTTGGAATTTTTACGCCAGTTTCGGAACCGTCTAATGTCGCTTGTAGCTTCTCTACGTTTTCTTTTTGTAGAGGACCAACGACAAAATCGATGTTCTCATTGATTAAGCGCTGTTTGATTTGATCGGCGCTGTAAGCGTGTGTATCAATTACCGTCAGCGTCGCACTTGGATCTCGTGCTTGGTCGTTCATCATCGCAAAGATGAAACCATCGCGGATCAGTTGTGCTTGCGGAGCAAATTTACCCGTTAGCGGTAACAGAAGCGCTGTGTTGTTTGGTTTCACAATCTCTAACGAGAGGATGTTTTGAATTTCTGCAGGAGTATAAACCGCTGCTGGATGTGAAGGGTTTTCACTTAACCAGTGCTCAAGCGTGTTTTTAAGCTGAGGAATATTGCTCGATAACGTTTTTGCATAGATCGCTAATTGTAGCCAACCATCTAGTACGTCTTCGCTTGGTTCAGTTTGCAATGCCGTCAGTTCATTTTCAGAGTAACTGCCGAAGTTCATCCAAATACGGCTAGAGATCTCACGTTGCTCTGCTGATGACGCGTATTGGCCTTCGGCTACCAATTGGCGGTTTGCTTCAAACGGTTGGTTTAAGCTTTGGTAAGCGTCCGCGCGCAACTCGTAGTAGTCTTTCCACTGTTCGCTTGGCAGTTTCCACCAAGGTTTAAAGTTCAGCCCTTGCAGCAATTGTGAGTATTTACCTTGCTTTTGCTGTAAGGTCGCACGAGCCAATTGCCACTCAGCCTGTTGAACTTCGCTCAGTTGCTGACGAGAAAGACGTTTGATTAACAGCTCAGCTTGGTCTAACTCATTTGCTTGGATTGCCGCTTTGGTTGCCATGATCAACCAGTCGTTTTGTAGGCTACCTTCGGTGCTATCAGCTTGAATCATGTAGTTCTGAACAGACTGTGTCGGCTCAAGTGTAATATCTACGCTATCTGGTTGTCGCGGACCTGAAGAACAGGCGGCGAGCGTAATTGCCAGTGCAACAGGAGTGAGTAAGCGTGGTACACTGAGTCTCTTATGGTTCATCATTGCCGTGAGTTCTCTATAATTTTGTACAAAATTGTCTCTATATTAATCGTTGAAGTGATGGTAAACAAATGACAGATAAAAATAAGTTGCCGAATGAGGGGCCAACTCTATACATCGTACCGACTCCAATCGGAAATTTAGCGGATATCACTCAACGTGCTATCGAAGTTCTGTCGAATGTGGACATCATTGCCGCTGAGGATACTCGACATACAGGCAAATTACTGTCTCACTTCAATATCCAAACCAAAACTTTTGCGCTGCATGATCACAACGAGCAACAAAAAGCACAAGTTCTAGTTGAAAAGCTACTGTCAGGTCAGTCTATCGCATTGGTTTCTGACGCTGGTACGCCGCTAATAAGCGATCCAGGATACCATTTGGTGACAAAATGTCGTCAAGCGGGCGTAAGAGTTGTGCCTCTTCCTGGTGCGTGTGCGGTCATCACTGCGTTAAGTGCTTCAGGTCTACCATCTGACCGATTCAGTTTCGAAGGCTTCTTACCACCGAAAAGTAAAGGTCGTAAAGACAAGTTCTTGGAGATTGCTTCTGTTGAACGTACTTGTATCTTCTACGAATCTCCGCATCGTATTTTAGACTCTCTACAAGATATGTTAGACGTTCTTGGTCCAGAACGTGAAGTGGTATTGGCTCGTGAACTAACCAAAACCTTTGAAACTATTCAAGGAATGCCTCTTGGTGAGTTGATTGAGTGGGTGAAGAGTGACGATAACCAACAACGTGGTGAGATGGTATTGCTGATTCATGGTCACCGAGATTCAACGGAAGAGAGCCTACCTGATGAAGCGACGCGTACATTGGGCATCTTGACTAAAGAGTTACCATTGAAGAAAGCCGCTGCGCTTGCCGCTGAAATCTACAGTTTGAAGAAGAATGCTTTATATAAGTGGGGCTTGGAGAATCTGGGTTAAAAGCTTCTAGAACGAACGCCGGCACTTTGGAAACGCTTCGCTTCTGGAGGTGAGACTCGAGAATATAGCGGTCTTAATCCTGCGCTCAGCTATCAATATATCCCAAGACGTTCATTTATCTTAAGTGAATTTCTGTCTGAAAGGAGAACCATCAACTCGGTTCTCCTTTTTATTTTCTAAGCTTACCTACAACGTTCTCTCTTCGGAGTATCGCGCTCCCGGTTCTCGAATCCGGCAACGCAATGTTCCCCAAATTTAAGTATTCTTGTTTGTTTTCTGAGCAATTAACATCCTCATTTCATCATATCTGTGATCTCACTAGACTCAGAAGGGATAACTCTATACAATCCGCCATCGGAGCTGACTGGGTAGTCGCTGCTTTGTTGATGTCCTTCGGGAGACTGACGTCGAAGTCCCTTCGGGAGACTGACGTCGAAGTCCCTTTGGGAGACTGACGTTGACGTCCTTCGGGAGACTGACAAAGGGGAGGAAAGTCCGGGCTTCATAGAGCAAGGTGCCAGGTAACGCCTGGGGGGCGCAAGCCTACGACAAGTGCAGCAGAGAGAAGACCGCCGATGGCCTTAGGGCACAGGTAAGGGTGAAAGGGTGCGGTAAGAGCGCACCGGACGACTAGTAATAGTTCGTAGCAGGGTAAACTCCACCTGAAGCAAGACCAAATAGGCCTCCACATTGCGTTGCTCGCGTAAGGAGGCGGGTAGGTTGCTCGAGCCAGTGAGTGATTGCTGGCCTAGACGAATGGCTACCGCCGCGCAAGCGGAACAGAACCCGGCTTATGTGTCGGCTCCACCTATTCGAGACCCATCCCTACTTCGGTAGTGATGGGTTTTTTGCATTTTATTGACGCAAACTATGTCATTACCAATAAACTTGGCGCTGAATCACGTCTAACTTTAGACTTGAGGTGGCGATGATGTGGGAAATCAGTACACTAAAGAATCGCTTCAAGATCATTCAACGAGAAAGCTATGACCGAAACATTTCAACATATCTCAGTGTTATTAAATGAATCCATTGATGGCTTGGCTATCAAACCCGATGGTATCTATATCGATGGAACATTTGGCCGTGGCGGTCACAGCCGAACTATCTTGTCGAAGCTCGGGGAGAATGGTCGTCTATACAGTATCGACCGTGATCCACAGGCTATCGCAGAAGCGAGCAAAATCGACGACCCTCGTTTTACCATCATTCATGGTCCATTTTCTGGTATGGCGAAGTATGCAGAAGAATACGGTTTAGTTGGTAAAGTTGACGGTGTCCTGCTTGATCTTGGCGTGTCTTCTCCACAGTTAGATGATGCTGAGCGTGGCTTTAGCTTTATGAAAGATGGTCCACTAGATATGCGTATGGACCCAACATCAGGTATCCCTGTTTCTCAATGGTTGATGGAAGCGGATTTGGATGACATTACTTGGGTCATTCGCGAGTTCGGTGAAGACAAACACGCACGTCGCATAGCGAAAGCGATCGTGGCATACCGCGAAGATGAAGAAAACGAGCCTATGGTTCGTACTGGTCAATTAGCTAAATTGATCTCGGATGCCGCTCCAAAGAGTTTCAAAGAGAAAAAACACCCAGCGACTCGTGCTTTTCAGGCGTTTCGTATTTACATCAACAGTGAATTAGAAGAAATTGATACAGCACTAAAAGGCGCTGCGAGCATCTTGGCTCCAGAGGGACGTTTATCAGTGATCAGTTTCCACTCTTTAGAGGACCGTATGGTAAAACGCTTTATTCGTAAAGAGAGTAAAGGTCCAGAAGTGCCACACGGTATTCCAATGACAGAAGAGCAAATTCGTGCTCTGGGTAGTGCAAACATGAAGCCTGTTGGTAAAGCAATCAAACCAACTAAGCAAGAAATTGACATGAACCCGCGTTCTCGAAGCTCAGTGCTAAGAATTGCAGAAAAGCTTTAATTATTATGACGAAAACCACTCCTAACCTTGCTAAGTTGATAGCGACGGATTTGATTACCGTCGGTCGCTGGTCGTTGTTGTTGATGATTTTGATCTTCGCAACCGCAATGGGAGTGGTGTTTGCAACCCACCATGCGCGTCAAGCGATCACTGAAAAAGATCATACATTGGTTGAGCGGGAGCGATTGGACAGCGAATGGCGCAACCTAATGTTGGAAGAAACAGCTCTCGCAGAACACAGTCGCGTTCAAGACTTGGCAAAGAAGGATCTTGAAATGAAACGACCAGATGGCGATAAAGAAGTGGTTATCACGCTAAAATGATTGGAAAGAAAGCCAAATCTAAACAAGGAAATACGCGCAAGTCTGCTGCAAAAGAAAAGAAAGTTTCTGCAGCAAAACCGCAACCCACCAAAGAAACAAAAGAAACAGAAGTAACGGCAGAACCAGAGTCATTTTTGATTCGCTGGCGTTTTCACTTGCTGCTGTTTTTTGTCTTCTGTGCCTTCGCTCTTCTCGTTGGGCGCGTGGCTTACATTCAAATCATCGAGCCAGACAACCTTATCAAGCAAGGTGATCTTCGTTCTATCCGTGTAAAAGCCATTCCTTCCGCGCGTGGGATCATCTCTGACCGTAACGGTGAACCGCTGGCAGTGAGCGTACCGGTAGAAGCCGTTTGGGCAGACCCGAAAACCATCTTTAAAGAAGGCGCACTGCAGCAAACTAAGAGTTGGTACGCACTTGCCGACGTGCTTGGCTTAGATCGCCAAGGTCTGATTAACAAAATTAAGAAGAACGAATCCCGCCGTTTTATTTACCTTCAACGTCAAGTAAGTCCAGCGATGGCGAACTACATTCGAGAGTTAAAGCTGCCGGGTGTGGGGTTGAAATCCGAATCTCGTCGTTACTATCCCGCAGGTGAAGTTAGTGCCCACTTAGTCGGTGTAACAGGCATTGATGGACATGGTTTAGAAGGTGTTGAACGTAGCTACGATGAATGGCTGACTGGCGCTGCGGGTAAGAAAACCATTCGTAAAGACCGTTATGGTCGTGTCGTCGAGAACATTGCTTTGGAAGAGAAGCAAGAAGGTAAGCCGCTGCAACTGACCATTGACCAAAGACTGCAAGCCATCGCGTATCGCGCAATTAAGCAAGCTGTAGCCGATCACCGTGCAACTTCCGGCTCTGCAGTAATGCTTGATGTAAAAACAGGTGCCGTGTTGGCGATGGTGAATGCGCCATCTTATAACCCAAATAACCGCAGCGACTGGCAAAGCTACAAGATGCGTAACCGAGTTATTACCGACTCAATGGAGCCTGGTTCGACGATTAAGCCATTCGTGATCTTAGCCGCTTTAGAAAATGGTGTGGCGGACAAAGATACGATCGTCGACACCGGAAATGGCATTCTTCAACTCGGTGGTAGCCGTGTTCGTGACGTGTCCAAAGTAGGTAAAGCAAGCCTGACCAAGATTTTGAAAAAATCGAGTAACATCGGTGTGACCAAGCTTGCGATGCGAATGCCAGTGGAAGCGTTATTGGGTTTGTATAGCTCTGTTGGTTTGGGCGAATTGTCCGGCTTGAACTTGGTTGGTGAGGTGACCGGTATTTTCCCAAGCCGCTCTCGTTGGTCTCCTATTGAGCGAGCAACGATTTCTTTTGGTTACGGCTTATCCATCACGCCAATTCAGCTTGCTCATGCGTACGCGACGCTAGGCAACTTAGGAAAATACGAACCAATTCATATTATCGAAAGTAACGATAACGATATGTCACGCCAAGTGGTGAGCAAAGAGCATGCTCGTCAAGTGTTAGATATGCTAGAGACGGTAACACAAAAAGGTGGTTCAGCTCGAAGAGCGGCTGTTCCAGGTTACCGAGTCGGGGCAAAAACCGGTACGTCACGTAAAGCGACAGCAGGTGGCTATAGTGATGAATACATTACGTATACCGCTGGTCTTGCGCCTGTGAGCGACCCGCGAATTGCGTTGGTAGTGATTGTGAATGAGCCACAAGGTGATGATTACTACGGTGGTTCAGTAGCGTCTCCTGTCTTTTCTGAAATCATGAAAGGTGCGCTGCAAATCTTGAATGTTGCCCCTGACGAAAATAAATTCCAACAGTAGGCTTATATAAGTCTGCTAAGAAACAAAATGAAGAAAGCTGAGCGCATGCTCGGAGAACATATATGACTAAAGCCATCAGTATGGACACGCTGCTTTCCGCTTGGGTAGATTGCCCTAGCTTGTCCTCTATCCTTGTCTCTGAATTGGAACTCGATAGCCGAAGAGTTCAATCTGGTACCACGTTTGTTGCCATTATCGGTCATGTTGTCGATGGACGTCAGTTTATCCCAACAGCAATTGAACAAGGAGCGAACGCGGTTATCGCTCAAGCCTGTGATGTAAAAGCGCATGGCTCGATTGAGATCATTAACGACGTACCAGTTGTTTATCTTGATGCATTAGACAAATGCTTATCTCAAATTGCGGGTCAGTTGTACCACTATCCAAATATGGAGCTGATTGGTGTCACAGGTACGAACGGAAAAACCACCATCACTCAACTGATTGCTCAGTGGATTGATTTAGTCGGTGCAAAAGCAGCGGTTATGGGTACAACGGGTAATGGTTTCCTTGATAACCTGCAAGAAGCTGCAAATACAACGGGCAACGCCGTTGAAATCCAAAAGACACTTGCTTCCCTCGCTGAGCAAAAAGCGCAATACACTGCGCTTGAGGTTTCTTCCCACGGTCTGATTCAAGGTCGTGTTAAGGCTCTGTCTTTCGCTGCGGGCGTATTTACTAACCTAAGCCGAGATCATCTAGACTACCACGGCACTATGGAAGAGTACGCTAAAGCTAAACTTACCCTATTTACAGCCCATCAATGCGAACACGCAATCATCAATGTAGACGATGTAGTCGGTGCAACTTGGGCGAAACAGCTTCCTAATGCTCTAGCCGTATCACTCAAACCAACGACAGATTTTGCGCATACAGTGTTTGCTAATCATATTGCTTATGCAGAATCAGGCATTACGATTGAGTTTAACGGCAAGTTTGGTGAGGGCACATTACATGCTCCGCTGATCGGAGAGTTTAATGCAGCGAACCTAATGTTGGCATTTACAACGTTGCTTAGCCTAGGTTTCGATAAACAGAGCTTGCTTGCAACGGCTGCACAGTTGCAGCCTGTACTTGGTCGAATGGAACTGTTTCAAGCGGAAGAGTGCGCGAAAGTGGTTGTGGATTATGCTCATACACCTGATGCTTTGGAAAAAGCGCTGCAAGCGCTTCGTGTTCATTGCCAAGGTAATCTTTGGGCGATCTTCGGTTGTGGGGGCGATCGTGATGCTGGAAAACGCCCAATGATGGCGGAAATTGCTGAACGTTTGGGTGATAAAGTGGTTCTGACGGATGACAATCCACGCAGTGAAGATCCGGCTCTTATCATGAAAGACATGCTGGTAGGGTTAACTAAGCCAGCTGATGCTATTGTGCAACATGACCGCTTCAAAGCACTGTCTTATGCACTTGAAAATGCCTCTTCTCAAGACATTATTCTTCTGGCTGGTAAAGGTCATGAAGACTATCAAGTTCTAAATTCTGGAACCATTCACTACTCTGACCGCGAGTCAGCCATGACATTATTGGGGCTTTGATCATGATCACCGTAACGCTTTCTCAAATTGCTGAAATCACAGGTGGTGAATTGGTTGGCAATGACGTTGCCATCGAATCTGTTTCTACTGATACTCGCACAATCGACCTAGGGGCACTGTTTGTTGCTTTAGTCGGTGAGCGTTTTGATGCTCATGATTTCTGTGAACAAGCCGTAGAGTCTGGTGCTGGGGCACTATTGGTGCAAAAAACACTTAATGTGAATGTGCCTCAAGTTGTTGTTGCTGATAGTAAGGTAGCATTGGGCGAAGTTGCTGCGTGGGTTCACCAATCATGTCAAACACCAACGGTTGCGATCACCGGAAGTTGTGGAAAAACCACAGTAAAAGAGATGGTCGCAAGTATCTTACAATTGAAAGGTCAGGTGTTATTTACTGCGGGTAACTTTAATAATGACATCGGCGTTCCGCTGACACTATTACGTTCGCAAAAAAACGATGACTACGCTGTGATTGAGCTTGGAGCAAACCACATTGGTGAGATTGCTTATACTACTCAATTAGTTAAACCCGATATGGCCCTTGTTAACAACGTAGCTGCAGCACACCTTGAAGGCTTTGGTTCGATTGATGGAGTGAAGCAAGCAAAAGGAGAGATCTACCAAGGGCTTTCCGCTGGTGGCGTCGCGATTGTGAACTTAGACAGTCATGGTGAAGCTAAGTGGGAGGGGGTTCTCGCTGATAAGAAGGTGATTACTTTCTCACAAAGCAACACAAACGCTGACTTTTATGCGACAAATATCGTGATGAACGCCGCAGGTGAAGCAAGCTTTGACTTACATATCGCCGCAGGTTCACAAGAAATTGAACTGTCTCTGGGTATTATTGGTCAACACAACGTGTCTAACGCAATTGCCGCTTCTATCATTGCACTGCAAATGGGAGCGACCTTAGAAGAGGTTCGAGCTGGTCTTAAGCATCTTAATAAAGTTAAAGGTCGTGTCGAAGTGGAAGAGCTGAGCGACAAGATCAAACTGATTGACGACAGCTACAACGCAAGTGTTCCCGCAATGAAGGCTGCTGTTGATTTGCTAGCGGCATTTCAAGGACAACGTTGGTTGATTTTAGGCAATATGGCGGAGTTGGGTGAGGAAAGTCTTGCACTTCATCGTCAAGTCGGGGAACATGCTGCCCCACAAAAATTTGAACATGTTCTCACGTATGGTGCAGATGCAAGGGTTATTAGCGAACTCTGCGACGGCATCCATTTTGAGACACATCAAGAGATGATTGACTACATCAAGCAGCATCTAGACCAAGCGGCTCCTGAGCATCACACGATGTTGGTGAAAGGGGCGAACGGTGCACGTATGTTTGAAGTCGCTGCTGCTTTGAAGGAGTATTATTAATGATTATTTGGCTTGCCGAGCTGCTACAGCCATACCTATCTTTTTTCCGATTGTTTGAATACCTCTCTTTTCGAGCAATCCTCAGCGTATTAACCGCTTTAGGTTTATCCCTATGGATGGGACCTATCATGATCAAGCGTCTACAGATGCTACAAATTGGTCAGGTTGTCCGTAACGAAGGTCCAGAATCCCACTTTAGCAAGCGTGGTACCCCAACGATGGGCGGTATCATGATTTTGGCAGCTATTTCTATCACCATTCTTTTGTGGACTGACTTATCAAACCCTTACGTATGGGCAGTACTAACCGTGTTGTTAGGTTATGGTGCGATTGGCTTTGTCGACGATTATCGTAAGGTCGTTCGTAAGAACACCGATGGTTTGATTGCTCGTTGGAAGTACTTCTGGCAGTCGTTGATTGCATTTGTTGTGGCGTTTGCGTTGTACGCTTATGGCAAAGACACAGCCGCTACTCAACTTGTTGTGCCATTTTTCAAAGACATCATGCCGCAACTTGGTTTCATGTACATTATCCTCACTTACTTTGTGATTGTGGGTACCAGTAATGCGGTAAACCTAACCGATGGTCTGGATGGCTTGGCAATTATGCCGACCGTTTTAGTCGCAGCCGGCTTTGCCGTGATTGCGTGGGCGACGGGTAACGTTAACTTCTCAGAATACCTCCACATTCCATATCTACCACACGCATCTGAGTTGGTAGTTGTATGTACGGCAATTGTTGGTGCGGGTCTTGGTTTCTTGTGGTTCAACACATACCCAGCGCAAGTGTTTATGGGTGATGTTGGTTCACTTGCTCTTGGTGGTGCGCTTGGTACGATCGCAGTACTTGTTCGTCAAGAGTTGGTATTGGTGATCATGGGTGGTGTGTTTGTAATGGAAACACTGTCGGTAATCCTACAGGTAGGTTCGTACAAGCTACGTGGTCAACGTATTTTCCGTATGGCACCGATTCACCATCACTACGAATTGAAAGGTTGGCCAGAGCCTCGCGTAATCGTGCGTTTCTGGATTATTTCTATGGTTCTTGTTCTGATTGGTCTAGCGACACTGAAAGTGCGTTAATCGCATTTTCCAAGAATAAGACAAATTGCGTGAGCAAATATGGAACGTTGGCAAAACATACATAAGGTTGTTGTTGTAGGGCTCGGTATTACCGGGCTCTCTGTCGTTAAACACCTAACAAAAACACAACCGCAACTAGCGGTCAAAGTCATTGATACGCGTACTAACCCTCCTGGGGCTGAACGCTTGCCTGAGCAAGTCG
Source organism: Vibrio harveyi NBRC 15634 = ATCC 14126 = KCTC 12724 (assembly GCF_001591145.1). Classification (GTDB taxonomy): domain Bacteria; phylum Pseudomonadota; class Gammaproteobacteria; order Enterobacterales; family Vibrionaceae; genus Vibrio; species Vibrio harveyi. Next base: position 13,005 of record NZ_BCUF01000004.1, on the reverse strand, counting down.
AATTGCACAGTGGCGGGTGGAATACTGAGTGGCTTGCAGAAGCTGACTTAGTTGTGACTAATCCCGGCATTGCTTTGGCGACACCAGAAATTCAAGTCATTCTTGCAAAAGGGACGCCAGTTGTTGGCGATATTGAACTCTTCGCTTGGGCTGCCGATAAACCTGTTATTGCGATTACTGGCTCTAACGGTAAAAGCACAGTAACGGACTTAACTGGTGTCATGGCGAAAGCCGCAGGTCTAACAGTAGGTGTCGGTGGCAATATCGGTGTTCCTGCTCTTGATTTGCTAGAGCAAGATGCAGATTTGTATGTCCTTGAATTGTCCAGCTTCCAATTAGAAACTACGTCGAGCTTAAAACTCAAAGCCGCTGCGTTTCTAAACCTTTCTGAAGATCACATGGATCGTTATGACGGCATGGCGGATTATCGACAAGCTAAATTGCGTATTTTCAACCATGTAGAACTGGCAGTTGTAAATCGAGATGACCAAGAGACCTTCCCTGATATTGATATGCCGTTAGTGACATTCGGGAACGATGAGCAAGCTTACGGTCTTGAATTGGATGGCAATCGTACTTGGTTGCTCGATCATGGTCAGCGTGTCATTGCTAGTGATGAGCTAAAGCTGGTTGGTAAGCACAATTTAGCCAATGCTCTAGTCGTACTTGCACTGCTTAAAGCGGCAGGTGTGGATTATCACAAATCATTGAATGCACTTAAAACTTACACGGGTTTGACACATCGATGCCAAGTGGTTGCGGATAATCGTGGCGTAAAATGGGTGAATGACTCAAAAGCGACCAATATTGCGAGCACTATGGCAGCGCTTTCTGGTTTAGAGTCGACGGGCAAACTGTACTTGCTCGTTGGTGGTGTTGGTAAAGGTGCGGATTTCACTCCACTAAAACCGATCTTCGCGACACTGAACCTGCAACTTTGCTGTTTTGGCGCTGATGGCGATGAATTTATGCCACTGCACGAATCAGCAACTCGTTTCGACACCATGGAAGATGTGATTCAACAGATATCTTCGCAGTTAAAAACGGGTGATATGGTGATGCTGTCTCCGGCATGTGCTAGCTTTGATCAATTCGACAACTTTATGGCAAGAGGTGACGCATTCGCAGCTCTTGCCGAGAAATACGCATAATTAAAGGTCACACACTTCGTGGGTTTAGGTAACGTTAAACGCAGCATTGGTATTTGGCTTAAGCATCCTGCACCTGAGGCGCTTTTTGATCGTCAGCTTGTATGGATTGCGTTGGGTTTGATGTTAACGGGGTTGGTGATGGTGACATCAGCATCATTTCCAATCAGCTCTCGTTTGACGGATCAGCCATTTCATTTCATGTTCCGTCATGCAACCTTTCTTGTACTCGCGATAGGTGTCTCTTCCGTAATTCTGCAAGTGCCATTAGAGCAGTGGTTTAAGAGAAGTCATTATCTTCTTTGGCTCTCTTTTGGGTTACTGATTGTTGTACTGCTCGCGGGTAAGTCGGTGAACGGTGCATCGCGTTGGATACCTCTCGGTCTGTTTAACTTGCAGCCTGCCGAAGTCGCCAAGCTCTCGCTATTTGTCTTCATGTCTGGTTATTTAGTACGTAAGCAAGACGAGGTCCGTCAGACTTTCTTTGGCGGATTTATGAAGCCAATCATGGTATTTGCCTTCTTCGCAGTATTGCTCCTGGGGCAGCCCGATTTAGGTACTGTGGTTGTAATGTTGGTGACCTTGTTTGGCATGTTGTTCATTGCAGGGGCGAAGCTGACACAATTCTTGGCTCTAATGATTGCCGGTATTGCGGCTGTTGTTGGCTTGATTTTGGTCGAGCCATACCGTATTCGTCGTGTCACTTCGTTCTTAGACCCTTGGGAAGACCCATTCGGTAGTGGTTATCAGCTAACGCAATCTTTAATGGCATTTGGTCGCGGTGAGTGGTTTGGTCAAGGTCTTGGTAACTCAATCCAAAAACTTGAATACCTACCTGAAGCGCACACTGACTTCGTGTTTGCGGTACTGGCTGAAGAGCTGGGTTTTGTTGGTGTCGTGTTAGTGCTAATGCTGATTTTCAGCTTGGTGCTTAAAGCGGTTTACATTGGCAAACGAGCGTTCGAAGAAGGCGAAATGTTTGGTGGTTACCTCGCATTTGGTATTGGTATTTGGTTTGCCTTCCAGACGTTGGTTAACGTCGGCGCTGCTGCCGGTATCGTTCCAACCAAAGGTCTTACTCTTCCACTGATCAGTTATGGTGGTTCGAGTCTTATTATTATGTCCGTGGCGGTGTCTATCTTGCTGCGTATCGATCATGAATGCCGCTTAAAGCACGGCAAGAAAGAATCAGAACAACAAGTCGATGAAGAAAAATAAACGTTTGATGGTGATGGCTGGTGGTACTGGCGGTCACGTATTCCCTGGTCTAGCGGTAGCTAAGCAGCTACAAGAGCAAGGTTGGGAAATTCGCTGGTTGGGTACCGCGGATAGAATGGAAGCTGATTTGGTGCCAAAACACGGTATCGAAATCGACTTTATCAAAGTAAAAGGTCTACGAGGTCAAGGCGTTAAGCGCCTTCTTGCGGCACCATTTCAGATTATTAATGCCATCATGCAAGCTCGCACTCATATGAAGCGCTGGCAACCCGATGCAGTGCTGGGCATGGGCGGCTATGTCAGTGGTCCCGGAGGTATTGCGGCTTGGGTGAGCGGAATCCCTGTCGTATTGCACGAGCAAAATGCAGTAGCAGGTTTAACGAATCAATGGTTATCAAAAATCGCTAAGAAGGTTTTTCAAGCTTTCCCGGGCGCTTTTCCAAATGCCGAAGTGGTTGGTAACCCAGTTCGTGAAGACGTGACTCAATTGGTCGCGCCAACCGAACGCATGCAAGAACGCCAAGGTCCAATTCGCATTCTGGTTATGGGTGGCAGCCAAGGCGCACGCATTCTTAACCAAACTCTGCCAGAAGTGATGGCGAAATTGGGTCAAGATTACATTATTCGCCATCAAGCGGGCAAAGGCGCAGCGGAAGAAGTCAACGCAGCATACCAAGGCAATGGCGTGGTGAATGCAGAGGTAACAGAGTTTATCGATGATGTGGCGCAAGCTTATGCGTGGGCAGACTTACTGGTTTGTCGCTCAGGCGCGCTAACGGTATCTGAAGTGTCTGCTGCTGGTGTGGGTGCTATCTTCGTTCCGTTTATGCATAAAGACCGTCAGCAAGCATTAAATGCAGATCACTTAGTGGATTGCGGTGCAGCGAAAATGATTGAACAACCAGATTTAACCGTTGAGTCACTGACTCAGCAGATCCAACAATTGGATCGACATGCTTTACTTACAATGGCAGAGCAAGCGCGTGGCGCTGCAAAATTGAATGCGGACCGAGTTGTCGCACAAGCCATTGTCGCTTTGACCGAAAAGCGTTAACGAATTATTGAGAATAGAATTGATGACTATCCAACATACACAAGACTTAGCTCAGATTCGCGCAATGGTGCCAGAGATGCGCCGCGTGAAATCCATCCACTTCATCGGTATTGGTGGTGCGGGCATGAGCGGCATTGCAGAAGTGCTGTTGAACGAAGGCTACCAAATCACAGGCTCTGATTTATCAGAGAACCCAGTGACAGAGCGTTTAGTATCAAAAGGTGCGACGGTATTTATCGGTCACCAAGCAAGTAATGTTGAAAAAGCCAGTGTTGTTGTGGTTTCAACCGCGATCAACGAAGAAAACCCAGAAGTGATGGCAGCACGTGAGTTGCGTATCCCTATCGTGCGTCGAGCAGAGATGCTTGCTGAATTAATGCGCTTCCGTCACGGGATTGCTGTTGCGGGTACACACGGTAAAACGACGACGACTGCTCTAGTTACGCAAATCTATTCTGAAGCAGGTCTTGACCCAACGTTTGTTAACGGTGGTTTAGTTAAGAGTGCAGGTACAAATGCACGCTTAGGTTCGAGCCGAATTCTGATTGCAGAAGCAGATGAAAGTGATGCTTCATTTTTGCACCTACAACCTATGGTAAGCATCGTGACGAACATCGAAGCTGACCACATGGATACTTACGGTGGCGATTTCGAAACGTTGAAGCAGACATTCATCGATTTTCTTCACAACTTGCCTTTTTATGGTCAAGCTATTGTCTGTATTGACGATCCAGTCATTCGTGAGCTTATTCCACGTATTAGTCGCCAAGTGATAACTTACGGCTTCTCTGAAGACGCTGATGTGCGCATAGAGAATTACCATCAAGAAGGTCAACAGGGCAAGTTCACTGTGGTTCGCGAAGGTCGTGCAAACCTGGATATCACGCTGAACATCCCTGGTCGCCATAACGCATTGAACGCATCTGCAGCGATTGCGGTTGCTACAGAAGACGACATCAGTGATGAAGCGATCTTAAAAGCAATGGCGGGTACACAAGGTACAGGTCGTCGATTTGATCATTTAGGCGAGTTCGATACTGGTAATGGTCATGCAATGCTTGTCGATGACTATGGTCATCACCCAACAGAAGTGGACGTGACGATTAACGCAGCACGCAGTGGCTGGCAGGATAAACGTCTCGTCATGATTTTCCAGCCTCATCGTTATAGCCGTACCCGTGACTTATACGATGACTTTGCGAATGTGCTGGAGCAAGTGGATGTTCTGATCATGTTGGATGTATACGCAGCGGGCGAAAAACCGATTGCCGGCGCGGATGGACGTGCTTTATGCCGCACTATTCGTAGTCGCGGAAAGGTCGATCCAATTTTTGTCCCAGAAATCGAGCAATTACCTTCAGTTTTGGCTAACGTTATACAAGATGGCGACCTGATTTTGACTCAAGGCGCAGGTGATGTTGGTAAAGTTGCCAAGCAGCTTGCTGCTCTTGAATTGAATATAAATAAGATGCTTGGCTAACAATAGGGACGGGCGCAAAGTGCAGAGAAAGACCTAGATCTCGATTTTGCGTCAAGAACGTTGTGATTTATCACTATCAGTGTTTGATAGTTTACAAGAGCTCAGTATAATCCCAAGGTTAAAGTCAATGCTTTTGCCAATGTGTACTAACACGGTGAAAAGTACAGGACAAAAGTCAGGAAACGAAGACGTTGTTGAATATTGCACTGAATGAAGAGCGACTTAACACGGACAATAACCGTGGTCGTCAAGATAAAATCTTGGGTGCGCTATTTTTCTTTGTTGTGGTGACCTTAATTAGTTCTGTTTTGTACTCAGCGATCAGTTGGATGTGGGATGACCAAAGGTTACCTCTCTCCAAAATTGTACTTCAGGGAAAACTGGAGTATGTCACAGCAGACGATGTGCAAGCAGCGTTTGGACAAATTGATCATATTGGCACCTTTATGTCTCAAGACATTGATGTGTTGCAGCAAAGTGTCGAAGCCCTTCCATGGGTCGCGCATGCTGCGATTCGTAAGCAATGGCCAGACACGGTAAAAGTATTTTTGACAGAACATCAACCCGTTGCCATCTGGAATGGCAATGAGCTGTTAGATGCTAATGGCTTAGTATTTAATGGTGATGTTGGCCTGCTAAAGGAAGAAAAAGTTAAGTTATATGGTCCCAATGAGACTGGACCGGAAGTTTTGCAAACCTATCGCGATCTCCGTCCTAAGTTCCAAACGTTGGGGCTGGCTATTTCGTCATTAGTGTTAAACGAACGACGAGCTTGGCAGATCATCCTTGATAACGGTATTCGACTAGAGCTCGGTAAAGAGTCTCTGGATGAGCGGATAGAGCGCTTCTTTTTGCTTTATAACAAGCTCGGCAGTGACACTCAAAGAATCAGTTATATCGATCTTAGGTACGATACGGGAGCCGCAGTTGGTTGGTTCCCTGAACATGAGTTAGAACAAGAGAGTACGAATGACTAAGGCCGCTGATGACAACATTATTGTTGGTCTTGATATAGGCACTGCAACCGTATCAGCTCTAGTGGGTGAGATTCTACCGGATGGCCAAATAAATATTATTGGTGCGGGTAGCAGCCCTTCACGTGGCATGGATAAAGGCGGCGTGAATGATTTGGAGTCGGTTGTAAAATCAGTACAACGCGCAATTGATCAAGCTGAGTTGATGGCGGAATGCCAAATCAGCCGAGTATTTATTTCGTTGTCTGGTAAGCATATCGCAAGCCGAATTGAAAAAGGCATGGGCACCATATCTGATGAGGAAGTGTCTCAGGAAGATATGGATCGCGCTATCCATACTGCAAAATCGATTAAAATCGGTGATGAACAGCGAATCCTTCATGTGATTCCACAAGAGTTCACCATCGACTACCAAGAGGGCATTAAAAACCCACTTGGTTTATCAGGAGTGAGAATGGAAGTCAGTGTCCATTTGATCTCATGCCATAATGATATGGCACGCAATATTATTAAGGCTGTAGAACGTTGTGGTCTTAAAGTAGAGCAACTTGTGTTTTCTGGGCTTGCTGCAAGTAATGCAGTGATCACCGAGGATGAAAGAGAGCTTGGGGTTTGTGTGGTTGATATCGGTGCCGGCACGATGGACATTTCTATCTGGACCGGTGGTGCGTTACGTCACACTGAAGTATTTTCTTACGCAGGAAATGCAGTAACTAGCGATATTGCTTTTGCTTTTGGTACGCCAGTGAGCGATGCTGAAGAAATAAAAGTCAAATATGGCTGTGCCTTGAGCGAACTAGTCAGTAAGGATGACACGGTTAACGTTCCTAGCGTAGGTGGTCGACCTTCACGTAGTCTGCAACGTCAGACGTTGTCAGAAGTGATTGAACCACGATACTCTGAGCTTATGGGACTGGTTAACCAAACTATCGACTCTGTACAAGCGAAATTGCGCGAAGAGGGCATTAAGCACCATCTCGCTGCGGGTGTAGTTCTTACCGGCGGTGCTGCGCAAATCGAAGGAGTGGTAGAATGTGCGGAACGCGTATTCCGCAACCAAGTAAGGGTTGGCAAACCGCTTGAAGTCAGCGGGTTAACTGACTATGTAAAAGAGCCGTACCATTCTACGGCAGTTGGATTACTTCATTACGCAAGAGACATGCAGTCTAGCGACGATAGCGATTATAATGAACCTAAGCGCTCATCTGTTACTGGCTTTTTCGGTAAATTGCGTAATTGGATACAAAAAGAGTTTTAACCTGAGTTGCAGGATAAACGGAGACAACACATGTTTGAACCGATGATGGAAATGTCTGACGATGCAGTAATCAAGGTCGTTGGAGTTGGTGGCGGCGGTGGTAACGCCGTTGAACACATGGTGCGTGAATCCATCGAAGGTGTGGAATTCATCAGCGTCAACACTGATGCGCAAGCACTTCGTAAGACAAGCGTTGGCAATGTCATTCAGATTGGTGGTGATATCACTAAAGGTCTGGGTGCAGGTGCGAATCCACAGGTCGGCCGTGAGGCAGCTCTCGAAGACAGAGATAGAATTAAAGATTCCCTAACTGGTGCCGATATGGTGTTTATCGCAGCAGGTATGGGTGGCGGTACAGGTACTGGTGCAGCACCTGTTATTGCTGAAGTAGCTAAAGAGCTTGGCATTCTTACTGTTGCGGTCGTAACAAAACCGTTCAGCTTTGAAGGCAAAAAGCGTTTGGCATTTGCTGAGCAAGGTATCGATGAGCTGTCTAAGCATGTTGACTCTTTGATCACAATTCCAAACGAAAAGCTACTTAAAGTACTTGGTCGTGGTGTAACGCTATTAGAAGCTTTCGCAAGTGCGAACGACGTTCTTAAGAACGCTGTTCAAGGTATTGCGGAGCTAATTACTCGCCCTGGCATGATCAACGTCGACTTTGCAGACGTACGTACTGTGATGTCTGAAATGGGTCACGCAATGATGGGTAGCGGTATCGCGAAAGGCGAAGATCGTGCAGAAGAGGCAGCGGAAATGGCAATTTCTAGCCCACTTCTAGAAGACATCGATCTAGCTGGTGCTCGTGGTGTTCTTGTTAACATCACTGCTGGTCTGGATATGCGTCTTGATGAGTTTGAGACTGTTGGTAACACAGTGAAAGCATTTGCTTCTGACAATGCAACCGTAGTTATCGGTACTTCTCTAGACCCAGATATGACTGATGAAATCCGCGTAACAGTTGTTGCGACAGGTATCGGCAACGAGAAAAAACCAGACATTACGCTAGTTGCTGGTGGCAAAGCGAAAGTAGCACCAACTGCGACTCCGCAAGCTCAACCACAACAGCAAGCTGCGGCACCACAAGCTGAAGAGAAACCGGCACAGACTTTGCAAACTACTCCAGTGCAAGAGAAGCCACAGGTAACTCCTCAGCCGACAAACACAGTTTCTTCTTCTCCAGCTTCTGCGGGTCAGAGTTCTGCCGCTCCTAAGCAAGAGAAGGAAAGTGGTTATTTAGATATCCCGGCATTTTTGCGTCGTCAGGCTGATTAATCTTTAACCCATAAATTTGACATAGCTCAAGATTATGGTAGCATTCACGGTCGACGTTACAGACGACCGTGTTTTGTAGCATATTTTAGAGAGGCAAGCAGATGATCAGACAACGTACTCTGAAAGAAATAGTGAAAACAACTGGTGTGGGTCTCCACTCTGGTCGTAAAGTCACACTTACTCTGCGCCCAGCTGCTGCAAACACAGGTATCATTTACCGTCGTACAGATGTAAACCCACCTGTAGATTTTCCAGCTGACCCAGCGTCTGTTCGTGACACTATGCTATGTACAGCATTGGTGAACGATGAAGGCGTGCGAATTTCAACTGTAGAACACTTGAATGCAGCACTTGCTGGTATGGGTATCGACAATATTATTGTCGAAGTAGACGCTCCTGAAATTCCTATTATGGATGGCAGTGCAAGCCCGTTTGTATACCTGCTACAGCAAGCTGGTGTTGAAACGCAAAATGCACCTAAGCGTTTTATTCGTATTAAGAAACCAGTTCGTTTTGAAGATGGCGATAAGTGGGCAGAGTTTGTTCCATTTAATGGCTTCCGTATGGACTTCGAAATCGACTTTAACCACCCTGCGATTGAATCAGACGAGCAACGTCTTCTGTTTGATTTCTCATCTCAAGGTTTCGTTCGTGAAATTTCTCGCGCACGTACGTTTGGTTTCATGCGTGATATTGAATACTTACAGTCTCAGAACTTAGTTCTTGGTGGTAGTTTCGATAATGCAATTGTACTGGATGATTACCGTATTCTTAACGAAGAAGGTCTACGCTTTGATAATGAGTTTGTTACTCACAAAGTACTAGATGCTATTGGTGACCTTTACATGTGTGGTCATGCCATTATCGGTGAGTTCCGTGCTTTCAAATCAGGTCACGGTCTAAACAACCAACTTCTACGTGCAGTTCTTGCGGATCAAGAAGCATGGGAATGGACAACATTCGAAGAAGAAGTGGGTTCACCAGTTGCTTTTGCAGAACCAAACATGGTTTTAGCGTAATAAACAGCGCAAACAGATTAAAAAAGCCAGGCAATGCCTGGCTTTTTAGTATCTGAATGTTGAGTCTATATTTCTGACGTACGCTTTGTTTGACATAGGCTTTTGGCAGCATGTGAAGCGTTCTGCAAATGATCGTTCAACGATCTTCTGTGAAGATATTACTTTCAATGAATACAGATGTCCTGTAAATGCCTATTAGAAATGGCAATGGCGAATAGTGAAACATTGCCACTTTTTACCGCTTGGCAAGGCGTTGCCGATCCTTTTCTTACCATTATGATCTTTTAACGTTGAACACCAAACTTAGGATCCTTTTTAAGTGAAGGCGATAAAATTATGATCTTACATAGGTAAAATCTAATTTTGTTGAGATATGGGTATTCAAAAGCAGCTTTCTACTGGGCGATGGTTTACATTATTGCCTTTATCTTCAGCTCATAGCGACGATTTGAACTTAGCCACTAGAGGCTGATTCTTCTAAAGAATGGCTTATAAAATACTGACTTTGCGCTTTGATGAGGGGGTAATAGTGGCTAATACATCATCAGTTTGTCTAAAAACTTACGAGTGCTTCAAACAAATACGTCTATTTATGGTTGTATCGACGAAAAATCCTTACACTAAGCCACATTGATTCAAAATTTAGCCTTGAAATATGGATGTTTGAACTCAATATCTTTGATAAATGATTTATCTCAGTATTCTTAGTTCCAAACTGGCAGAGACTGAAGGCATTACGAGTAGATCGGGAACGGTCTGATTAAAGAGAGATTCACGAAAAATGATAACTAAGCTACTGACAAAAGTAATTGGCAGTCGCAACGACCGAACACTGCGCCGCCTTAGAAAAATTGTAAAAGAGATTAATAACTACGAACCAACGTTCGAAGCACTTTCTGATGAAGAGCTAAAAGCGAAAACTGTTGAGTTCCGTGAGCGCCTAGAGCAAGGTGAGACTCTTGATAAGCTACTTCCAGAAGCTTTTGCTACGGTTCGTGAAGCATCTAAGCGTGTTTACGGTATGCGTCACTTCGACGTTCAGCTTATCGGTGGTATGGTACTGAACGGCGGTCAAATTGCGGAAATGCGCACTGGTGAAGGTAAAACTTTAACTGCAACCCTTCCTGCTTACCTAAACGCACTTCCAGGTAAAGGTGTACACGTAGTCACAGTGAACGACTACCTAGCAACACGTGATGCTGAGACTAACCGTCCACTATTTGAATTCTTAGGTATGACAGTTGGCGTGAACGTGCCAAACATGCCTCCTCAAGCGAAAAAAGAAGCTTACCAAGCTGATATCCTTTACGGTACAAACAACGAGTTTGGCTTTGACTACCTACGTGACAACATGGCTTTCCGCAATGAAGACCGTGTTCAACGTGAACGCTTTTTCGCAGTTGTCGATGAAGTGGACTCAATCCTTATCGATGAAGCTCGTACTCCTCTGATCATCTCTGGTCCAGCAGAAGATAGCTCGGATCTATACACTCGTATTAACCTGCTTATTCCAAATCTTCAAAAGCAAGATAAAGAAGACTCTGAAGAATACCGCGGCGACGGTCACTACACGGTTGATGAGAAATCTAAACAAGTTCACTTAACGGAAACGGGTCAAGAATTCGTTGAAGAACTAATGGTGAAAAATGGTCTGATGGAAGAGGGCGATACACTTTACTCTCCAACTAACATCAGCCTACTACACCACGTTAATGCAGCGCTTCGTGCACACGTATTGTTTGAACGCAATGTAGATTACATCGTCAATGATGACGGCGAAGTTGTGATCGTCGATGAACATACCGGTCGTACAATGCCGGGTCGTCGTTGGTCTGAAGGTCTTCATCAAGCGGTTGAAGCGAAAGAAGGCGTTAAGATTCAAAACGAAAACCAAACGCTGGCATCGATCACCTTCCAGAACTACTTCCGCCTATACGAAAAACTGTCAGGTATGACAGGTACAGCGGATACAGAAGCATTCGAATTCCAATCGATTTACGGTCTAGAGACAGTGGTTATCCCAACCAACAAACCTATGATCCGTAACGATATGCCAGACGTAGTTTACCGTACTGAAGCTGAGAAATTCGCTGCAATTATCGAAGACATCAAAGAGCGCGTAGAGAAAGGTCAACCATCTCTAGTAGGTACGGTTTCTATCGAGAAATCAGAGCTACTCTCTAACGCACTTAAGAAAGCTAAGATTAAACACAATGTACTGAACGCTAAGTTCCACGAACGCGAAGCAGAGATCGTTGCAGAAGCGGGTACACCTGGTGCGGTAACGATCGCGACTAACATGGCTGGTCGTGGTACGGATATCGTGTTGGGTGGTAGCTGGCAAGCGAAAGTCGAAGCGCTTCAAGATCCAACCAAAGAACAGATCGATGCTATCAAAGCTGAGTGGAAACAAGTTCACGATCAAGTACTAGAATCAGGTGGTCTGCACATCATTGGTACTGAGCGTCACGAATCTCGTCGTATCGATAACCAGTTACGTGGTCGTTCAGGTCGTCAAGGTGACGCAGGTTCATCTCGTTTCTACCTATCGATGGAAGATTCACTACTACGTATCTTCACTTCAGATCGTATGGCTAGCCTTATCCAAAGCGGTATGGAAGAAGGTGAGGCGATTGAATCTAAGATGTTGTCTCGTTCAATCGAAAAAGCACAACGTAAAGTGGAAGGTCGTAACTTCGACATCCGTAAACAGCTTCTTGAATACGATGATGTAGCAAATGATCAGCGTAAAGTAGTTTACGAATTACGTGATGAGCTAATGAGCGTTGACGACATTAGCGATATGATCGAACAAAACCGTGAAGATGTTGTTACTGCGATCATCGATGAATACATTCCACCACAATCTCTAGAAGATATGTGGGATGTGGAAGGTCTTCAAGAGCGTTTGAAAGCGGACTTCGATCTAGATGCGCCTATTAAGCAATGGCTTGAAGAAGACGACAAGCTATACGAAGAAGCGTTGCGTGAGAAGATCATCAACCTAGCAGTTGAAGTCTACAAAGCGAAAGAAGAAGTAGTCGGTGCGCAAGTACTTCGCAACTTCGAGAAGTCAGTTATGCTTCAAACGCTAGACACGCTTTGGAAAGAGCATCTAGCGGCAATGGATCACCTACGTCAAGGTATTCACCTACGTGGTTATGCGCAGAAGAACCCGAAACAAGAGTACAAGCGTGAGTCGTTTGAACTGTTTGAAGGTTTACTAGAAGCGCTTAAGACGGATGTGATTACCGTGCTATCTCGCGTACGTGTTCAACAACAAGAAGAAGTTGAGCGTATGGAAGAGCAACGTCGCGCGCAAGCTGAAGAAGCAGCTCGTCGTGCCCAAGCTCAACACGCAGCAGCACAAAACCCACTAACTGAAGGCGAAGAGTCTGAAGAAACGTCTAACCAACCAATGGTTCGTGAAGAGCGTAAAGTGGGTCGTAATGAGCCTTGTCCATGTGGCAGCGGTAAAAAGTACAAACAGTGCCACGGTAAAATTGACTAATACAGTCCGAAAATATTGATAAAGAGTCGCTTAGGCGGCTCTTTTTGTATTGATATACCCAAGTAACC